>CAYUFW010000130.1:0-2344 GCA_964443915.1 uncultured Pirellulaceae bacterium
CGAACCGGTTCAGACGCCGCGGAAGGTCGCGGAGGTCCTTGCACGGCAGCAACTCCTTGATGGCGACCTCGCGGCCCAGGGCCCGGTCGTGAGCGAGAAAGACGCGCCCGATACCGCCTTGGCCGACCGTCCCGTGGATGGAGTAGTGGCTGGAATAGAACCCCTCTTGCTCGGTTTGCCCCAGTTGTTCGAGCGCGGCGCGGAACGGCGACTGGCTGGAAAGGTGCAGCTTCATCCCGCTGCGTTGGAGATGTTCGATGACTTGCTCGACCAGCGTGGGCGGTACGTCGGTGCCGCCGCCTGCTCGCCCCGCTGCGGGAGTGGCGGGCGCGGCGGCGGAGGGACCCTGCGGCTCCAGGACGAGCGTCGCGTCGAGGTCCACTTTCGCGTCAGTCCGCGCGGCCTGACTGCGTTCATCGGTCGTGGGAATGTCGGAGGCCATGCCTATCATTGTACCGCCTCAGCCGCCCGCCAACAGGTCGTCAGGGCTGCAAAACAGGAACCGCCCATCAGCCAACCGCATTAGGTTGGCAAGACGCAGCGGCTTGGCCAAGCCGATCATCGGAAACCTCGCGGATTGATAGACCGGACAGGTCGTCGCCTTCAACTTCTTGTTCCAAAGTCAACTCTTGACGCAGACAGGTCGACGGCCTCGCTCGGGCATGATATCATTCTCTCGGAAACGCTCTGCGCGGACGAACGAGCCGCGAACTTTCCGGAATTCTGGCGGATTTGCAGCAGCGTCCGTGGTCGCGCAAGTCTTACCAGCATGTGGAAAAAGGAATGGAGCCATGCCTGAACTAGGCGTCAACATCGACCACGTCGCGACGTTGCGGCAAGCGCGAAAGACCTATGAACCCGATCCAGTCTGGGCCGCCGCGCTGGCGGAACTGGGCGGGGCCGACGGGATTACCATCCACCTGCGGGAAGACCGCCGACACATTCAGGATCGCGATCTCCGCTTGCTCCGCCAGACGGTCACCGTCAAACTGAACCTGGAATTGGCCTGCAACCAGGAAGTACTGGACATCGCCTGCGAGGTCCGCCCCGATCAGGCGACGCTGGTCCCGGAACGCCGGGAAGAAGTGACGACCGAAGGCGGGCTGGATGCCGTGGGGCACCGCGAAACCGTGGCCCGCGCCGTCAGCCAGCTGAAAGCTGCCGGCATTTTCGTCAGCCTGTTCCTCGACCCCGTCATTGAACAGGTCGAACTGGCCGCCGAAATCGGCGCGGACGCGGTCGAGCTGCACACCGGACAGTACTCGCTCTCCCGCGGTCAGATGGGGCAGGAGGAGCTTGCCAAGCTGGTCGCGGCCGGCCACCGCATCCGGCAAATCGGGATGGCCTTGCACGCCGGCCACGGGTTGAACTACCAGAACGTGCGGCCCGTGGCGCAGATGGCGGAGATGCGCGAGTTGAACATCGGCCACAGCATCGTGGCCCGCGCCGTGCTGGTCGGTTTGGAGCGAGCCGTGCGGGAGATGAAGCAACTGGTCGCGGAGAGGCCCTTGTTCGGGTAATCGGTGATCGGTCGCCAACTGCTGATCACCGGTCACCGATCACCGATCACCGATTACCGATTACCCACAACATCCCCCATGAGCACATCAGATCGACTATCCACCGGCGTACCTGGTTTCGACGAACTGCTGGGCGGCGGTCTGCTGCCGGGCACGCTGACCGTCGTGGTGGGCGCGACCGGCATCGGCAAAACGCAGTTGGGCCTGCAGTTCGCCCGCGCGGGGGTGGCGCAGGAACGGCGCAGCGGAGTGGTCTTCGATGTTTCCGCCCGCGGCGATTCGCAGAGCCACGCGCAGTACGCGGAGCGGATGTACGGTTGGAAAATGCACTGTGTCGCCGGACAGGATCGGACGGACCTGAATGACTTTTATGCGCCCGGACGAGCGTTCGGCGACTACCTGCACGTGTTTGACTACAGCGGCCGGCGGGTGACCCGGCAGGACGTGGACTGGGATCAGTGGCGGCATTGGCCCTAACGGACCTCGGGCAGGCTGGCGTCGGCCATCGCCTTCCTGTACGGCGGCTTCGTCGGCGGGGTGCGGCGCGTCGTATTCGACGGGATCGAGCCCTCCGATCGCCCCCACGATTCGATCCAGTTGAATCTGCTGGAGTACGTCTATCACCAGGTCATCCGCAAAGACCCGGAATGGGTGGCGCGGGATCTGTTCCGCCAGGATTACCGGGAGCATTCCGAGGCGGCGGCGCGGCACCGCTACGAGCCGTCCCAGATCGGCTGCCTGCTGCTGTATACGTCGCACGAAATGATGCTGGACGAACTCATCTCGCGGCCGCTGGACGAAGGCGATATCCTGTCCAATGCCAG
>CAYUFW010000130.1:2354-2925 GCA_964443915.1 uncultured Pirellulaceae bacterium
GATCTATATGGGCAAGATCCGCGAAGGGCACCGCCTGCGTCGCGCGCTGTACGTGGGCAAACACCGCGGCAGCGCCTGTACGGACGAAGTCCAGACGTATACGATCGATGACCGGGGACTGAGGATTGAGTGAGGCGACCATCATCCCGAGCATCCCAGATTCGTCACGGTTACGAATTCCTGTAGGCTCGCTTTTAGAGGAAAGGCGCGCATGTCGATGGGGAACCCGTGGTCGCCAGAGCCGCAGCCGGAGAGCCCCTCCGGCGCGGACAACCCGTTCAGCGATAATCCCTACGCAACGCCGGCGATGACACGCGACGTTCCTGCTGGCGGCCCCTATCCCGCCGTGCCGGCGACTGCCGGACGCGGGATGACTCGCCATGTGCCGGTGGTCGCCATCCTGATGATGGTTCAAGGCGGCCTGGAGTTGTTTGCCGGGCTGGGCTTGGTGGGCATGGGCGTGTTCATGATGGTCGTGATGCGGATGGAGGAGGTCCGGGAGCACGGAGCCGGTCCGCCGGACATGCCGCCGGAGGCGTTTGGCTGGATCATGTTGGGAATGTACGGCGGC
>CAYUFW010000130.1:3028-20558 GCA_964443915.1 uncultured Pirellulaceae bacterium
ATGTTCACCTGTTACTGCGCTCCGACGGCGATCGCGTTGGGCGTCTACGGCTTGATCACGTACTTGAATTACGAAGTCGCGCAGGCGTTTGTTATGGGCGAAGCCGGGAGAACGCGCGAGGAGATCCTGGCGGCGTTCCGCTAGTTCCACCAGCGGTAACGGACGATGCAGTAGAGGGCGTTGACCCCGTCCCGCCAACCGATCTTCTTCCCTTCCCGGTAGCCGCGGCTCTCATAGCGGACAGGGAGTTCCTTGATTCGCACTCCGCGGCGGGCCAGCTTGGCGGTCACCTCCGGCTCGAAGCCGAAGCGGTTCTGCCGGATGTCGAGCGATTGCAGCAGCGGGCGGGGAATCATCTTGTAGCAGGTCTCCATGTCCGTCAGCCGCAGGCCGGTGAACAGGTTCGAGGCCCAGGTCAGTAGCCGATTGCCGAAACGGTGCAGGAACGAGGGATCTTGGGCCTCGTCGTGCAGGTAGCGCGAGCCGTACACCACGTCGGCTTCGCCGCGCAGAATCGGTCCCAGCAGCGCGGGAAGGTCGTTGGGGTCGTATTCCAGATCGGCGTCCTGGACCACGACGACGTCGCCGCTGGCGGCGGCAAAGCCGGTGCGGAGTGCCGCCCCTTTGCCTTCGTTTTGCGGTTTGCAGATCACGCGCAATTCCGGCCAATCCGCCAACTGCTCCAGCACCGCTCGCGTCCCGTCCCGGCTGTGGTCGTCGACCACGATGATCTCCTTGGGGATCGGCACGGCCCGGACGCGAGCGAGGATTTCGGCGACCGTCCGCTGTTCGTTGTACACCGGCACGACGACGGTCAGCTTGAAACCTGCGGGCCAGGCGACAGGCGATGACGATTCGGACAGCGGCGGTGCCAGCGAGCGGTCCGTAGTTGAAGATTCAGCCGTTGACATCTGGGGGTTCTTGTCGGAGTGCTGGGGCATCTACACCACCGCGGGTGAAGATGTTAGCATGTTGTCTCGTTGTTGCCCATCGGACATAGACCGGAACCAACCTGCCCCATGCCGCGAGACTTCCTCAAAGACGCCAAGGACGAGTACGACGTAATTGTGATCGGCAGCGGCTTGGGCGGTCTGACCGCTGCCAACGTCTTGGGCCGCAACGGCCATTCGGTGCTGCTGCTGGAGCAGCATTACAAGTTGGGCGGGCTGGCCACGTGGTTCAAACGGCCCGGCGGCCAGATTTTCGACATCTCGTTGCACGGCTTCCCGGTCGGCATGATCAAAAGCTGCCGCCGCTACTGGACGGCCGAGATCGCCGATCGCATCGTCCAACTGAAGCACATCCGGTTCGACAACCCGATGTTCTCCCTGACGACGAGTTACACGCGGGAGGATTTCACCAAGCTGCTGACCGGACGGTTCGGCGTCGCGCCGCAGGCGGTTCAGACATTTTTTGACGCCGCCCGCAGCATGAACTTCTACGACGACCAGGCGACGACGACGGGGCAGTTGTTCGAGCGGTTCTTTCCCGGACGCCAGGACGTCGTGAGGCTGTTGATGGAACCGATCGTCTACGCCAACGGCTCGACGCTGGAGGACCCGGCCCTCACCTACGGCATCGTGTTCTCGAACTTCATGTCCAAAGGCGTGTTCATCTTCGAGGGCGGCACGGACCATCTCGTCGAGTTGATGCACCGGGAACTGGTCCGCAACGGCGTCGACGTGCGGATCCGCTGTCCCGTGCAGCGAATTGTGGTCGAGCATGGCCGCGTGGCGGGTGTCGAGGTGAACGGGCGGACCATCAAGTGCCGGGCCGTCGTGTCGAATGCCAATTTGAAATCGACGGTCCTGCAGATGGTCGGCCAGGGACATTTCGATCGCCGGTTCCTGGACGAAGCCCGCGCCGTGCGCTTGAACAACTCCAGCACGCAAGTCTACATGTCGCTCCGCGAAGGTGACTCGATCGAGGAATCCACGGGCGATTTGTTGTTCAGTTCCACGGCCCGCGAATTCCGGACGGACCTGCTGCTGAGCCGCGAGATCACGAGCCGGACCTTTTCGTTCTACTACCCGCGGACACGGCCGAACGCCCGGCAGCGCTGCTTCGTGGTGTCCAGCACCAACGCCCGCTACGAAGACTGGGCCGGACTGACGCGGGAGGAATACGCAGCGAGCAAGCGCGACTTGATCGAAACCACGCTGGACGCGCTGGAGAAGTACGTCCCCAACTGCCGCACGCGGATCGTTCACGCCGAGGCGGCGACGCCGGTGACGTTCGAGCACTACACCAAGCACGTGGCCGGCGCCAGTTTCGGGACCAAATTCGAGGGGCTGGCCGTCAGCCGCCGTCTTCCGGAACAAGTCGGCGGCCTGTACCATGCCGGCAGCGTAGGCATCATCATGTCGGGCTGGCTGGGCGCCATCAACTACGGCGTGATCGTGGCCAACGACGTCGACAGCCAGTTGACGAAAAGGACGGTGTAGGGGCTGGAGCCAGCGAGCCATGAACCAGGAACAAATCCAGGCGGCCATCCCGCACCGGCCGCCGATGCTGTTGGTCGATGAAGTGGTCGAGCAGGACGAGTCGCGGATCGTGTGCCGCAAGACTTTTCGCCCGGACGAGTTTTTCTTCCAGGGGCACTATCCCGGTTACCCGCTGGTGCCCGGTGTGATCCTGTGCGAGAGCGCCATGCAAGCCGGCGCGGTCCTGCTGGCCAAGTTCGTCCAGGGAACCGAGGGCGTGCCGGTGGCCACGCGGTTGAACGAGGTGAAGTTCAAGAGAATGATCCGGCCGGGCGAGACGATTCAGATCGAGGTCACGCTGCAGGAACGGCTGGCGGACGCCTTTTTCATGCAGGCCAAAGTGACCTGCGACGGCAAACTGGCCGTCCGGTTCGACTTTGCCTGTACGATCGCGAAGATGGCAGAGCAAGAGGCAACATCGGCGTAGGGTGGGCCAAGTCTTCGCAGCCCATCAGATTGTTCCCCGCCCGAGGTGGGCCGCGCAGACTTGGCCCACCCTGCTTGGTTGCGCCGCAGGCCGCCTCAGAGCTCGCTCGGCAGCCACTGTTCGATGGCCTTCTTCTTCTCCTCTTCCGAGCCCTTGGCCAACTGGGAGCCCTCGGACTGGCCGACCAGCTTCTGATAGGCCGTCAAGAGATGCTCGTCCGGCAGCAGGCCGCGGGTCTGGTACATGCGGATTTCGCCCAGCACCGGCAACGGGTTTTCGTACGTTTGGCCGATCAAGCCCCGCAGACGGTTCAGCACGTGTTCGGCCTGCAAACCGGCGGGCAACGGCCCCAGATGCCATTCGGCGTCTACCTTTTTGAACAAGGCCTCGATCTCTCTGGCGACGGGATCCTGATCCTCTTTCGGGTCAGCGCGCTCGAGTTGCACTTTGATGTTGTTCAGCTTCTTCGATTCCCACAACTCCTTGGACTGCACCGTGTCGTGCAGACGGATCGTCGTTTCATTCAAGATGTGTCCGAGCCGCGGGTTGGGCGTCACCGCGACGTTGAACACCACGACGGCATCGACGCCGGCCGCTTCGACTTTCTCGCGGAGATCTTTCGGGTTGATCACGCCGAGCATGACGATCCCCGTCGACAAGGAGGCCACGTCCGTGGGCCGGCCGGCCTGCGGCTGGCCGCCGGGCATCCCCGGCGCCCCAAAACCGCCGGGAGCCGGTGCGCCGGGCATCATGTCGCCGGAGCCGGGCATGCCGGCCCCCGCCATGCCGGCGCCGGGCACGCCGCCGGCCGCCCCCGGCACAGCCGTCTTGCCAGCCGACGCCAAAACCTGTCCGAAATCGCCCTTGGCGATTCGCTGCTGGAGTTCCTGGAGAACCTTCTGCCCCAGTTCGCCCGTGTATTGCTGCAGCGCCGTGTTGCCCTGCCCGGCGCCACCCATGCCTCCGGGAGCGAAGCCGCCATCGCCCCCGAGGGCCGGCTGCGGCTGTCCGCCAGTCCCGGCGCCGCCTGCGCCTTTGGTCGCCAGGTTCTGCGTCGTGCCAATCGGGTACACGCTGCCCGTGTAACCTCGCGGCCCCTTGAACTGATACTCGACGGCGAGTCCCCAACGCACGGCCATCGCCGGTTTCTTCAACGGGCCGATCCAACCCATCTTGTCCAGCACGTCTTTCGCTGCGGCATCATCGCCCGTCAGGGCGTGCGCGAACAGATATTGCAGGCCGTCCTTCTCGCGCCCCTGTCGAAATGCCAGATCCGCCTTGTCCGCAAACGTCAGAGGCTTGGGAGGCTGTTGACCTTGCCCAGGCTCGCCACCAGGATACGCGCCGCCGCCGTAAGGACTGCCCGGCGCCACTCCGCCCGCAGAAGAGTCACTGCCTCCCCCCGGCATCATTCCCGCTCCAGGCATTCCCGGTGCGCCGGTCGGAGCGCCAGCTGGGGCCGCAGAGTCACTGCCTCCCGCCGGCGCTCCCGGATAACCTGGAGGCATACTGCCCGGAGCCGCGGAGGAACTGCCTGGTGCCGGCGCTCCCGGATCGCCGGGCGGCATACTGCCGGGAGCCGCGGAGGAATCGCCTGGCGTCGGCGCTCCGGGATAACCTGGCGGCACACTGCCCGGAGCCGCGGAAGAACCTTCCGGCGTCGGCGCTCCGGGAGAGCCCGGCGGTATCGGCGCGCTGGAGGAGCCGTCCGGTGCGGGACTGCTTCCCGAACCTGCCGGACCGGGTGCCGCGGCGTCCGAGCCAGGCGGCATCGCTGCGCCAGGAGGGCCCGGGGGCATGCCCGGCACCGCAGCAGGAGGCGCGTTGCCTGCCACCGCCGGAGACGATTCCGAATCGCCCCCGCCACAGCCGGACAGCGCGGTGAACCAAAGAACGAAACCCGCGAGAAGGAGGGCGTGTCGCATCGCAGTCACCCGTTTCGAATGGCGCTGTCTACAGAGCGGACGCGCTCGGCAAGCTCGGAGTCGCACTCGAAGCCAGCCAGCCGCAAGACACCGCTTCCAGCTCTCACGACAGCGACAGCTGGACAATGGGCTCTTGCCCACGGAACCTGGAACGGCTTACGTCGTGTTCATTATGCCCGTAGCCGGTGCGGATGTCGAGTCGCCTGTCGTTTCGGCGCAAAAAACTAAGGTCTCCGGCACGTTTTTCACTCGATCCGCTGGGGAACCTCCGGCGGCCGGTTCCATTTCACCTGCATCTCCTTGTCCAGGTCGCGGTGCCACTGGTTCAGAAAGCCCTGCAGTTCGACTCGCGCCAGAAATCCCATGTCGCCAGTCAAGCCGCCTTCCACGAATTGCATCCGGCGCTGCTCTTCCGAGGGGGACTCGGACGCGAGACGGACCACATAAGCGACCGTGTGCGGCGCGTTGACCGCCACACCGACTTCGCCCGTCTTCAGCCGGAACACCGCTTGCATGAATTCCTGGCCGGCGTGTTCGACCCCTTCGACGACATTCAGCATGGGAGCCCCCGATCCCATGGGCATGGCGCCGTGGGTGAGCCAGGTGAAGGCTGGCGGCTCCAAGAGTTTTTTGCCCATTTCCGGGTCCAGCGACTCTTTCAACGGCTTGTCGCCCTTGGCAGCCTTGCCTAGTTTCTCGGCCTCGGCCTTCGCCAGCTGGAACGCTTGCTGGGTCTTCCAGGCGTCCACAACTTCGTCGCGGATGTCCTCCAAAGGCGGGACGAACGGCTCGGTCTCTTTGGTCTTCCAGTACAGGAATTCCACGTCCACCTCGAACGAGCGAATTTGATCGGTCTGGTACAGGGGCATCCGGTCGGTATAGGCAATCTCGGCGAACGATTCGCGGCGGAATTGGTTGCCCGCGATGTTGAAGCGGTACGCCTTGCCGAGTTCGTAATCGCCGATCTGCAGTTCATCCACCAGCGGCGTCTCGCCGCCGATCAACCCGTGCTTCTTGCCCAATTCGTTCACGTCCGGCGGCGGTGGTTCAGGGAGGTCCGGCTTGGCTTTGGAATTGGCCCGCCACGACGCGTGGGCCTGGAACTGCTTGCGGAGTTCGTTGCGAGCGCTGTTCAGCGCCGCCGTCACCTTGTCCTGCGCGGGAGCGCGGGCCAAATTGCGGCGAATCTCCTGCTCGACCTCGGCCAACGGTTTGTACTTGGCGGGCGGCTCGTCCTTCTTCTCTTCCGGCTTGGCCGAAGCGGATTCCGGCGGCGCAGCGACGGGCGGCGCCGCGGGCGGCTTCTCCTGGCCCGCCGGAGGAGTCGGCGGCTTGGCGTCCGCTTTCGGAGCGGGCGGAGTTTCGCTTTTCGTCGCGGGCACGTTTTTCGGTGGTTCTTTTGCTGCCGCGTCTTTCTTGGCCTCCTTCGCTTCCGGCTTCGGTGGTTCTTTTGCGGCCTCCTGGGGAGCTTCCTTGTCGGCCTCCCCGGCGTTGTAGCTCACGAACATGAACGGGGCGCCCGGCGGCGCGGCCTGATTTCGGGACTGCTTGGATTCGCCTGTTTTGGCCGGCGCGTCTTTCGAGGCAGGAGGATTGAGATTGAGTTCTACTTCCTTCGCGGCCTCGCCCTTGTCTTTCGGTGTCGGCGCAGGCTCGCTCGCGGGTTTCGTGGAAGGCGCCTCGGCCGGCTTGGCTGGCTCGGACTTCACGTCGGCCGGCTTGGCTGGTTCGGGCTTGGCGGGCTCTGGCTTGGCGTCGGCTGGCTTGGCGTCGGCTGGCTTGGTTGTCGCGGGCTTCGCGTCGGCCGGTTTGGCTGAGTCAGGTTTCGCTTCCGCAGGCTTGGGTTCCGCTGGCTTGGCCTCAGCTGGCTTGGCCTCGGCTGGCTTCTTCTCTTCGGCAGGCGGCGGTTCGGGCACCTTGAAGTCGCTCTTGTTCTTCTCGTAGTACTCCGCGCCCTGCTCTTGGGTCAGCGATGCCATCTCCTGTTGCAGATACTTCTCGAAGTCCGCCTTCAAGTACTGGAAAGCAATCTTGCGGCGGCGTTTGAAGCCCGGCTCGGCAGCGTCGGGCGCTGCATACCGCGACTTGCCCTCTTCATACAGAGCCGCGACCTCGGCCTCCGTGGGCTGGCCCGTGACTTTGCTCTTGAAGTCTTCCGCGGGCAACGGCAGCAACTCGGTCTTCACCGCTCGGTTCAAGCGGTTGAAAGCGTCCCAGGCGAGACTGGGTGACACGGAGAACATTCCGCTGCCGGCCATGAATCGCATGTGCTGGGCTAGCAATTCCATGCGGAGTTGCTCAAACAGTTGCGCCTTGCCAAACCGACCGCCCGTGGAATCCTTCAGCAGCACCCCGAACTGATCGCGGGGAATGACGTCGTCGCTCAACGTATCCAGGAATTCAAAAATCGCACCATCGCTGATTCGCACGCCCAAGTCCTCTGCCTTGCGTGCCAGGATCATCGTCTGGACCAGATCCTCTTCGGCGTACGATCGCGGAATGCCGGGATCGATGACGCGTCCACCGACGACACTGACCCCTAGGCCTCGGGGCTGCCCCTTGGCTTCGATCGTCCTTTGCACCAGCAGATCCAGAAAACGGACGCACAGGTTGTGCGCCTCGCGCATCGCCCACAGATCGCGGTCATAGAGTTTGCCGTGCTTCCACGTCACCACGGCCCCTTCCGGCGCCGCCGCCCCGGATTGGCTCTGATATCTCGAAATGTAGTCGCCCACGACGAACGTGAGCATGATCAAGACGCCAAAGACGGCCAGCAACAGTTTCTGGTTTCGCCGGAAGAAGGACAGCGGACTGGACATGCTCGAATTTCCTCAACTGCGGCAACAGGTCCTGCAAATGCACCTAAAGGAACCGAAACGGAAGGCAAACGGCGTGCTAGCAGGAGCATAGGGCTTGCGGAAAAAGAGAATCCCTGCTCCATTCAGGTGGCCCATCGGAACCGAGGTCGTTAACCTCAACCTCCCTTGACAGCTTTGCGTATCTGATGTTAATGGGATGCCTGCATGGCGGCACGGACTCGTCCGGGTAAGCCGCAGATTGTAGCGCCATTTGACGTAAATACAATCCCAAAAGGCATTCTGGGCTTCGTTCCGCTCCAGGACGTCGCCCCGGAGGCGGACATCGCGGTGGTGGAAGCCGGCGACTGGATAAGCTGGCGAGTCTCAGTGGTTTGGGTGAAAGTTGGTCGATCGAACATGGCAAAAAAAGCGACTGGTGGTGGGGGGAAATCGTTGGTGATCGTCGAGTCGCCTGCCAAAGCGCGGACGATCGGCAAGTTCCTGGGCAGCGATTTCGCGGTCGAAGCCAGCATCGGCCACATCCGCGACTTGCCGCAGGGCGCCAAAGAGGTGCCCGACGAGTTCAAGCAAGAAGAGTGGGCTTACTTGGGAGTGAACGTCGAACAGGGCTTCACACCCATTTACGTCATCCCGTCGGACAAGAAGAAGCAGGTCACCAAGCTTCGCGCCGCCCTCAAAGAGGCCAAGGACGTGTATCTGGCGACGGACGAGGACCGCGAGGGCGAGGCCATCAGCTGGCATCTGTGCGAGGTCCTTAAGCCCAAAGTGCCCGTGTATCGCCTGGTCTTTCACGAGATCACCGAGGAGGCGATTCAAGAAGCGTTGCAGCGCCCTCGCACGATCGACGAGGGCTTGGTCAAGGCCCAGGAGACGCGCCGCATTCTGGACCGGCTGTACGGTTACGAGGTGTCGCCGCTGCTGTGGCGGAAGATCGGACCGCGGCTGTCGGCGGGGCGAGTCCAGAGCGTCGCCGTGCGGCTGATCGTCCAACGCGAGCGGGAGCGGCAGGCTTTCGTCTCGGCCAGCTACTGGGACCTGCTGGCCACGTTTGCCACGCCCGAAGGGGCCGAGTTCGAAGCGGCGCTGATCTCCGTTGGCGGCCGTCGCGTTCCCACCGGCAAGGATTTTGACCCGGCGACCGGCCGGATCCGGGATGCCAACTTGCTGTGGCTGAATGCCGCTCAGGCGGCGGAACTGGCGGAACGGCTGCAGACCGCCCAGTTCCGGGTGACGGGCCTCGAAGACCGGCCCTACACCAGCCGGCCCTCGCCGCCCTTTACGACCAGCACCATGCAGCAGGAGGCCAACCGCAAGCTGGGCTTCACGGCCCGCAAGACCATGAGCCTGGCCCAGAACCTGTACGAAAACGGCTACATCACGTACATGCGAACCGACTCGACCACCCTGGCCCAGGTGGCCGTGGAAGCGGCCCGCGACCTGGTTCGCTCGGAGTACGGTCCGGAGTTCCTGCCGGACGCACCGCGCACCTACGCGTCGAAAGTCAAGAACGCCCAGGAGGCGCATGAAGCCATCCGCCCGGCCGGCCATCCTTTTCGTCTGCCGAATTCGGTGCTCGGTGAGTTGGATCAGGATCAATTCCGCTTGTTCGAGATGATTTGGAAGCGGACGATCGCCAGCCAGATGGCCGACGCCCGCGGACGCCGGATCACGATCGCGGTCGAAGGCGGCGAGGCGGTCTTCCAGGTGAGCGGCAAGACGATCGACTTTCCCGGATTCCTCCGTGCTTACGTCGAGGGTTCCGACGACCCGCAGGCGGAATTGGCGGACAAGGAAACCCTGCTGCCACGGCTCGACCGCGGCCAGACGGTGGCCTGTCGCGGCCTGGAAAACAAGAGCCACGCAACCCAGCCGCCGCCGCGGTACAGCGAAGCGGCGCTGACCCAGGCGCTGGAAGACATGGGCATCGGCCGCCCCAGCACGTACGCTTCGATCATCGATACAATTCAGGCCCGCGAATACGTTTTCAGGAAAGGCAACGCGCTCGTCCCCTCCTGGACGGCCTTCTCCGTCGTGCGGCTGATGGAACAGCACCTGGGCAGCCTGGTGGACTACGAATTCACGGCGCAGATGGAGGACTACTTGGACGCCATCAGCCGGCACGAGGTCCAGCACCGGGACTACCTGCGGGAGTTCTTCCTGGGCAACGACCGTCCCGGCCTGAAGCAGTTGGTGCAGGAGAAGATCAAGCAGGTGGACGCGCGGGAGGTCAGCCGTTTTTCGCTGGGCCGTCCGTCCTCCGGCGAGTATCGCGACGAGGTCTTTGTGCGGGTGGGCAAATTCGGCCCGTTCCTGGAACAGGGCCAGCGCCGCGCCAGCATCCCCCA
The DNA here is from genome assembly GCA_964443915.1 of uncultured Pirellulaceae bacterium. Taxonomy (GTDB): domain Bacteria; phylum Planctomycetota; class Planctomycetia; order Pirellulales; family Pirellulaceae; genus Anammoximicrobium. The sequence goes on from CAYUFW010000130.1 coordinate 13,028, forward strand.
CAACACGCCGCCGGACGAACTGACGCTGAACAAAGCGCTGGAAATGCTGGACCGCGGCCAGCGCGAAGATGAACCGCTGGGACACTGCCCGCAGACGGGCAAACCCGTGTATCTGAAGACCGGACGGTTCGGGCCCTACGTGCAGCTGGGGTCCGCCGACGACGAGGAGAAGAAGAACGCCTCGCTGCCCAAAGGCATGGCAGCGGAAGAGATCGACGTCGAGACGGCCCTCAAGCTGCTGGCCTTGCCGCGGACGTTGGGAACGCACCCGGCGAGCGGGCAAAGCGTGGTGGCTCACAGCGGCCGGTTCGGGCCGTTCGTGAAGTGCGGCGAGGAAACCCGTTCGCTGCCCGAGGAACTGACTCCGCTGGATGTGACTTTGGAGCAAGCCCTCGCCCTGTTGGCCCAACCCAAGTCCGGCCGGGGCCGCCGGAGCAGCACACCCAAAGAGCCCCTCAAGGTCTTCGACGCGTCGCCCGTCACGGGCCAGCCGGTGCGCTTGCTCGATGGCCGCTACGGCCCCTACGTCACCGACGGCCAAACCAACGCCTCGCTGCCCAAAGGCGTGGCCGTGGAAAGCGTCACGCTCGAGTCGGCCCTGCAGTTGCTGGCCGACCGCGCCGCCAAAGGTCCCGCGCCCAAACGCCGACGCTGAACGCACCTGGAGTGTCAGCAAGAGTCAGGAGTCGCCTTCGGCAATCGCCGAGGTTCTTGCACTCCGCGATCGCATCGGTTATCTCATTAGTTGCCGACGCCTGCGGGGCTCGGCCTTTCCCTTCCGGGATTGACGGGATCGAGTTGTCTCCTGCTGGTTCCTTACTCCAAGGAGTTCGCGATGCGAAAGCCGCTGGCTGTGCTGTTGTTGTGGACGATCGTCACGTTTCAGGTCCAGGCGGCCGATGTGGGGAACCGGCTGACCTGGGTCGATGAGGCCTGCAATCCGTACTACGTCGGCTTGGATGCGCCCAAGCTCGTCACGCCCCAGTGGATAGGTGACGAGGGCGTCGAGGCGGTGATCGTGCTGGCGATCGACGACATGCGCAGTACCGCCCCGTACGAAAAATGCCTGCGGCCGATTATCGAGCGGCTCAAGAAAATCGATGGCCGCGGGGCGGTCAGCATCATGACCAGCCAAGCAGATCCGGTCGATCCGCAACTGGCGAAGTGGGCGGCCGAACAAGTCACGGTCGAGGCGCACACGGCCACGCACCCTTGTCCCTGCCTGCAAGGCGGCGATCTGGCCAAAGCCAAGCAGACCTACGACGACGCCATCGATCTGTTGGCCAGGATTCCCGGCGGTCCCCCGATCGCTTTCCGGATGCCCTGCTGCGATTCGATGAACTCGGTGGGCCCGCGGTTCTTCACGGAACTGTTCGGCAAGACGACGCCGTTCGGTCGTTTCCTGCGCGTCGACTCGTCGGTGTTCATGGCCTTTACCGCCGACGATCCGGCCCTGCCGCGGGCCCTCACGAGCGACGAGGAAGGCCGGCCTCGGTTCACCAAGTACATTCCCCGCGACCGGAACTTCGTCAATTACGTCGAGAACTACCCCTACCCCTTCGTCGTCGACCATCGGTGCTGGGAAATGCCGTCGCCGATCCCGGACGACTGGTTGGGGATCAATCTGCAGGGGAACCACCATCCGGACACCGTCCGCGACATGAAAGCCGCGATCGACGCCACGGCGATCAAACAGGGCACCTTGACGCTGACGTTCCATCCCGATCGTTGGATCCGCAACGATCAGGTCATCGAGTTGCTCGACCACGCGGTCGGACGCTACGGCAAGAAGGTCAAGGTCCTCAACTTCCGCGAGGTTCACCAACGGCTGACCGAGAACCTGCTGGGCGGCCAACCGCTGCGGGCCGACGACGGCAGCGACAACGGTGTCCGCGTGCTGGACCTGAACAACGACGGCTACATGGACGTCGTGATCGGCAACGACCGGGTCCGCCAGACGCGCCTCTGGTCGCCGCAAACGCGCTCCTGGACGGTCGGCGACTTCCCCGTGCAGATCGCCGGCACCGATGCCCAGGGCAAACGCACCCTGACGGGCGTCCGCTTCGGCGTGCTCCAGGCCAACGGCAATGCGAGCATCCTGGTGCGGAACGAACAACTCGCCGGCCTGTGGCACTTCGACGGCCGCGGCTGGACGGCGGTAGCCGAGGGGCTGAAGGGCCTGGAACTCGAGTGCCCGGTGCTGACCGCCAGCGCCGGCACCGATCGGGGCGTCCGGTTCTGCGATCTCGACCTGAACGGCTGCTCTGAACTGATCGTCGGCAATCCGCGCCAAAGCGGCGTGTTCCGGTGGTCTCAAGACCAGAGCCAATGGAGCAAACTGCCGTTCAGCCTGCCGCCGAGCACGGCGATCGCCGACCAGGCCGGCCGCGACGCAGGATTGCGGCTGGTCGATATCGACGAGGACGGCCACCGCGACGTGGTCTTCTCCGACGCCCGGCGCTACAGCCTGCACCTGTTCCGTTCGCTGACCGAGGGTTGGGCGCGCAAGATCCATGACGCCGACCGCTCCCACGGCAGCGCGATCCCGATGATCGTCCGAGCCGACGGCACGAACAACGGGGCATGGTTCCACTACCGGCACATGTATCTGCAGAACGAGGACACCGGCAAGCAGTTGCCCAACCACATCGACTTCCGCTCGTACACGCAGTTGCTGGTCGGCGGCGTCGATCAGCCGGCGAGCCTTCCCTCAACACGCGAGCACGCGGACGAGTAAGTACTCCGGCATAAGTTCCCACGTACGAAGGTTTTGCGAACCGTCCCGGATGGAATCGGCCCGGCCAGCGGCAGTCTGCCGATGCCGCCCCCATTTCTTTCCGCGTCCGTATTACCGATGCCGCCATCCGTCACCCTGCGGGCCAGCTACTTGGGAATTCACGAAGAATAGACGGGTTTTGCGGATTATTTTGATTTTAACGAAAGTTCCGATTGTAGGACTTCCGATACAGACGGCACGGACGAAATGGGTTCGGTGCGGGGGGCGCACTCTCAAGCCACGTAAGGATATCGCCATGAGGTTCCTCGTTCGCATGTTGCAGGCGACTGGTCTGGCGGGACTGATCGCTGTCATGGCCACCGCGGCGGAAGACCAGCCAAAGCCGGCCCAGAATTCGACTGGCAAGCCGGCAGCGGCCGCGCCGAAATCGGTGCTCCAGAGTTCACCCGAAGTTGCTTCACGAATGGCCCGGCGTTTGGCCGGACCGGGGGCGAAGACGGTCGGCGTGGAGGATGTCGTGGAGGGCGGCGTCTACTACGAAGATCCGGTCAGCGGGAAATTGATCCTGGGCGAGGCGCCGAGCAAGGCAGGCGGACCATCGCCCCGTGTCGCGCAAGCTCCCGTCGCATCGCGCAAGGCGACCGTGGCATCGCGCAAGGCATCCGTCGAGGATGTGGTGCCGATGGAGGTGACGACGGAGGAATTCGAGGAATTCGGCGACGCTTGCTGCGACGACGGAACCTGCGGCGAATGCGCTAGCTGTCTCGTTCCTTGCGGGGTCCTGTTCCCCGCAGGCAATCTGGAACTTTTTGCTGGCGTGCAGGGCTTCACGGGCCCCGCCAACGGGCCGGCAGGCGGCGGCAGTTTCGGGTTCAACGAGGGCTTGAATTGGGGCATGCCGATTCCTCTGTTTGGCTGCCTGGGTGGACAGGTCGGTTTTCGGGCGACGCAAAGCAACTTGTCGGGTACCGCGATTTCAGACGATACGCGGCGGCAAGCCTTCGTCACGGCGGGTCTGTTCCGCCGCGTGGACGTGGGCCTGCAGGGCGGCGTGGTGGTCGACTGGTTGTCCGACGGTTGGTACCGGGACGTGGACCTGGTGAACCTGCGCACCGAACTGAGTTGGGTGATCGACAGCACGCACGAAGTTGGTTTCTGGGGAGCGTTCGGCACCAAGGACTCGGAGGAGCCCGCCGCGAATGACCAACTTGCGGATTGGGAAACGACCGACCTGTATGCCGTGTTCTACCGCTACAGTTTCGGTGGTTGCCGCGACGGCGACGCCCGCCTGTTTGCCGGCCTTTCGGGCCAAAGCGACGGGCTGATCGGCGCCGATGCTCGGCTGCCCTTGAGCGACACGTGGGCGTTGGAGACCAATTTCGCCTATCTGATTCCGAACGAGGGCGACGGCGACGGAGCCGATGCCGATTTCGTTCAAGAATCTTGGAACGTGGGAATCAACTTGGTCTGGTATCCTGGCCGACGCTGGGGCCGAGGCGATCGGTACTATCGGCCGCTGTTCCGTGTCGCCGACAACGGCCTGTTCATGATGGACCAGATTCTGCCGTGAGGCAGCACGCGGCCGCAAGCGAAGAAGCCCGACGTTCCCACGTTACTCTTGAGACCCTTCCGGGGATGGCCCCGCGTCCCTGGGCACGGGGGTCGGGGCCGGGACGGTCTCGGCAGATGGCGCGAGCCAGCTGTCAGACTGCGCGCCGTTCAACGGGAACGGGGAGCATCCGGCGTGACACTCGGGCCACGAACGCCACCAGGTGCCGTGATAGCCAAAAAAGTAAGGTTCGGCCTGGTACGGCGTTGGCACCGAAGGCTGGGTGGCTGGCCGGTACGGTAGATACGAAAGCGTGCTTGCGCCGGCCACCGTTGGTTTTCCAGCCAGAGCGCAACCGAAATCGTACGGAGTGCCCGCGAATCGCCCCACCGACGCGGGTGGTGTCCCGGTCAGCGAGCAACCGCCGCCCAGCACGACGAGCCCCAGCACGATCGTCGCCAATCCTGCTTTGGTCCCAAGGTCTATCCGGCAGTCGCGGTTCATGATTGGTACTCTCCTGGGCTGTTGGAAACGCCGTCAAGACGACCGGCCTGCGGCACCCGTGTTGCCGATCCGTTTCCGCAACACGGTTGGCCGCCGCCGAAAACGCTATTGGCCGCCACCGAAGAATCCTCGCATTCCGCCACCCTGGAGTACGTTGCCGGAGAAGCGGCTGACCGTTGACACACCCAGCGTGGCGAAGCCCATGACGCGCTCGACAGGAGCCAACAACTGAGCCAAACCGGTGTCCAGAGCGATCACCGTGTTCTCCGCAATGAATATGCGGTCGCCCGGCATCAGCTGGTAGTTGGTGGCCACGGCGCCTTGTGCCGTAATGGCTTCCCAATCCACGGGGAGGATCTGGACGTTACCGCCATCGAGAGTGGGACGGGCAATCCACATCCTCTGCGAGGACACGTACTCGAATCCCCCGATCCCGGTCATGGCGTCCAGCACGGTCTCGTTGCCGGTGATCGGGAACTTGTAGACCGCGTCGCCGGTGCCGCCACCCTGGAACACAACGTAGTACACCTTGCTGTTGTAGGCGAACACATCCACCGCAACTTCCGGCTGCTCCAGTTCGCGGGACAAGTGGTTTTCGATCACCCACTTGGCCTCGGCCAGCGTCCTGCCGACGACGGAAACCGAGCCGAACGTCCCCAAGGTCACGGTGCCGTCGGGCGTCACCAAGTGCTGGCCCGCGATCTGCTGCAGTCCCGCCATTTGCAGGACGGAGACGGCCACTTGCGGCTGCGGCAAGATTGTTTGGAGATGTTCCGCAATCAATTCTTGGGCTTGCTCCCTCGTGCGGCCGGCCACCGGCACCGAACCGTATCGCGTCACCACGTTCAGCAGCCGCTCCTCGCCTACCGCCAGTCCCGCGACCGCAGCCATGGCTTCCGCCTACGCATTAATGGGGGCGTCCAGGTTGACCGTCCCCTCGGGCTCGACCCGGAACGCGCCCGAGATCTGTTCCGGCCCGGCCATCCGCAGCACGGACACGGTAACCCGCGGGTTGGGCAACACCGTCTTGATGTGTTTTTCGATCGCTTGACGTGCTTCATCTTTGGTTCGTCCAGCCAACTGCAACGAGCCGTGGCGCATCTCGTGCCGGATCGGTCGGCCCGCTGCGTCCACCGCTACGGGCGTCTGTGCCCCCAGTCGCGAGTCCAAGTTCACCGTTCCGTCCGGCTCAACCAAAAACTCGCTCGAAAAACCCATGGGCGGGGCCCTCTTCAATACGAAAACCGCCACCACGGGCTGCCGCAGTTTCGCCTTCAGGTGCTCCTCGATCGCCGTTTGAGCTTCTTCTCTGGTGCGACCAGCCACCGCCACCGAACCATACAGTGCATCGAGATTGACCTCTCGTTCCCTCGCTTCGCCTGCCGCGCCAGTGCCAGCCACAAAGCGGATCGTGTCCAGATTCACCGTGCCATCTGATTCGATCGTCGCGGGCCCAGCAATCGGCGCTCCAGGAAGCGTACCCTGGACCTGAATCAACACAAAATCGCCCTTGCGCAGCCGATTGTCGGTCTCGCCAATGGTCTCGTAGGCGTCGATCCCCAGCAGGTCCCCCTTGCGCAGCCGGTAGGGCGAATCGCTGACGGTCTCCTGGGCTCGGATCGAAATCACGTCTCCCGTCCGCAATCCGTACTCCGGACGCGGGACCATGTGAATTCCCTCGATCACCAGAATGTCCGGCGGCTCGATGACGTACGGCGGCAGTGTCACTTTGCACAACTCGCGGGGCATCGGTCCGTGCGGGACCGCACCGTCCGACGCGATGCGATCGGAGACGGATGGGGACACGGAATGGCAACCTGTTCCCGTCCCAATCGAAGCGATCGCACACAGAATCAGACTGAAACGGAAACGATGGATGATGTGGAACATGTCGTTGAACTAAACCACTCCGCAGCAGGAGGGGGAGCCGTGAGCAGCGTCGCGTTGGCGAGGCTGCTTTTTCTTTGCGCTGTGGCGTCGTTGTAGACGCCCGTTTCGGGCGTGGCCGCGGTTCCGGTGGTGCGGAAGAAAGCGATTCTCCGGCCTTGCGCTGGGCGAAGCGTTGCACCTGCAGCCGGCCGATATCGATTCTTCGCGGATGCTGCTGCACGTGCGGCAGGGGAAGGGCGGCAAGGACCGGATGGTGCCCTTGTCACCGCGCTTGCTGAGGGAATTGCGGGAGTACTGGCAGGTGGAGCGGCCGAAGGTCTGGTTGTTTCCGGGAGCGGGTGGGCAGCGGCCGCTGGACCCAGCCAGCGTGCAGAAGGCCTGTGGCCAGGCGGCCTTGGCGGCGGGGCTGCAGAAGCACGTCACGCCCCATACTTTGCGGCACAGTTTCGCGACCATGTTGGCGGAGCGTGGGGAGAACTTGCTGACGATCCAGGCTTTGTTGGGGCACCGTTCGCTGACGACGACGCAGATCTATTTGCACTTGCGGCGAACGCACCTGAGTTCGATTGTCAGTCCGTTCGACTATCTGCCGGGGGATTGGAATTCTCCCCCCGCTGCGCCGCCGCCGGGGAAGAAGCCGGGCAAATCCCCGAAGCCGCGGAAGCCGGGCGAGGATCCGGACGCGCCGCTGGTGTTGCACACCTGGGGCCAGAATCTGCAGTTTCATCCTCACGTGCATGCGGTGGTGCCGGGCGGCGGCTTGTCGGAGGAGGGGACACGCTGGGTGCCCAGCCGCTCCCCCAAGTACTTCCTGCCCTACCAGACGCTCAGCCGCCTGTTCCGCGACAAGT
>CAYUFW010000131.1:0-13048 GCA_964443915.1 uncultured Pirellulaceae bacterium
GTGGCATCGTTCCAGGACACATTGTCCACCGGCTGATCGTCCGTTCGCTTCGAACCCAACTCCGTCTTCCAGCTGTAACGCGGGTCTTGCTTCCACACGCCGTCGACCATTAAGTAGATACCTTTGCCGCTTCGCTCGGCCTCCGTCCGGTATCCGCCATCGTCGACAAACCGGCGAAACTGGCCGCGCGTGACTTCGTAACGGCTGAGCCAGAACGGCTGGGTGATACGGACGCGATGCTGGGGGACCTCGTTGCCTGGGGGATGCGTCCAAGGCAGCTTCCGGGCGTTGATTTCCTCGCTGAGCTTAGCCGCCTCCGCCTCTGGCGATCCCATGTCGAACTCGCCCGGCGGGATCAACATGAATTTCATGCCGATCGAATTCTCGAACTCGACCGGCACGCCCAGGTGCTTGGCCCACGCCTCCTGATGCTCCTTGGCTTGCTTCGCGCCGAACGGCGCGATGGCCGGAGGCGGCGCGCCGGGTGGAAGGTTCCAGGTCGCCTCACCCCCGCCCCCTCTCCCCGGCGTGCCGGGGCGAGGAGACGAGGCACCGCGCTCCGCCGCGCCATTTTCCGTCGCCGTCTCGACGGTCGCACGGCCGCCTTCGGGTACGGCGACGCGGGCCACCTCCCGGCCCTGCTTGTCCCGCACGATGACCCATACGCCCAGCAGCACCAACAGCAGCCCGCCCGCGGCGGCCGCTGCCAGCGTTCTCCAGTCCCGCCGCCGTGGCCGTCGCGGACGGGACGGCGGCTCCGGTGGCGCGCTGACCGCCGGCAGCGGGGGCTGAACGCCGGACAGCGTCTGCTTCACATGCGCGTCCGTGCCCACGTCCGAACCGGACCAGCTTTGGGTCACGTCCGGCTCCGCCACGGGCAGCGGGACCGTCTTCGCGGTACGGGCCGGACTATCGGCCTTTCTGTGCCGGCGCACGGCGCGGGTGGCCGAAGCCGGCTGCCGTGCCTGCGGTTGGAGATGACGGGACGCGTGCGAGGAAGCCATCTCCGACAAGAACTCTTCGAGCTTCAAGTCTTCTTCCACCGCGGCGTGCAGGGTTGGCGTTGCCGCCGCCCCGGAACGGCACGATTCCAGGCCGGCCACGACCTCGGTCATCGTCTGGCAGCGGGCCTCCGGCGTCTTGGCGATCAGCTATTCGAACATCGCCTCCAACTCGGGGGAAGCGGCGGGGCAGGCATCGCGCAGGGACGGTAACGGTTCGGTCTGATGCGCGATCAGTCTCTCCAGGGGCGTTTCACCGGCGTACAGGTGCCCGCCGGTCAGCAGATACCAGAGCGTGGCCCCCAAGCTGTAGATGTCGGCTCGCCCGTCGGCGTGCTTGGTGTCCCGCGCCTGCTCCGGCGCCATGAAATCCACCGTGCCCATGATCTGCCCGGTGTGAGTCAAGTCGTCCTGCGGCCCGTCGGTCGATTCAATCCGGGCCAGTCCCATGTCCAGGACCTTGACGGTCCCCTCCCGGTCCAACAGCAGGTTCGCCGGCTTGATGTCCCGATGCACGACGCCGTGCTGGTGCGCGTACTCCAACCCGCGGGCCGCTTGCAGGATGCAGTTTAAGGCCTGGTCGAGCGGCAGGGGACCGCGCTCCTTGACCAGCGACGACAGGTCCGTGCCATCGACGTACTCCATCACCAGGAAATGCGTGCCGCCCGCTTCGTCGGCATCGAAGGCGGTCACGATGTTGGGGTGCAGCAGCCGGGCCGCCGCCTCGACCTCGTGCTGGAAACGCCGCATCGCTTCCGCCGTCCGGGTGACCTTCGGCGAGAGCACTTTCAGCGCCTCCAGCCGTTTCATCCGCCGATGTTCGGCCTTGAACACCAGGCCCATGCCGCCCTGGCCGAGTTTGTCGAGGATGACGTAGTTGCCCAGCACCAGAGACTTGCCTCGGCCGGAATAGACCTCCTGGGCCTGATAAGCCGTCAATTTCTTCTTCCGGACCAACTCGCGAGCCAGCTGTCCGCCGTCCAGGGGCTTCTTCTCGGCGGGCAAGTTCTCCACGAACGACGCAACTTCTTCGTCGGACATCAAGCCGCTGTCGGCGAGCCGTCTGACGAATTCGTCGCTGGAGATCGGCATGACAGGGGTCTCCGGTGCCAGCGTTCGCGCGGAAATCCGTTTGCCGCGGCGGGAAACCTGATGTTGTTTTAGTATACCCTTTCTGTGTTTCTGTCAACACCTGGCGCCGACGATCGACGGCTCGCATTCAGCGGCCGGCGCACCGCTTGGCCACACGAGTGACTCGGACGGGAATCGAACCTGCTCCGTGACGCTTACCAGGCGGCCGTCTGAAGCCGCTCCGAATCCCGCTCTTCATCCTCCGAGAAACGCCGGATTGGAAGCGGGACTGCTACGCGGTCAGCAGGGCCTACGGAGACACGCCCGCGAGCTTCTTCTCGGCGGCCCGCACAAGCTCTTGCGACGCGCCGGGAACGGCGGCGGCTTTGCGGTAAGCAGACGCGGCCTCGGCGGTCCGATGCTGCGCCGCGTACACCGTGCCATACGCCTGATAGATGCGGCACTGCCAGTCCGGGTAGCGAATGGTTGCCACCTGGAGCGTGTCGAGGTGCTCCAGCGCGTCCTGCCCCCTGCCTCGCACGGCCAGCAGCGTCGCATACGCGATGACACCGTCGTACTTGACGGGACCGTAGACGGCGGCCCTGGCCACCGCTTCATAGGCGGCGAGCGCCTTGTCCTCATCCCGCGCGCCGTCCCGGTAGAAGTTCCCCAGCGCCAGGTTTGCGTACCCCAACTCCCGCGCCTCGAAGGTGTTCGCGCGGGCCAGGAGGAAGTCCTTTTCCGCGGCGGCGTTCCCCAGGATCGCGTACGCCTTGCCGCGGCACATGGCCGCGGGGTAGATCAGGCGGTCGGGCTAGGTCTCGAACGCCTCGGCGCCGGCGAGTTCCACGAGGCCCGTCCACTGCCGTTGGGCTTCCCGGATGCGCATGCGGCACAGCGTCCGCAGCGCGGTCTCCCGGACCCGGCCGGCGTGTGCCTCCGCTGCCTCGAAATCCTTCCGCTGCATCGCGCACAGCGACGCCATTTCCAGCGCCGCGTCAGGGCCGGACGGACCGCGGACCTCCCGCGCGGCAAGCGCCAGGAAAGCGGCCTCCGCTTCCGCGTCCTTTCCCGGGGTCTGATACAACCGCATCGCCTCCTGGAAATCCGCGGGAAAGGGCCCGGCGATGGAAACGCCGGCGCCGGTGAGCCCGACGGCAGCAATCAGCCATGTCAGACCTTTCACGATTCGTGTGCTCCTTTCGTGTGCTCCTTCCGGGGTTTCGTTACCGCACATGCAGATTGGCCATCATCTCGAAGTTGCGGTTGAACGCGGTGCACGTGGGAGAAAGCTGGTAGAACTCCGGCGTGTTGCCGGCCAACCGCTGGCGCGATACCTGCACTCCCCAGGGGAAAGACTGCGTGGGCATGCCCGCACCCAGCGAAGCCTCGTCGATCTGCACTTCGACGGTCCACCGGTCAGCCAGCTTGCGGACCGCGCAGGCGGCGACGCGGTAGAACTCCGGAAGGTCTTCCGTCCGGGGAAGGGTGGAATCGCTGTCATAAACAGCGCCGCTGGGATTTACGACAATCCGCGGCTGGCGGCCGTTCGGGGTTTCCAGCCGGATCTCCACGAAGTCGCCGGACCAGATGTTCGGATTGTCCGGCTCGGTGCAACTCGCCTGGATCCGGTCCATCTTCGGCTCGTGGCAGTTGACAGCAATGAAGAGCGATCCGTGCGTGTACCGGAACGAGACGTGGGTCGAGACATGCCGGGGCGTCTCGCCCGTGAACATGTCTCTCAGGGGATAGAACGTGTACTCCGGTTTGATCTCGTTCCGGTACCACCAGAAGGCTTTGGTCAAATCGCCGTCCACCTTCGGTTCCTGTTTGTCGGTAAACGCCCCGTACAACGTGCCGCTGCCGATCTGCGGATGGAATTCGAGCGGCGGCCCGGTTCTGACCATGCTCTCCCGTGAGTAGATGAACATGGGCGAACGCCACTTGTGCCCGGTGAACTCGCGCCACCGGCCGCTGCGATCAACATTGTCCAGGCGGTCGCTGGAGAGGCCGTACTCCGCGTACCAGTCGATGTCGTGTCCGGCCACGATCACGTCGTCGCCCTTGGCCCAGATCTTGTAGCCGTCGTGGTTGACGTCTTCGAGCGTGAAACCGAGCGCCTTCGTGGCGGCGCTCTGGCCGACGTAAAGCCGGCTCGGGAAGCGGTCCGTCGGAGCGGCGACGATGTCGAGCTTTGCGCCGGACATCTTTTCGACGTACTTCTGGATCTGTTCGGCCGCGACCCGCACGCTGGCCTGCGAGTTCGTGTCCAGGATGATCTCCGCGGCGGACTGCCCGTCCCTGACGATCTGGGCCGCGAAGGCCCCGCCCGCGCAGAGGACGAGGACGACCGCTGCCAAGGGTCACTTCACGGTCCGCGTTTCCGGAAATTCCAGACGCGTGTTCACGATTGCGGTTCTCCCTCGCACCGCCATGAGCGGCGGCGAACATCAGCGGCGCGAGCACTCCGTTGAAGTTGTAAGGTGACCGGTTTCGGCGGTGCCCTTCCGGGACAGCGTCTGGTTATTGTGCGCGACTTCTACCCAGCCTACAATGCCGTCCCTTGTAAGGGGCTGAGAATCGTGGTCCAGCCTGCTGACCGCGTGCAATTGCAGTGGCGCAAATGCCGTGGCGTCACAGGGACGATGATCCGGCTCCACCGGGTTTATGCGCGTCCGCTCGCGCTCGCCCTGATGCTCAATCAAGAGAACCGCGCGATCGACGCGGCACGGGCGACGGGCGGAATCCTGGCGGCACTGGACTGGACTCAGATTCAGGAACAACCGCTGCAGGCTGTCCGGGTGATCGGCGAAGGCTCTTACGCCCCTCAGCCGGCGCGTCTCTTTCAGAAGGCAGGTTCGTAGACTGCCCAGTCCGAAATCATTCCTCCCAGGGCTCGGAACTGAAATCGCAGGTCGCCACCCAGCCGCGGGCGGCGGACCAGGCACAGCCGACGCCGCCGTACTGGAAGTCGCCGTCCAGCAGAATCTTGCGGTGGCCTCGGCCGGGCTGACCCGGATCGAGCAGCCACCAGCTGACCAGGCCGCGGGCGGCCGATTTGCGCGACCAACTGCCCCAGACCACGTTTTCGGCCGTCGTCGGCGTCCGCAGCGGATAGTCGACGGCGGCGCCGCCGCAGGACAGCCGGCGAGTTGTCCGATCGACGCGGACCCGGCATTCGTGGCCGGGCTGGTCGAGTTGTGGAATCGTCACGGCTTGACCGTGCTCGGCGATGAACTTGGCGAAGCTCTCCGGCACGGATCGGCACTTGTACCCGCCGCCCTCCGGGAGTTCGACGAGGTAGTAGAAGGCCTCTTCCTTGTAGACGCGGACGATCCGCTCCGACGTGTCGCTCAGGCGGGCTTGAAACGCCGTCCAATCGTCCCGCATGCGCCGCGTGATGCCGAAAGCGGCCATCCGAGCACTGGGGCCGCGGCCCAAACTGTCGACGTGCGCCGTGCGCTTATCGCCGGATGTGGCAAACTCCAGCGAGTTGAAGCGGGCGGCCTTGTCCAGCACCGCATCGCGCCCGAGTGCGGCCAGCCGTGGCGACGCCCTGAGCGCCGCGATCGCCTCGTCCAAGACGGCCGCCGCCGTTTCCGCCGAACCGCCCTCCGTGACGAGCACGTGGTCGTCCGGCTCGGAAGGATCGAAGATCAGTTTGAGGCCCTGGAACGGCAACGTCGCGTCTTCCGGGTAGCGTGTGACGGTCTTCTTGAGCGGTACCAGCACTTGATCGGCGTACCGCGCCGGGTTGCTGCGCAGCAGGTTGATCTGGTCGAAAACCTCCTGTTCGAGTTCGCGCCAGACGGCGGGATTCGCCTTGTCGGCAGCGTTCTGCGCGTCGGCGGACGCGGGGGCAAGACTGAGCCCGACCAGCAGCAGCGGAACGATCAAGGGCATGGGAAGAAAGAAATCCACGAAAACCGGGAGGAAAGAACGGGCAGGCGACACACGGCGCACGGCTGTCTTCGACGGCCGCTTGCCTTTGACGGTGCCTCCACGCAAGACCGACACCGCGCTGAAGATCCGGACGAAATGGCGGGCTGGACTCCGCGGACGCGTGGCACGGCGTGTTTGTTGGCCGCGCGGAGCGGCGAGTTGCGTTGGGCCGCTCGCGCCAAGCGGTCCTACTCCAGCACATCCTCCAACCGCTGGGCCGTCAGGACGCGTTCGCCCCAGATGAGCCGTTGGTCGGAATTCGCACGAGCGATCCGATCTCGCATGTCCGCGTCGAGGACACCGAACTTACGTTCGAGAAGCCGCGTCAGAAACGCGGCTTCGCCCTCTTGGCGTCCTTCCTGGCGTCCTTCCTGGCGTCCTTCCTGGCGTCCTTCCTGGCGTCCTTTCTCGATTCCCTCCTGGCGTCCTTTCTCAAGACCTTCCTCCCGCCACTGTTCCGTCCACGTCTTGACACGTTCCGCCAACATGGTTCTAGCCTCCTGTAGATTCTCAATCTCCGGCACATCGACGCCCGGAATCCGGCGAACGAGGAGCGAGCGGCGCAGCCAGACGACGAACGCCCGGCTCAGGTCCGCTTGTTCGGGCTCCTGCAACCATTGAACCAACGCCTCGATAACACGAAAAAGGTCCTCCGGACCACGGCTGTTCTCCAACCGAAACAGGGCCGCTGCCAAGTTCCGCATTGTCTCAAGTTCAGCTTCCTGATAGGCACGTTCCTCCAGGAGCAAGTACCGCATTTGGGGCCGGTACTGCCCCAGGCCGCCCGGCATCGGTTCGATCAGTTCGCTCATCTCGCGAGCCGCCGTCCACCGATTTTCGCCGTTGTACAGCACGACCGGCAACACGGGTGGCAGCCGTCCGCCAGGTGTCAGTTGTCCGGTGCGGATCAGGTCCTGGTACAGCAGACCCACGTACACCAGCACCCGCAACGCCATGTAGCGGTCGAGCGTCGCTTGAAATTCCAGCAGCAAGTACACGTACACCCACCGGCCCCGCCACCGGACACGCCAGACGATGTCGTCTTCCCGCTCGCGGAGGTCATCGCTGACGTAGCTGCCACTGACTCGCTCCAGGGTGTCCATTTCCAACTCGGCCACCCACGGTTCGCGAACGAAGCCCGTCAGCAAGTCCGCCACCATCTCTCGGTGCGCAAACAACCGCTTGTATCCCAGGTCCTGTGCCGCCATTTCCGAATTATACCTCCCAGGGCATCACTCAGGCAAAGGGGCCTTGCGCTGCTCGGGGGATGGTTAGCGGTTCCGCCATTGCGGGTCAGGCTTGATCCGTCAATCCCGAAAGAAATCCGCGGTGTCGGCCGTCTGTCGAGTCAGGCCGGGGACGACGCACGTCGTCGGCCGGCGGATGGTATTGTCGTGCGTCAGGATCTTCGCCCGGCCGACGAAGTAGGTGTGGAAGTCGGCCACCACCAGGTTGAACGTCTCTTGGGGTTCGGCGGGCTCGACATGGGCGACATCCACGGTGCCGAGGATCGTGTGCAATCGCCGCTCCGGTTGCAGGTCCCGCGTTTTCATCCAGCCTTTGCCCGACGCCCAGAACACGTGGCCCCCGGTGGCTTCCATCGTCTCGTCGCCGACCGAAATCCGCAACAAGGGAATCTTGGCGCGGACCGTCGTTTTCAGCACTGGTTTCAGTTCCAGCTGCCCCGTCTCCGCGTCGCAGGCAAACACGCGGTCGCCGACCCGGACCTTTTCCACAGGCACGGGTCCCGATTCGGTCCAGACGGGGGTTCCGGCGGCCAAACAGGAAGTCGTGACGGGCGGTGTGCCGCTGAGGCTCGTCCAATTCTGCGACTTGTTCTGGTAGTAGACCCGCAGAGGCAGATCGCTGGGCGGCTCGAACTCGTTGTAGTCGTACCACCAGCGGCACCAATCCTCAGGCGTAGCGGCGCGGAAGTCGCCGGTGGCTTCGGACAAGGCCCAACACAACTGGCCGTTCCAGTCACGCACCTGCCGGTTGTGCTGCGCCACGGTCATTTCCCGCTCCAGCGCCTTCATCGTGGCGATCAGGCGAAGTTCCTCTGTCGCGGCAGCGTGCTCTTGCTCGTCTCGACGCTGTGCCTGCCGATACCGCTGCGCGAGTTCGGGGTCGGCATTCAGATCCCTCTGCCTGACAGCTGGCAGATTCGGATTGGCGACGATGGTGTGCCAATACGCCGCTTCGACGACGGCCAAATCGCGATGATCCGAGGCTTCGGCGTAAAACATGTGTCGATAGAACAGTTTCTGGCCGCAGTCGTAGATCTGCCAGCGGGACTGCACCGGCGACCGCATGGTGGCCAGCATCAGCGGCACGTAATCGTGCTTGTCCTGGTGCTGCAAGGCCCTGGCCGCCGCCTCCTGGATGTGGCCCGACGGCGAGAACACGGCGTGCCAGGCCAGCGCGCCCGCCGCTTCGGGACCGCGGATGTTCATCAGCAGCTCGATGCCCAGCAGCGCCGTGGGACCGCCTCGCGCACAAAACACCACGTCGATCGCCCCGACCGCGCCGGGGTCGCGGAGCTTGGCCAGTTCTTGCCTCGCGCGCTCCGGTTGCCGGCCGCGGCCTCCCAAGTCGTCGCGCAACTTTTCCAGCCGCGGGAGCCACTTCGCCGCTTCGCTCGCCGACTTCTGCGCCCGGATCCGGACCTCGGCGATTTCCTGCTGGCTGACCCACGAGCCGTTGATGAACAGGTACCCCAACAGCCGGCGTGCTTGGACGTGATCGGTGTTGAAGTCCAAGACCCGCGACAGATGCGCCCGCACCTGGTCCTCCATCTTCCGGTCGGCACACCAGCTGGCAAGTTCCAGCTGGCCGGGGATCGTATCGGGTGACTTAGCTCGTCTCTCGCAATACTTGGCCAAGGCGTCGTCCTTGGCGGCGCTGGCGATGGCGTCGTCAACCTTCCGCCATTGGCGGTGCGGGGCGTCGTACACGAACCCGCTTTGCCAGCGGGCCAGCGGATGATCGGGCGCGGTTTCCAGTGCGGCTTGCAGCAACTCGCGCCGGTCCTGCACGCCTTCCCGCGCCTCGCGCTGCAGCGTCCGCACGACGATGTCGGACGCCTGCTGCAGTTGTTTTGCCCTGTCCTTGCTGTCCTTGGCCGCCGCGAAGCCCGTCCCAGCGGCGGCCATCAACGCCGCAACTGCGGCGATTTCCAGAATGCCAAACCGTTTCATGACCTGCTCCTCGCGCCGAATTGTGCCTTGCCGGGAAGCTGTGGAGGGCCGTGAACCATCCGGGCCGGCGCTTAGCACTCGTCCAAGAACAAGTCCGCGATTTGGCGAGTAGGATGGGCATTCCTGCCCGTCGGATTACGTCGGACAGGAATGTCCAACCTGCGAAGTCATTCGTGGACGGGTGCTTACTTCACGCTGACCCCAATTCTAACACTCTCGCGAAACAGCCGACAAGCGTTTTCGGCTGCCGAGAAGCGTCCCCTCTCCGCGGAAGCCGGTGTTCTGCGAGGATCTGCCATGCAAGGACTTCGGGATGCGCGCTCACTTCGGGGCGGGGCCCGGCGGCTTTCCGGCAATCAGTGTGGCCACATCAGCGATGATGCGCGGCAGCGCCAACCCGCCCGGAGAAACCAGGTACTTCGCCTGCCAGACGGGAGCGAACTTGTCCTTGAACTGCCGCAGTTCGGCGAGGCTCGAAAAATGCCCTCCGTGCCGGAACGTCAGTCCGGCGGTCCGAGTCCACAACGGGGCGAGCGGTTGATCCTCCATACCGGCCAGCGGTCCCATGCCCAGATTGAACCACCGGTAGCCCTCCTGCCGTCCCCAGAGCATGAGTTCCACCAGCAGGTACTCCACCAGACCCGGCGGCGCTCCCGGCCGATAACGGATCAGATCCGCAGACAACTCGGCCCGTCCTGCCCCAGCCCAGACGTTCGCAAAGGCAATGACTCGACCGCTCTGCCGCACGATCGCGCACGGAAAGCGGCTCAAATACTCGGCGTCGAACGAAGCCAACGCGAAACGCTTTTCCGCCATCTGCCGGTGAGCCAGCCACGCATCCGAGATGCCCTGCAACTCGGCCAGGAAGCCCGACAGAGGATCGGGCGGCAGCATTTCGAACCGGCAGTGTTCGCGGCGGACGGTTTCGTGCGTCTGCCGCAAGCCGTCACGTTCCCTGGCGTCCAAGGCGAACTGCTCCAGCGGCACGCGGGCTTCCTCGCCGAGTTTCAGCATGTCCAGCCCTTCTTCCAGGTACAGCGGCAAGTGCTGCTGGTCGACCTGATAGAAGACGGGCCAGCCGTCGGCGCGTTCGACCAGTTCCAGGTAGTTCCAAACGAGGTCGATGCGTTGGTCGTCCGGACCGACCGGATCCCCCAGGGCGACCCACGAACGGCCTTGCACCGCGTACATCACAAAAGCGTTACGCTGCTCGCTGAGCAGAAACGACTTGTCGCCCAGCAAGGCCAGGTTGGCCGTGGTTTGCGGCGAGTTGCGGACGATCGCGGCCACCGTATCCCAGTCCGCCTCGGGCTCCGACACCGCTTCCCACGGCCGACGGCGGGCGGTCCGACGGACGACGACGAACAGCAACAAGAACACCACGCCCAGGCTCGCCCGCAGAAACCGCGGCGCGTCGGCGCGCAGCGCGAAGTGACTCCACACGCCGGCCAAGTCATCGATGTGCCGGTAGGCAAACAATCCCAGCCACACGGACGCCAAAACGGCCAAAACCACGGCCGTCATCCAGCCCGTCGTGAAACGCAGGTGGACCAACGAGCCTTGGTGGTAGCATTCCTGCCGACAAGCGGCCACCACGGCCAGCACCACGGCTAACACAATCGCTTCCTCGTAGTCGAATCCCTTCAACAACGAGCCGGCAATCCCCACCGCCAGCAGGCCGATCGTCAGCCGCCAGGCCGAATCCAAACGCCGCTGCAGGCCGCGGGCCGCCAGCAGTAGCCCGGTCCCCGCCAGGCTGGCCAGAAAATGGGACAGCTCCATCAACGGCAACGGAATCAGCTGTGCGAGCTGCCCCAGCCGGGAAGGGAGCACCGGCAGCGCGCCGGAGAACAGCAGGATCGCCCCCGCCGCAAACGCGGCGTACGCCAGCAGCGACGGAAGCGCCGCGCCGGCGGCGTCGTACAATCCCTCCAACAGGCGCTCGGTGGCGCGCCGCCGCAACATCAGTTCGTGGCCGGCCAGCAGCACGGCCGAAATCAACAGCGGCAGCAAATAGTAGACGGCACGGAAGATCAACAGAGCCGCGACCAGCTGTTCGTTCGATTGGGCGCCGGCCAGTTTCAGCACCATCAACTCAAACACACCCACCCCGCCCGGTACGTGCGTCAGGATGACCGCCACGACGGCCAGCAGATAAATCCCCAAGAACTCGAAGTAGTTCAGGCCGAAGCCGGGCGGAAGCAGCACGTACAAGATCGCCGCCGCGACGATCAAATCGGCGGCGGCAATCGCCAGCTGGAGGGCGGAGATGCCGGGGCCCGGCAGCGAAATCTGAGTGCTGCGGAAACGGATCGGTTTCTTCCAGAAGGCCGTCAGGCCCAGGTACCCGACCGTCAGGACCAGCAGCCCCCAACCCAACGGCCGCACGGTGGCGAAGGGCAGGTTCAGTTCGGCCGGGATCGGAAAAGGATCGATCAGGAACAGGACGCTCGCCAGGCCGAAGATGCCGAACCAGAACGTCAACCCCAACATCAAGACCAAGCGCACGATGTCGACGGCGGACAGGCCCCAAACCGAATACAAGCGGTAACGGACCGAGGTCCCGCCCAGCAAGGCGCCGAAATTGTAGCTGGTGGCAAATCCCGTGAACGACGCCAGCGCAACTCGTCCCAACGCCAGCGGATGCCGGATGGAACGGACCGCCAGGAAATAGTAACCGATCAGGATCAGGTAGTTCAGGGCCGTCAGCCCCACGGCCAGCCAGACACGGCCCGCCGGGATCATGCTCAGGCCGTAGCGGATGTCGCGCACCCGATAGTGCTTCAACTCGTGATACAACAACCACGCCGCCCCCGCGAAAATCAGCACCACCACGACGGAGCCGATGGCGTGCGAGAGTTTCTCCAACCGAGTCGGGCCGCGTGAGGCTGCACGCGATGTTTCCGGTGTCTGCGTTGTCAGTGCCGTCTCCTCCGTCCCACTCGACATCAGCGGAACAACAGCAGCCCGAAGCCTTCCGGGCGGATGCGGGGGGCCGCGGGCTGCGTCCAGGACTGGAAGCCCGCGCCGGGGACGACGCGCTGCAGCCCCACGGCCCAGGCCGTCTGGCTGGCCGGCGGCGACTCGCCCAGTTGTTTCCAGGGAATCGCCGCTTCGATCGTCCAATTGGTCCCGTCGTCGGCCGCGGCAATGTACCAGTCGGGGTTCCAGCCAGCGACCCCCGCGCAAGCGTCGGCGGCCCAGCCGCGATGGTCGACGGTCAGGCGATAGTACGTCGCGTAATCGCGGTCGACGTCGATCAGCACTTCGACTCGGTCGCGCTCGCTCAAGTCCGGGTCGCGCGACCGCCGCGGCGCGGCGGCCGGATAGTCCGCACCGGGCGCCCGGCGGCAGCTGGCGGCCAGGAAGAGGAACTCGCTATCGTAGGCCAACATCACCGCGGCGGGCCACTCGGCGTCGTCGGCGTCCGGACTGGCCAACGGCGCGGGTAAGCACTGCTTCCAGATGTCCTCGTCCAAGCGGCCGTCCAGCCGCGGCCGCTGATCGGCCCGCTGACATTCCAGCGCTGCCTTGGGCGGCTGCCGCGCCGGCTGCTGCAGCCACAATTCGCCGGCCGCACAGGGCGTCCAAGCGTCACCCCGGCGCGTGCTCGACAGAAAGTGGAAGTAGCTGTCCGCCTCAGGGCGGTCGCTGAGGCGGCGCCCGGCGACGGCCAGCGGAAAACGGACCTCCGGCACCGTGTACAACGCCGGCCGCGAATTCTGAATGAGCTGGGCGTAGAACGCCGCGCGCCGCGCACGGTCGGCGGGCTGCGGCGGCGCCTCCGCCTGATAATCCGCCGTGGCGACCTGGCCGTCGTTCACCGTCGGCAGGCCG
>CAYUFW010000131.1:13058-20474 GCA_964443915.1 uncultured Pirellulaceae bacterium
TTGGTCCCAGAAACACCGCAGGACGAGCGGGGCCCAGTTTGGGCTGGTCCTCCGCCGCTCCGGCCAGAGCGGTCGGAGCTGGTGGCGGTCGGGGCGGTCCCAGGGCCCACCCGGTTTCGCCGCTGGCGTGGTACTGGACCAGCCAAACGAGCGCCGCTTCACACAACGGACTGGCCGGATCCTGACGGATCAGCAGATCGTAGACCGAGGCGGCCAGGTCCGCCCGGCCGGCATCCAGCAAGCTCTGCGCTAGCTCGAACAACACCTCGCTGCCGGCGCTCCGTTCCAAGCCGCGGGTCAGACTCTCCACTTGCCCCAGCCAGGCCGCCTCCGCCGGCGTCGATTCCGCCAGGTGCTGGAGCAGTTGCTGCGTGTTCCGCCGCTGTTGGGCCAAACGGCTGAGCGACCGCAGGTCGCCCGGCGGGGGCGCGAAGGACGCACGCCGGCAATCGCCGCCCACAGGGGCATTGGTGCCGCTGAAAAAGTCCCGCTGGCCGACGTCGCTGGGCAGGCGGTGGACCAACAGCCCAAAGCCGAAGGTCTGCGGCGGCGGCTCGTGCCGCGTGCGGAGCAGTTGCCAGCCGCGCCGGGCATGATCGACCAGCGATCCGCCCAGCCGCGGCGCCAATTGGGACGTCGTCAGATTCACGCTGCCGGACACGTCGCCGCCCAGCGAACTGAACACCTTTTTCACTTTCCACGGCTCCAAGGCCGCCGCGCCGATTTGCTCCGCGAACTGAGAAGGCTCCCCCGCCTTCTCGACCGCCGCCAGGACCGCTTGATTCACCATCTGCCGCAAAGGATCGTCGCCTCGAGGACTGGCCGGCTCAGTCAGCACAATTTCGGGCCGCCAGGTGCGGATCTGACGCACCGCGTAGGCTTCCAGTGCATCCCGGCCTCGCGCTCCGCCCCAGCGTTCCCAGCCCGCGGTGAGGGCGGCAACAGGCAGCTTCAGTCCCGGATATCGCACCGGGAATTGCCACGCCGTCTCGGCCTGCGACCCGCCCACGGCCACCACCGCCTCGTGCGTCCGCCGATCGAGCGGCGCGGCGGTGGCGTCGGCGGCTTCCGGAGCGGGGCGTGCGATCACGTCTACGACACTCAAGTATCCTTCGTCGCCTCCCAGGTCAGCCAACAACTCCAGCGGAATGCTCCCCGCCGCGGCAAACAGCCCTAGCAGCGCGGCGCGCGTCCCGCCTTGTTGCTGGACCGTCCAACTGCGGCCGCCGTCGCGCGTCGCGAGGATCATGCCCAACGCCCCCACGGCCCAGCCCCGATTGGCGTCCAAGAACGTCAGCGCGCGAATCGGCAGCGACTGACCGGTCTGCAGGCAGCCCCACGTCTGCCCGCCGTCCGGAGTGTGAAAAACGCACGTGCCCGGCGCGCCCGCGAGCCAGCAATTGCCGCCCAACACAGCCACCGCGAGGTAATCGAATTGGCGGGCGGCGTCCGGCAGCGGCGTCGCCGGCAACCGCCACGAGCGGCCGCCGTCGACGGTCAGAATCGCCAAGCCTCCGTCGCCCACGGCCCAGCCAACGCGCAGATGCCCGGATGCCGCCTCGCCGGCACCTACGGTTTCCGCCGCGGACGTTTCCGCGGGCAGGCATCGCACGTTGTGAATCGCTCGCAACTCCGGCCGACTCGGCCCTGACGGTTCCAGACCGGTGGCGGAGACCTGGGCCAGCACCGCTCCGCCGCCGGCGACGATTCCCGTCCGCATGTCAAAAAAGTCCCCGCTGGACCAAGGCGCCGTCATGCCGGCGGGAATCGAGGACCAGCTGAGCCCGCCGTCGCTGGTCGTCAGCACGCCCGCGGGATACAGTTCCGACGCGCCGCCCGCCGCCCAGCCGTGCCGCGGGTCGAAGAAGCGGACGCGGCGCAGCGCCGGCAGGGAGAGCCGCGGCACGGATTCCCAGCGCTGTCCGCCGTCGCGGGTGGTCAGCACCACGCCGCTGGTCTTGTGCGTGTAGGGATGAGTCCAGCCGCCCACGGCCCAGCCGACGCGGTCGTCCAGGAACCAGACCGACTCCAGCCGGCACGTGACCGTCGAGGCCTGCAGTTGCCAATGGCGGCCGCCGTCCTCCGTGTGCCAAATCGCCCCGCGGTCCCCCACGGCCCAGCCGCGATCGGGATCGATGAAACACACGTCACACAGTTCGGCGTCCCGAAGGAACTCCTCGGAACAGGGCAGGCTCTGAGCGCGAGAGGAAGAAACGCAACTGAAGCAAGCGGCCATCGCTGTCGCTGCTAGCAGAAGCGTCCAGAGAATTCGCGGCGGCCTTCCGTGACCCGACATACTAACGCCTCCCGGCTGGATGACTGGATTCCCGGATTCTAACCGAAGCCGCACAACGCTCCTAGCTCGGAAGTCATGGCCCCGTGGCCCTTGCAGGCCATCGCCGTCCAGCATCCAATATGCGGGCAGAAACTTCAGAGCAGAAATGCAATATGCTGTCACACAAGAGAACGCTCGCCTGCGCAGGATTCGTCCTGATCGCCCTGCTCGCGGCCCGGCTGGGCTTTCTGCAGGGCCTGGGCCGCCCCATGCGGATTGCCGGCGGGTCGATGGCGGAGAACCTGCGCGGCGCCCATTTCCAGTTGCCCTGCGCCGATTGCCGGTTTCCCTGCCGCTACGACGCTGATCAGCCGCCGGCCGCCGAGCGGGTCGTCTGTCCGAACTGCGGCTTCGTCCAGCGTGACCTGCACGACGCGGTTCTGCATCCCGGCCAGCGAGTGCTGATCGATCGTCTGGCCCGCCGCTGGCACCGGCCGCAACGTTGGGATGCGGTCGCGTTCCGCTCGCCAAGCGATCCAAATTACCTGGAGGTCAAACGCGTCGTGGGACTTCCCGGAGAACGGATTTCGATCCGCCGAGGCGATGTCTACGCGGACGGCCGGATCGTCCGCAAGACGCTCGCTCAACTCCGCCAACTCGCCATCCTGGTACATGACAGCGGCTTTGAACCGCCCAGCACCAGACACCTGCCGGCCCGCTGGCGGGCGGCTGAGCTGGGCGGCTGGACGCGCGTCCGGCAGGGCTTCTGCTACCAGCCACACCGCGCGGGTCTCGATTGGCTGGTCTATCATCACTGGCGGTGCTTTGCCTCGCCGCTGCCGCGCACCGACGAGTACCCCATCCTCGACAACTACGGCTACAATCAGGACGAATCGCGGCAGCTGCATCGCGTCCGCGACCTGCTGTTGGTCGCCCGTCTGCGGCTGGAAGGCATTCGTGGCAGCGTCGCGATTCGAGGTTATGACGGCGATGATTGGTTCCAGGTGAATCTCCAGTTTCCTGCCAAGCGGGCGACTCTACACCGCAGCGGTCATTGCGTGTCCACCGCGTCCCTGCCCGCGGCCGCTTACGCTCAAGACGTGAAGCTCGAATTCGCCTTGTGCGATCGGCAGGCAATCCTGGCGGTGGACGAACAGGTCGTACTCTGCTGGCCGTACGAGTCGGCGGACGAAGCCGGCGACTTGCACCTTGCGGCGGCGGAACTTGACCCGTCGCCGTCAGCGTCACTGGGAAACGGGAAAGACGATCGGACCCTGGCCCAGAGCCGGCCCTTCGGGATTGCCGCAGACGGTCTGTCCCTCGTCATCCACCGACTGCAAGTGTTCCGCGACCTGCACTATTTGGACCCGCAGGGCCTGGGCCGCGACTGGTCCGCCGCGGCCCCGGTGGCCAACGACGAGGTGCTGGTGCTCGGCGACAACGTCCCCATTTCCCGCGACAGCCGCCACTGGCAACAGCCGGGCGTGTCCTCCAGGTTGATCCTCGGCCCTGTGCTGCGGATCGGCTACTGAGAATTCCATGCGGTCGAATTCCGCGGCCCGACTCGCTTCCCGGATGTGCCAGCGGCACAGGCTCCAGAAGCCGGGCGGTCGTCATCGTGCTGCGGAAGGTGTTTAGCACCTGTCCAAGAACAAGCCCGCGATTTGGCGAGTAGGACGGGCATTCCTGCCCGTCAGATCGCGTCGGACAGGAACGTCCAACCTACGAAGTCGTCCCTGGACAGGTGTTTATGGCTGCTGCTCCTTCAACATCTCTAGTTTCAACATCTCCAGCTTCCGCAGCAGCGGTGGGCCGCCATCGGCGGGTTTGGGGATGAAGTCCTGCGGCTTGGCGTCGGGTGGGAACTCACGGACCCATGGCCGCATTTGGTCCTTGGGTGTGAACCGTGCCGGGTCGATTTCCAGGTCGCGGACAGACTGCTCCTGGTTGCCGGCCACGGTGTGCTTGGGCTTGGGAAGCTCCGTCGGCATCTTGCCGTCGAACATGTTCTTGAAGATCCACTGCGGGTCGGCCGAGCGAACGCCGGCCAGGTCGCTGACCGCCGCTTCGCGAATCCAGACGCGGTCCTTGGTGACGTTGACCACGACGTTGTCGATGCCGTAGGCGAAAAGGCCCTTGTAGTGCAGCCGCAGGCCGGCCGACATCTCGTTGAGCAACTCGGGGTCGAAGGACAGGTGCGTCGCCATCGCCAGCCGCGGCTGCACCTGGTTGGCCAGGTAGCCGAAGCCGTAATGGGTCGTGTGGTGGATGTCCAGCGTGAGGGCGCCGAACATGGGCGGCAGTCCCTGTTTCATGGCCCAGAGGTTGATGATGTCCACGGCCATCTCGCTGACAAATACGTCGGCGCCCTGGGCGTACTTGGCGGTGAGCCAGTCGGGCTTTCCGTCGCCGGTATACACGAAGGACAGGCCGTTCCAGTCCAGCCGGTAGGCTGAAGCCCCGTCCATGGCGTGCGAGCGGCGCCAGTGGATGACCTTCGCGCCGTCCTTGTCGTAGCACACGCCGCCGTCGTCGTGGAAGTCGAACTCGGTGACGTCGTCGCTGTCGCAGGCCGGCATCGGGCCGCACCCTTCGAAGGCCTGCGTGGACCAGGCGAGGAACTTCTTCATGCCGGCCCACATGGCCTTGGTGCCCAGCTCGGGCGTGCGGCCCGATGGGCCGATGACGTGAACCGGCTTGAATCGCCCGGCGAACGGGCCGAAGGAGAACAGGTACGGCAGGTCGCAGATGTGGTCCGCGTGCAGGTGGCTCAGGAAGATGTTGTCAATCTCGGCCACCGGGACCTGGTTGGCGATGATGTTGCGGAGGCAGCCGGGGCCGAAGTCGAAGAACAGCCGCTGGCCGTTGCCCAACTCCACCATGATGCAGGTGCAGGCCTGGGCGATGCGCGGCGGCCAGGGCTGGCTGCCCATGAACGTGATCCGCATCTCGTCGGCGCCGAGTGGCTCGGTCGAGGGCAGATACACGTTGCGGTTCTTGACCGAGGGCGTCGGCTGGTAGTAGGGCGGCATGGAGATGCCGCTGCCCGCCGGCGCGCCGTAGACGTTCTTCTCGGCCGGCGGTGCTGTGGCCGGCCTCTCGTCCTCGCCCGCCACCGCCGGGAATGCGGCGAGGGCGGCCAGAACAACGGTTGCGATCCCCGGGGTCTTCCGCAGGTCGCGGGAACGTAGGGGGCGTGAGCACTCATTCATCGTGTGGTTTCCTTTCGTTCTGGCATCGCCCACGAAACGACTTCGCCATTTCGTCCCGCACCGGTTCAGGGCGGGCCAAAGCGGCGTGACGGCTTCCGCGTCCGCTCGGACGGGTCAGTTGCCCGCGAAGCCGACCTTGACCACGGGCGGGTACTTCTTCAGCACCTTGAGATACCGCTCGCCTTCCGCCCCGATGGGCACGGTGGCCGGAATGTGCCGAGCCCCGATGCTAATGTCCTCCTGGGGGTCCGTGTACAGGTTGGTCACCAGCACGCCGCCGGTCTGCGTCACCATGGCGCCGCTGAATCCCGCTTGGAATCCCCTGGGGAAGACGGCCTTCTCCAACTCGACGACGATGTGCAGCTTGAACTCGTCAATCCGCACGGCCGAGAAAAACTGGTTCATGGTGTAGATGCGGCTGCGGCGGTTGGATTCGCCCTTGTCCGCCAGAAGGAATGAGACCTGGTCAATGCCGTCCACGTAGCGGTCCTTGGGCAGGTAATTGGCCAAGTCCGCGCCGGGGGCGCCGGCCAGCGACGCGCAGGTGTTGAATAGGTCTGCCAGGTCGAACAGCCCGTCGGACTTGCGCGGCTCGATCATGCCCTTCCAGTAGGCGAAGGTCGGGACGCGGACGCCGCCCTCCCAACTCGACCCTTTGTGCCCGCGGAACGGCGACCGCCCGTGCGGCGGGACCTCGCCCTCCGGCCCGTTGTCCGAGGTGAAGAAGACCAACGTGTTTTCCAGTTGCCCGGTCTCCTCCAGGGTCTTGACCAGCCGCCCGAGGATGTCGTCGGCCTCGACCATCGCATCGCTGAAGACCGTCCGGGCCGGGGACTTGCCCGCGTAGGTTCCGTTGGGGTAGTTGTCGAAATGGCCAGCCCGGGTCGCATGGTAGAGGAGCCAGGGCTGGTCGCTGTCGGCCATTCTCCGGATGAACTTGTCGCTGTAGGCCGCCCAGTCCTGATCGAGGTCCTGGATGGTGGTCAGGTTGATCTGATAGACGCTCTCCGCGCCCTTCTTGCCCTTGACGCAGTGGACGTTGTCGTGGCTGAACGGCAGTTTCTCCATGGCCCCGAAGCGGACGGGGCTGAGCGCGATCTCGGGGTTGAAGTACACGTCTCGCCATTCGGTGTACATGTCCGAGACGCCCAGGAAGCCGTAGAAATCATCGAAGCCGACGTTCTGCGGCAGCGACGCCTCGTTCTCGCCCATGTGCCACTTGCCCACGCCCTGGGTGACGTAACCGAGCTTCTGCAGGATGCCGGGCATCGTCACCGCGCCGTCCAACCCGCCCGGCTCGCCATACATCGGGGGGCGGAGCAGACCGTGATGCAGCGGGTTTTGTCCGGTCATGATCGTCGCACGCGTCGGGGTGCAGCTGGGCGTGGAGTAGGCGGAGGTCAGAACGAGCCCGGCATGGGCTAACCGGTCCATGGTCGGCGTCGGGTTGCCGACGGCCTCGCCGCCGCCGTTGAACCCGGGATCCATCCAGCCGACGTCGTCCATGATGAAGATCAGGATGTTGGGCTTCTTCCCGGTCTGCTTCTGCAGGTTAGCCAGCTTGGCCCGGGCTTCCTGCTCCTGGTCGGGATGGGCCATCACCGGTTCCATGTTCTCGGCGACGGGCTTGGGCATCCGGAACAGGTACTGGTTCGGGTGCTCATAGCCCTTGGCTGTGGTCTGCCCCGTCACGGCCCCGCGCGTGATGCCCGGCGCCTCGGGGTCCGCCGCCGAAGCGAACGGGGCCACGACTAGCGCGGCAAGTGCCAGTACAGCCCAGCCGACCCGATGGATCGGCCCCGGTCCGTTTGGACTCCTTCTCGTCTTCATCATCCATTCCTTCTCTGCAATGAACTGGGTAAGTGATTCGGGGGAAAAGGCAATACTGTTCTCAGTCATCCATCCTGAATCTCCCGACGGCAAGCGTCG
>CAYUFW010000132.1:0-14704 GCA_964443915.1 uncultured Pirellulaceae bacterium
TGGGCGGACCCAAGTTCGTGGCCCCCAGCGACAAGGTGAACGTGGCCCTGATCGGCGCGGGCGGACAGGGGCGTTCGAACGTGCGCGAGCTGTTCCGCTTGGACGACGTCCAGGTGACCGCGCTGGCCGACCCGTGTACCGAGTGGGACCTGGACCGCTTCTACTACAAGGGCCAGGGCGGGCGTCTGCCGGTCAAGGCGGAGATCGAAAAGCACTACTCCGAAAAGACCCCCAACTTCCGCGCGGCCGACTACGAGGACTTCCGCGTGATGTTGGACAAGGAGAAGGCGATCGACGCCGTGCTGATCGCCACGCCCGATCACCTGCACGCCTACGCGAGCCTGGTGGCCATGCGGCAGGGAAAACACACCTACTGCGAGAAGCCGCTGACGCACAACATCCGCGAGGCGCGACTGGTGGCCCAGGTGGCCCGGCAGACGGGCGTCGCCACGCAAATGGGCAATCCCGGCCACTCGCGGGACGGCATCCGCCAGACCTGCGAATGGATCTGGGCTGGCGCCATCGGCACGGTGCGCGAGGTGCATTCCTGGGTCCCCACCAACCGCTGGAACCCGGAACTGACCGGCCTGCCCCAGGGCCAGCCGGCCGTGCCGACAGGACTCAACTGGGACCTGTGGATCGGCCCTCGCGAGCCGCGTCCCTGGCACCCGGCGTACGCTCCGGTCAGCTGGCGCGACTTCTGGGCCTTTGGCACCGGCAGCTTCGGCGATTTCGGCTGCCACGATATGGACGCCCCCTGCTGGGCGCTCGACCTGGGCGCCCCGGAGAGCGTCGAGGCCTTCGGCGTGGGTACGCGTCACCCGGAGATCCAGCCACACGGCTGCCTGTGCTACTACCGTTTCCCGGCCAACGATCGCCGGCCGGCGGTCAAGCTGACCTGGTACGACGGCGGCCTGATGCCCGAACTGCCCGCCGCCTACGATCGAGCGCGGTCCAAGTACCGCCGCGGCGTGCTGTTTGTGGGCGAGAAAGGTTACATCGCCTGCGAAGGCGCGGGCGGCCCTCCCCAGTTGGCGCTGCTGGACCCCGCGGCCACGTTCGACAAGCCCGAACCGACTTTGAAACGTTCGGCGGGCCATCATCGCGATTGGATCGACGCCTGCAAGGGCGGCCCGCCGGCCAGCAGCCATTTCGAGTACGCCGCCCGGCTGACGGAAATCACCCTGCTGGGTGTGCTGGCTCTGCGCCTGGGAAAGAAGATCGCCTGGGACGCAGCCCAGATGCAGGTCCCCGGCACGCCCGCCGCCGACGAGATCATCCGCGGCACCTATCGCCAAGGTTGGGAGGTGACGTGACCAGATTCGTGCTGTCGGCGTCCATCGCGGCGATGGTGTTTGAAAAAGTCCCGTTGGCGGACCTGCGGGGCCGCGGCGAGCGAAAACGGCCATGAGTGATCCGACGACACAGCCAGGACTGCCCCCCGAAGACCCGCGGGTCCGCTTCGCGGCGGAACGGACCTTGCTGGCGTGGATGCGGACCGGACTGGCTTTGATGGGCTTTGGTTTCGTGGTTGCCCGCTTCGGATTGTTCCTACGGGAAATCGCCGCCACCGGGCACGTCACGGTTCAGGAACAAACGACCGGCTGGTCCCTCTGGATTGGCACGGGCCTGATCGCCCTGGGCGTGGCGGTTAGCTTGTTGACCTCATCGGAATACGTTCGTTTTTTGCAGTTCGCCAGGCAGGGCCGGAGTTACACACCCCGGACAGCGGTGCTGGCGCTTGTCGTCTCCGTCATCCTTGCCCTCCTGGGCACCGTGATGGCGGTGTATCTGGTCCTGCTCGGGACGTGATCGTTCGAGAAACAACTGGCGTCAGCTTCCCGCTTGCGATCCCGCCAGATACCGCAAGTTGGAGGCTGACGCCACGGAGACTCGAACGGTGCTTCGGAACCGGTTGTCGCGGCGGGGGGGGCGGTGATTCGCCCCGTGGGACCCCCACAAAAAGCGGAATTACCATATCATACGCATGGTGGCCTTGCGCGATTCGGAAACGAAAGGGCAGGTTTGGCATGAACGACCAGGATAAGTCCAGGGAACAACTGCTTGCCGAGTTGGACAACGTGCGGCAGCGAGTCGGCGAATTGGAGGCCCAACTGGCGCGGAGTCAGCCGACGGGACCGGATCAGTGGCAGATTCATGACCATCTGCCCCTTCTGATCGCCACCGCCAGTCTCGACGGTTACTACAAAGAGGTGAACGCCGCCTTCGAGCGCATTCTGGGTTGGAGCGAACAGGAGTCGCTTGCTCGACCGTTCCTGGATTTCATCCATCCGGACGACCGTGCGGCGGCGGTCGAGGCCCTTGGCCAGCTGCGAGCTGGCAACCCGGCGATCAACTTCCTGGACCGGAATGTCTGCAAGGACGGTTCGCACCGCTGGATCAGCTGGAATGTGATTCCCGTCCCCGACCGGGATATCGTGTTTGGGATCGGCCAGGACCTTACCCAGCAGAAACTGGCCGAAGACGAGCGCAACCGGGCTGAGGCAGCCCTGCGGGAAAGCGAAGAACGCTTTCGCAAGATCTTCGAGGAAGGGCCGCTGAGCATTGTTCTGGCCAGCCTGGACGGTCGCGTCCAGTCGGTGAATCGGCGCTTCTGCGACTTGTTGGGCTACTCCGAGCGGGAAATCATCGAGCTTGGCATCGACGGTATTTCCCAGCCCGACGATAACCGAGTCGATGAACAGTTGGTGGCCCGTCTCCGGCGCGGCGAGATTCCTCGCTACACCATGGAAAAGCGTTTCATCCGCAAAGACGGTCAGCTGCGTTGGGGAGAGTTGACGGTTTCGCTGATGCACGACGCCGAGGGGCAGCCTACATACGCCATCGGGATGACCGTAGACATCACGGAACGCAAACAAGCGGAAGCGGCCCTGCGGGAGAGCGAACGCAGGCTCAGCACGCTTCTCTCCAACCTCCCCGGCGCGGTCTACCGCTGCAAGGCCGACGCGAACTGGACGGTTGAGTTTCTCAGCGATGGTTATCTTCCACTCACGGGCCACGAACCGTCGCAACTGATCGGACAGCCCGGGACCTGTCACTCCGAGTTTATCCACCCTGATGACCGCCAACGGGAGTTCGACGCAATGCAGGAGGCGATCGCCCAGAAACGGCAATACCAGGTGGAGTACCGCGTGCGGACCGCAACGGGACAGGAGAAATGGGTTTGGGAACAAGGCATCGGGATCTTCTCCGACAGCGGAGAACTGGAGGCAATCGAAGGCTTCACCACCGATATTACGGATCGGAAGCGGGTGAAAGAGGAACTCCGGAAGGCCAATGAGCGGCTGGAACAACGCGTCGCAGAGCGGACTGCGGACCTGACCCAAGCCAACGAGCGGCTGCAAGCGGAGGTGCAGCAACGGCGTGCCGCGGAGGAGAAACTGGCGATCTTTCGACGGTTCGTCGAAGCGGCCACGCAGGGGTTCGGCATGGCCGGCGTGGACGGGCGACTCATCTATGCCAATCCCTTCTTGGCCCGGCTTCTGGGGGCGCCGAGCCAGGAGGACATCGTCGGGAAGCACGTCGCCGCCTACTATCCGGCAGGCTACGGGGAACACCGGGAACGCGTCATCCTTCCCGCGCTACGCCGCAAGGAACCCTGGCAAGGCGAACAGATGATGGTGTTCCCGGACGGCAAGGTGCACCCAACCGTCCATACCATTTTTCCGGTTCTGGACGACCACGGTGAACTGTTCTGTACGGCTGCCGTGATCACGGACATCACCGAACTCAAGCAAACCCAAGAGAGGTTGCGGCAGACCTGCGAGGAACTGCGGGCCAGCCAGGAGCGGTTCGAGTTGGTCGTTCGCGCAGCCGGCACCGGCATCTTCGACTGGGATTCCCGCACCGGAAGAGTCTACTACTCGCCCCGTTGGAAAGAACTGCTTGGCTACGAAGAGCACGAGATCGGCGAAGGATTCGAGGATTGGGCGAGCCGTCTGCACCCGGAGGAACGGGCGTGGATCATCAGGCGTCAAGACGACTTCCTGGCAGGCACGTCCCCCACGGCCATCGCCACCGAGTACCGCCTGCGTCACAAGGACGGGTCCTATCGCTGGGTTATGGCCCATGCCGTTGCCGTCCGTGACTCGGAAGGCAAAGCATACCGGCTCGTTGGTTCCCACGTAGACATTACGGACCGCAAATTGGCCGCGGAGAAGTTGCGGCATGAGCAGCGCGCGCTGCGCCGCATGGTGCAGGCCAGCGACCGCGAGCGTCGTGTGATTACGTACGACCTGCACGACGGCGTGGCGCAGCAGCTGCTGGGGGCCATGTTTCAGTTCGAATCGCTGGAACCGCGCCGGGGCCGCAAGCCGAAAGCGGCGGAAGCGTACCGTGAAGGAATGGACGGATTGCGTCACGCCGCGGCCGAACTCCGCCGGGTCATGAACTGGCTCCGCACGCCCGTGTTGGACAAGTACGGTCTGACGGATGGGATTGCGGACATCGTGTCCCAGCTGCGATTGATGCCGGGGGCCCCGGACATCGAGTATTTCCACGACGTCCAGTTCGTGCGCTTGGAACCGATCCTGGAGACCTTCCTGTTTCGCATCGCCCAGGAAGCGTTGACCAATGCCTGCCGCCACAGCCAGAGCAAAAAGGTCCGCGTGACGCTCACCCAGAACGGCGGCGAAGTGACGTTGGAGGTCCGTGACTGGGGGATCGGCTTTGACCAGGACGCGGTGCAGGAAGACCACTTCGGGCTGGAGGGCATCCGTGAACGGACCCGAATCCTGGGCGGGAAACTGAGCATCCAAAGCGAACCGGGCAAGGGAACCGTGATTCGAGTCGTGTTCCCCGTGATGGAAGCTACAGGCCAGGAGTAGGTTCCTACGACGCCAGAATTCGCCGGATCGTTGCGACCGCGGCCTGAGCGCCGTCCGCCAACGGACAGGTCTCGCTGTGGGCCGTCCGCAGGTCTTTCACCTGGCACTCGCCCGCCTGGAACTCGCGGCTGCCCGCGATCAGGGCGACGCGAAAGCCCCGCTGGTCGGCGTACTTCAGCTGCTGGCCGATCTTCTTCGCCTCCGGAAACACCTCGACGCCCAGACCCGCGCGGCGGAGTTGGCCCGCCAGACGCAAGTAATCGTTCAAGTGTCGGGCGTCGAAGAAGACCACCAGCACGTCGGCCGGCGTCCGCACCTGGCCGATCATGCCCAACTCTTCCATCGCCGCCAGCAGCCGGTCCAGCCCCAGCGATGCGCCGATCCCCGGCAGATCCTGTTTGGTGTACAAGCCGGCCAGGTTGTCGTACCGCCCGCCCGAACAGACGCTGCCGATGTTGGGCAGGGCCTCCAGAAAAGTCTCGAACACCGCGCCGGTGTAGTAGTCCAGTCCGCGGGCAATCGACACGTCCAGGGCCGCCTGATCGTCCGCGACGCCGGCGGCCCGCACGCCGTCCAGGATTTGCGACAAGCGCGCGACGCCCTCCTGTCCCATTTCGCTGCCCGCGACCAGCAACTCCAATTGCCGCAGTATCTGCTCGTTGGAACCCGTCAGCCCGGAAAGCCGCAGCACATCCGCCGCCTGCTCGGCCGTCGCGTCCGCCGCCACCATCATCTCCTCGGCCACCTTGTCCGGGCCGATCTTGGACAGCTTGTCCAGCGCGCGGAGAATCGCCGTCGCTTTGTCCCCCAGTCCCAGCTTGTCCAGCAGTCCGTTTAAGACCGTCCGGTTGTTGATGCGGATCGTAAAACGGTCGAAACCGATGGCCCGCATCAAGTCGTGGATGACCAGCACCGTCTCGATGTCCGCCGCGACGCTGCGCGTGCCGATCGTGTCAAAATCGCATTGCATGAACTCGCGGTACCGGCCGCGCTGGGTGTTCTCGCCGCGCCACACGGCGGCGATGTGGTAGCGTTTGAACGGCGTGCCCAATTCGCTGATGTGCTGAGCCACGAAGCGGGCCAAGGGCACCGTCAAATCGAACCGCATGCCGACCTCGCGGCCACCATGATCCTGGAACCGGTACAGCTGGCGGTCCGTCTCCTCGCCGCCTTTGCCCGTCAGCACTTCCAGGTACTCCAGCGCCGGAGTATCGATGGGACTGAAGCCGTACGAGCGATACACGCGCTTGGCCGTGTCGATCAGCCGCTCGCGCGGAATCATCGTTTCCGGCAAGTAGTCGCGGAAGCCTTTGAGCGTGCGGGGCTGGATCAGCGAAGGAGCGGACATGGACGGCGGTTCCTGAGAGGACAAAGGTCTTGGATTCGGGATTTCGAATTCGGGATTTCAAATTTGAGATCTGAGATTTGAGATTCTGGATCTGGAGTCTCACATCTCGATCCCGGCCACCACGGCGGACTGAGGCCGCAGGTGCTTTCGCCGGACTCCTCCGGCCTCGGCACCGGGGCGCGCCAGGGCTTTACAGAATACGTTCTGTCGGTTGTATTGGATAGGTGCCCTCTGGAGCCTAGCCGCTCCAGCCGGGTGGGGTTTCTTTCATCCCTCATCCTTCATCCATCATCCTTCAACGACAATCCCGTGATCACGATCGATGGTTCCCAAGGCGAAGGCGGCGGTCAGATCGTTCGGTCGTCGCTGGCCCTGTCGCTGGTCACGCTCCAGCCGGTCACGATCCACCGCATCCGGGCCCGGCGGCCGAAACCGGGGTTGATGCGCCAGCATCTGACCGCCGTCCAAGCGGCCGTGCAGGTTTCATCCGCCCACGTCCAAGGCGCGGAACTGGGCTCGAAACAACTGGTCTTCCGCCCCGGTCCGGTCCAAGCCGGCCAGTACACGTTTCGCATCGGCACCGCGGGCAGCACGACGCTGGTTTTGCAGACCATCCTGCCGGCGCTGATGGTCGCCGACGGCGCCTCGTCCGTCGCGCTCGAAGGCGGCACCCACAATCCGCTGGCGCCGCCCTACGATTTTCTGACCCACGCCTACCTGCCGCTGATCGCTCGGCTCGGTCCCCGGGTGGCGGTGACTATGCACCGTCCGGGTTTCTTCCCCGCCGGCCTGGGGCGGATCGCGGCGGAGATTCATCCGGCGCCACAGGTGGGCCGGTTCGAGTTGCTGCAACGCGGGGAGCTGATCGGTCACCGAGTCCGCGCCCTGGTCGCCCGCCTGCCACGGCACATCGCGGAGCGGGAGTGCCGGACGATCGCCCAGGCGACGCGGTGGGACGAGTCCTGTTTCGAGATCGAACAGATCGTCGACGCCCCCGGCCCCGGCAACGCCGTCACGATCGAACTGCAATTCGAGCACGTGACCGAGGTCTTCACCGGTTTCGGCCAGCGCGGCGTGCCAGCCGAGACGGTCGCCCAACGAACCCTGGACCGGGCCCAGCATTACTTGGACGCCGGCGTGCCCGTCGGCGAGCACCTGGCGGACCAGCTTCTCCTGCCGCTGGGCATCGGCGCCCATCAAGGAACCGGCGGCGGAGCGTTCCGCACGCTGCCCTTGTCGTCCCATTCCCTTACGCACATCCAGGTTCTGAAGCGATTCTTGGACGTGAACATTACCCTGGAAACCGAACCGTCCGGCTGCCTGGTGCGCGTCGGTCCGTCAGGAGAGTAGCCCTCTTGGAGTACGGCGACTTGTCGCCGCTTTGGTTGAATGCTGAACCAGCCTCGGCGGCTCGTGTTCACACGAATGCGGTCCAAAGTAGGTTGGGACTCCGTCGCGACCGCATCGGTACGGAGTCCCAACCTGCGAAAGCGCCCGGACGGCAGGCGCGTCAGGGGGCAACGGTGACTTCCGCCGGAGTGTCCGAGACGCGCTGGATGCGGACAGCGCCGGATTTTTCGGCCACTGCGGCGAAGAAGGCGTCGGGCGTGGGTACGGCTTGGCCGTCGACATGGGAGAACAGCGTGCCGGGGCGGAGGCCGGCTTTCCAGCAGGGGGAATCACGTTCGACTTCCAGCACGGCCAGGCTGCCGGCGGGGATCTGGGGCCAGACTTGCCGCAGAAGCGTTTGTGGCAGCGCGGTGGCGTAGTCGACGTGCATGCCGCGCCAGGCGGGGTCGGGTACGAGTGAGTACGGTGGCCGCGCGCCGGACACGTGGCGTTTGGTGAGCTTGGCGCTGGCTTCTAAGACCCGTCCACGGCGGCCGATTTCCGCTCCCCGCTGGACTGCTAGCCGGATCTCGGCCGCCACCGGTTGCTTGCCTAGTTCGTACATCAACGTGTTACGGTCGTAGACCGCCTCGTCGTTGACGCGGGTGATGACGTCCCCCTCTTTCAGGCTCGCGGCGGCGGCCGGGGTGCCGGGAACGACGTGGGTGACCAGCGCGCCGTGCTGGCCCGCGCGGCGCATCGTATCGGGCAGGTTTTCGGGCGAAACGCCCAGGAAGCCAAACTCCGCCTTGTGGCCCTTCTTGAGCGTCTCGATCGTCCGCAGGAAAACGTCGTTGACGGGAATGGCGAAGCCCAGCGACCGCTCGTAGCCTTCGGACGCGGCCAAAGCGGTGATCAGGCCGATCATCTCGCCTTTCAGGTTCACCAGGGCCCCGCCGCTGGTGCCCAGGTTCAGCCGGGCATCCGTCTGGATCAGGCCACCGTACTGATACAGCGAGTCTTTCGCTGGATCGGGTCCGGACTCGTCGGCCGCTGACGGCAGCGGCCGGCCCAGATTCGAGATGATGCCCCAACTGGCGCTGACTGAGCCGTCTTTGGCGATCCCGTACGGATTGCCCAGCGCGATCACGAATTGGCCTTTGCGCAGGTCCTTTGTATCGCCAAACGGGATCGGTTCCAGGTCGGTGGCCTCGATCTTCAAGACCGCCAAGTCTGTCCAGGGATCGCCGGCCGTAACGTGGTCGGCCTTCTGGACGCCGATGGCGGTGAACGGGCGGCGCTGGATCCAGACGCGATAGTCGTTCTCGGACGGATTGCCCAGCACGTGGTAGTTGGTGAGGATGTAGCCGCGGCGGTCGATCACGACGCCGGTCGCGTATTCGTTGGGCGCCGTTTCTTCCAGACCACCGGCCCGGCCGGGTGCAAACGGCGCGGGCTGAGCGCCGCCGTGCGCCGGCGGCAAGCGGCCCTTGCGATAGCGGGCGATCGCCACGACGGATTTTTCCGCGCGGGCGATGGCCTCGGTGACCGTTTTCTCCAGCGCGAGGGCCGCATCCAAAGCCGTCGGCTCCTGGGCCTCGACAGGCAGCAGCGCACCGACGAACGTCAGCAGCAGGGCGGCCGCAAGACGGCGTCCCGCGCCCAGCGCGTCCGCCGTGCGGCTTTCTGTCTCGTCCACGAACTTCCGCCCCGCGACCTGCGTCATTTGACCTTCGTCTCTCCTTCGTTGGACTGTCTAGCTTTCGCGGAATCGCCCAGACTCCCGGCGAACGGTGGGCGTTAGCCCACCGGTTCTCCCCGAGCTTGGGCTGCTCGCATCCAATGCACCGGTGGGCTCACGCCCGCCGTTCGCCGGAGCGAGGCAGCCAAGGCACCGGTGGGCTCACGCCCACCGTTCGCCTTCCCGCGTCCTTAACCTTCGCCTTCGTCCGTGGCGCCGACGGTGGCGGCGGGCGAGGCGGGGGACCCGGCGGCGAGGACCTTTTCCCGCAGTTCGGCCGTCACCTGCGGGTTCTCGATCAAGAAGGCGCGAGCTTTTTCCTTGCCTTGTCCCAGGTAGGTCTCGCCGTACTTGAACCAAGCCCCGCTGCGGGCGACGAACTTGCCGGCGACGGCCAGGTCCAGGACGTCGCCTTCGTAGCTGATGCCGTTGGTCGCCATCATGTCGAACTCCGCCATGCGGAAGGGCGGCGCGACTTTGTTCTTGACGACCTTGGCCCGCACGCGCTGGCCCACGACTTCCTCGCCTTCCTTCAGTTGCCCGATGCGGCGGACGTCGATGCGGCAGGACGAGTAGAACTTCAGCGCCCGGCCGCCCGGCGTGGTTTCCGGGTTGCCGAACATGACGCCGATTTTCTCGCGGATCTGGTTGATGAAAATCACGGCCGTCTTGCTCTTGGCGATCGCTCCGGTGAGCTTCCGCATGGATTGGCTCATCAGCCGAGCCTGGAGGCCGACATGGGTGTCGCCGATTTCGCCTTCCAGTTCCTGCTTGGGCACCAGGGCGGCCACGGAATCGACGATGATCACGTCCACCGCGTTCGACTTGATCAGCATCTCGGCGATCTGCATCGCCTCTTCGCCGGAGTTGGGCTGGCTGACCAGCAGCGTGTCCAACTCGACGCCCAGCTTCTTGGCCCAGACGGGGTCGAAGGCGTGTTCCGCGTCGATGATGGCCGCGATGCCGCCGGTTTTTTGGGCTTGGGCGGCGACGTGCAACGCGAGCGTCGTCTTGCCGCTGGATTCCGGGCCGAAGACTTCGATGATGCGTCCGCGCGGAATGCCTTGGCCGCCCAGGGCGATATCCAGCGACAGGCTGCCCGTGGGAATGCCGGGGATCGGCCCGCGCTGATCGGCGCCCAAGGGCATGATGGCTCCCTCGCCGAACTGTTTCTCAATCTGCCGCAGCGCCGTCCGCAGGTTGACGTTGTCGTCCAGGATCGACTTCATCTTGCCGACGGCCCCAGTTTCTTCTACCGCTTCGTCGTTCTTGGTTACTTTCTTGGCCATAGTCCGGTTCGCTCCCACTTGAGTGACCATTCGGAGTTTCTCCCTTTATCGAAAACAGTGGGCCATCCTGCAAGTGGCAGCAACCGCCTGCCGGAAGGTTTTTCCCGCCGCCCGCGGATGGCTCAGGGTTTATCGCCGATGGCTGGACACGGTTGGTCACTGGGGCTGTGGACATCGCCGAGTTCTGGCCTGTCGAGTAGAATATGGGCAGGTCAGAACCGCTTCAAAACATACCATCGTCAAGTTTGGCAAGTTCGATGACAACCGTGGCAGGCGTCGTGACCTATAGTTGACCGAAAGAAATGAGAATTGCAGCCGCAAGCCTCCGCTCCAGCGGCATGGACGAACAGAGGCGATTGTCGATACCTGAACGCTGGCGAAACAGCCAGTTTTTGAATAGGAGTTTCCGTGAGTCGCAGAACCTGGGGCATAGAACGGGGTTTATGCAGGTAAAGAGGTGAGCATGCGCGCCGAGGCGACATTGCGCAGCGCCGTCGCATCCTCGTTGAACCACGCGGGCAACGCCCCATGCGTGGGAATCACCCTGGGATGCGGCTCAAGCAGCGCGTCGGGCACGTGGTCGGACGAGTCAATGCCGGGGAATCGCGATGCAACTTCGGCGTAGGCAGAGTATAGTGAAATTGACGCGCTGGCGGTCGAAAAGTCGACGGTCAACATTCCTGGAACAACGCTGACGACAGCGGAGGTGATACCGTGGTCCGGTTTTGGAGTCCTGAACAAACCGTGAAGGTCTGGGTGGGCGTGGCGTGGCTACTGACGGCCTGGGTGGCGACGAATCCCCTCGCATCCGCCGCAGAATCGTCGTTTGCCGAAGCGAATCGGGTGTTTGTGGGAGTGTTGGCGTTCGCGGAAGAGAAGGAGGTTGCAGATCGGCTGGGATTGTCGGACGAAGTCCGTGGCCGGCTGCGCCAGCTGATCAACGAACGCGTGGACAAGGCGACCGAGATCGTCCTGTCGATCAAGGACCTACCGCCGATGGAACAGATGAAGCAGCTGACGCCTTTCGTCGAGGAATCCGAGGCGTTGGGGTTCAAACTGCTGACGACATCCCAACAGGAACAACTCCGCAAGATTCGCTGGGCTCGCGACGGCATGATTGCGTTGACGGAACCCGCCCTGTCCGAAGCGATCGGCTTGACCGATGAACAAAAGGCGTCGGTCAAGAAGCTCGTGGAGCAGCGAGCTGTGGAGATGACCAAAGGCGGCGAGGAGAGGCGACGGATCACTCATCTCCTTTTCGACCGCCAGCTGAAAGCGATTCTGAACGACTCACAACGTGTGGCCTGGGAAAAACTGGCGGGCTATTCCGACGCCCCGGCTGTCGAATCGGCAGGCAAATCCGAGCCGCCTGCCGCGGCGCCGCCCGCGGAAACGGCCGCGAAACCGGAGATGGAAGCGGCGGCGGAAATCGCGGCACCGGCCGCGCCCGTCGCCCCGACTGTCGAAGCTGCAGCCAAATCCGAGCCGTCTGCCGCGGCACCGCCCCCGGAATCGACCGCCAATCCGGAAACCGAGTCTGCCCCGGCGAGTTCGATGCCAGCTCCTGCGACGATCGCGGATCCTTTTGCCGATCCGGCGCAGGCCGTGCAGATGCCTCCCGAAGGCGTGGCGTCCGAGCCGGGCGCTCCGCCTGCAGGACCTCCGCAGGCAGTCGCGACGGAATCGTCTGCGCCCGCATTGCCGACGCCCGCCGCCGGACCGGGTTTGCTGCACTTCCAATTCGATGCGGCGCCCTGGAAAGACGTGCTGGAATGGCTGGCGCAGCAATCGGGACTTTCGCTGGCCATCGAGACCTTGCCGGTCGGGACCTTCACCTACCGCGACGAGCGGACGTACACGGTCGACGAGGCGCTGGATCTGCTGAACAGCTACCTGTTGACCAAAGGTTACACCCTGGTCCGCCGCGAGCGCATCCTGCTGGTGTTGGACGTCGAGAACCCGATCCCCGAGGAACTCGTGACGTTGGTGACGACGGATGAACTCGACAAACGGGGGCGATTCGAACTGGTGAAATGCCTGTTCCCGCTGGCCCGGATGAAGGCCGAGGACGCGGCGGCCATGATCAAGGATTTCGTCGGTCCGCAGGGCAAAGTCATTCCCTTTCCCAAGGCCCGGCAGATCCTGGTCACGGAGAC
Organism: uncultured Pirellulaceae bacterium; assembly: GCA_964443915.1. Classification (GTDB taxonomy): domain Bacteria; phylum Planctomycetota; class Planctomycetia; order Pirellulales; family Pirellulaceae; genus Anammoximicrobium. The sequence continues at coordinate 12,711 of CAYUFW010000132.1, forward strand.
GGCCGGCAAGCTGCGGACGATTCGCGACATGATCGCCCGCGTCGAGGATCCGGCATCCGGCGGGGCCGAGGCAATCTACGAAATCGACCTAAAGCACGCCTCGTCGGAGGAAGTGCTGGCGATCGCCAGGCCTTTGTTGGGCATCCCGGAGGGCCAGAATTCGGGCGCGGATATCAGCTTGTCGGTCGACTTGCTGGGCACGCGAATCTGGGCCACGGGGAGTGCGGACAAGCTGCAGTTGCTCCGGGAGTTGATTCCCAAGATCGACAAAGAGCCGAGCGAGATGGGAGAAGCCGCCAAGGAACCGGAGAAGTTGACGCTCAAGACCTACTTCATCAAAGCGGCCGACGCGCAGCTCGTGTTGCGGGTGGCGCAAACGCTGCTGGCCGATCTGCCCGGCGTGCGTTTGGAGGTGGACACGACCTCGGGCAAGCTGATCGCCTGGGCCCGCCCGTCCGAGCACACCATCATCGAGGAGACGCTCCAGAAGTTGGAGGGCCAGGATCTGCAGTTCGAGGTCATCCAGCTGAAGAAGACCGATCCGCAGTTGGCCGTGGCGGCCATTAACAAGTTCTTCAATCTGGGCACGGCGACCGCCTCGACCTCGAAGGACGCGGCGAAGACCGCGCCGCAGGGCCCGATCGTCGACGGCGATCCGGTGACCATGCAGCTCTGGGTTCGGGGCACGGTGCTGCAGATCGAACAAGTGAAAGACCTGATCGAGAAACTCGACGGAACGGAAACGGAGGAAGCATCGGGGGAGAAGATCCGTACCTATCCGCTCTCTGGCGCGGCGGCCAAATCGGCGCTGGAAACGATCGAGCGGTTCTGGACGCGAAAGAACAAGATCCGGTTCGTGACGCCGTCGGCGTTGACGCCGTCGGCGGACATCAAGCTTCGCGTGATAACCCCGCTGCAGCAAGAACCGGAAGGCGCGGAGCCCGCCGACACGCAGTCGAAGGTGCCGTTCGACGGCTGGCCGCAGATCCCCGCTCCGCCCGCCAAACCGAAGGCCGAACCACCGGCCCAGCCGGCAACGGAGACCTCGCCTCAGGCGGGCTCGGCAGCGGAGAAGTCCGCCGGCCTTCGGCGTCAGGGTGCCGCGGGGCCGCCGGAGGGCGTGGGAGACCCTCGCTTCATCTTCGTCAGCGAGCCGAAACCTGTGGAGGAACCGGCCGCCGCGGCAGCGGTTGGTCCCGAGAAGCCGGAGCCTGCCGATGCTGCCCCCGGCGAGGTCCCCGAAATCCGCATCGCGATTACACCCAGCGGCATTATCGTCGCCTCGGAGGACACCAAGGCCTTGGACGACTTGGAGAAATTGCTCCGCACCGTCTCTGGGCCGACCGCGTTACAGGGCCAACGGGAGATCTCGGTGTTCTATTTGAAGTACGCCAAAGCGGACGTGGCTTATCAGCTGCTGCAGGAGGTGTTGGGCGGCCACACGACGGAGGCCGGCGGCTCGTTGTTGGGCGACATGGCCTCGAACCTGTTGGGCGGCGGTTTGATCGGCGGTCTGGTCGGCGGCCTGGCCGGGGGCACCAGCAGCAGCTCGAGCGCACCCGCCACGCTTCAAGCCAGTGGTCCGGTGACGATGGTTCCCGACCTGCGGCTGAATGCCTTGATCGTGGAAGCGAATCCCGTCGATCTGGCCTTCATCGAACAGATGTTGCGCGTGATCGACAAGGAAAGCAGCGAGACAGATATCGAGACGGCCGGCGTGACGCGTTTGATCCCGGTGATTCACAGTACCGCCGACGAAGTGGCGACGGTCGTCCGGCAGGTCTTTGCCGATCGCATCGCGACCACGCAGGGCGGCGGAGGCGGAGGGCAGCAACCTTCGCCGGAGGACTTCTTGCGGGCCTTGCGGGGCCAGCGCTCGCGGCGTGAAGACGCCCAAACGCGAGGCGAACTGCAGAAAATGATCGTCGGCGTCGACTCCCGCAGCAATTCCGTGATCGTGACCGGTCCGGAGCCCTTGTATCGTCAGGTCGAGG
>CAYUFW010000132.1:14752-20455 GCA_964443915.1 uncultured Pirellulaceae bacterium
CCTGGTCCGGCAGATCGACCAGCCGGGCAGCACCGATACGGACGTGGTCAGCGTCGTGCCGATCAAGGTCTCCGATCCGCAACTGGTGCAGAAGACGCTGAACTCGATCCTGGGCGCCTCGAGCCGGTCTGGCTCGCGTTCGTCGGGCGGTTCTTCGTTTTCGGGCTCCTCCAGCAGCGGCGGGCCTAGTGCGGACGACATCCGGCGGCGGATCGAGTTCTTCCAGCAACTGCGGGGATCGGGAGGACCGCCCGGCGGTTTTGGCGGACCGCCTGGCGGTTTTGGCGGATTCAGCGGACGGGGAGGAGGCGGGCCCACGAGCGGTTCCAGCAGCCCGTCGTACAGCGGCCGTTCGCGGGGGCGATGAGCAACGGGAGCGAATTTGATTCTGCGGTCGTCAAACACGCCCGGCTTTTGCGGACGAGCCGGGCTTCGGAATTGGCGTTGCGTGGCGGCGAGCGGGGCGAACGCAACGGAGCGAAGGACGGTCATGGACCTTGTCAACCGACTGATCGCGTGGGCGGCCTACGTCACCGGAGCGGTGCTGATCGGTTCGGGCTCGTTCTTCGCCTTTCACTACTACCGCCAGACCAACACAACCGGCGAACCGGCCGCGGTCCAGTTGCCCTCGGGAGGAACGCCCGGTGCCGAGTCCCGCGCCGCGCCGAGCCCCACCGAACCTAGTCCGCCCGCGGAACAGATGTATCTCCAACGAGTTCAGATCAAGCGGCTGCAGACCTTGTTGGACCAGAAGACGGAACTGCTGCAAAAGAGAACGGCGTTGCTGGATCAGAAGAACGCGGAACACGAGGCGTTGCGATCCGAATTGGATGAGGCGATCGACTTGCTGGCGGTCCTAGCGGCGGAAGTCGCAGCGCGGAACCCGACGTCTGGAAACGGTCCCACGGACGCGCACTTGCGGCTGGATTTGCAGAGACTCCGGGAGGAATCGGAGAAGGGCCAAGTGCTGGCCACGCAACAGGAGGAAGAGCTGAATCGCTTGAAGGAAGAGTTGGGAATGACCGATGAGGGGATCGCGCAACTCCAGCAACAGGCCGAAAGGGAGTTCGCGGCCTTGGCGGCGGACAGGGAAGCGTTCGAGGCGGTGGTGTCGGAGACGTTGGTGCGATTGGGCGAAACGGCGGTCCCGGTGCTGATCAGCCAATTGGGGCATCCTCGCGCCGATGTCCGGGAGTGGGCGGCGAAGGTGCTTGGAAATTTTGGCCCGGCGGCCAAGAGCGCAGGCCCGGCCTTGCTGGACGCCCTGGAAGACAAGGACCCAGCGGTCCGCGCGGCCGCCAGCCGGGCGCTGGACAAGATCGATATGCCTCGTCGCTAGTTTCCACAACCTGGGGTAAGCTATGGACTTGCACATTGGCGATTCATCCCTTCCGGGTCACTCGCCGCAGTCGCCCGCAGGTAGACGAGCGGGGGAAACGCAACTGTGCAGCGTTGAGGAGCGTTGTGATGCACGCGGATTGGCTTGGGAAACTGCTGTTGGTGGCTGCCGTGATATCCGGTTTCGGCTGGAGCGCACGGGCCGCAATGGCTCAAGGTCGGGCCGAAGACTTCCTACGTAGGAGGGATGCCAACGGCAACGGCATGCTTGAGCCTGAGGAGTTGGAGGGCAGCAGGCTGCGGGACATGCTCCGAAGCAACCCGCAGTTCGACTTTTCGCGACCGGTCCCGATCGATCGGCTTGCTTCAGAATTCAATCGCGTGCGGGAGCAGGGGATGGGCGGTGGTGACTCGGGACGCGGCAGGCCGTCGTTCGGTGGAGGCGGACCGTGGGGCGGCGGTGGGCCGCAGTTCGGTGGTGGACCCCCATTCGGCGGTGGGGGACCGCCGTTTGGTGGCGGCGGGTTTCCGTGGGGCGGCGGCGGGCCGCCCTTCGGAGGCGACTGGCGCGGACGGGACTCGGGGCGCGATTCGCGGGGAGGAGAGGACTCTTCGCCCTACCGGCCGCGGGAAACGAAAGTCGAGCCGCTTGTGCCCGGCTTCGGCGTGGCGAGCATGTCTACGCCCCCGCCGGGGTTCGGAGCGCAAGCGGACTTGTTCAGCATCCCGGTCACCGAAGAGGATCGGCGCGAGGCGGAAGAGTCCTTTCGCCGCTATGACCGAAACCGGAACGGGAAGATCGACTCGGACGAGATCCGCAGCGGTTCTGATTTGCCGATGTTCGACAGGAACCGCGACGGTTCGATTACGATGAAGGAAATGGAGTACCGTTACGCCTATCGCCGGACCGAGAATCAGCGAGAGGATCGCGCCCGTTCGGGCTCATCGGGCAACGCGCGTCGGGACGACGGACGGCGTCGCGATGGTGATCCTCGCAGCGGCGGGGACGAGGAGGGGCAGGCCGCTTCGACGGATGCGAGCAGTGCCGAACGGAAGTCGTACCGGCGCAAGCCGCCGCTCGAGCGCCTGCCGGAAGGGATTCCCGACTGGTTCGCACGCGATGACGCGGACGGCGACGGACAAATCGCGATGAATGAGTTTTCCGCTTCGTGGACGGACGGAGTGTTGTCCGAATACAACCAGTTCGATCTGAACCGTGACGGACTGATCACGCCGACGGAGTGCATGACGGCCAAGAATCAGGGCGCGGTGCGGGGAGGCAGTCTCGGCGGGCCGGTTTCCACTCCGTCGGCCACCGCCGCGCCGCCGGACGCCGGTGCTTCGACTGCCGCGTCGGCGGCGGGCGGTGCGCCCGCCGCAAGCATGCCCGCGGGCGGCGGGTCGGCAGCCGTTGGGGCAAGGCCGGCCGATATCGACGCCCGAAGTTATGAGTTCTTCAAGCAAGTCGTGATCAAGGCCGACACGAACAACGATGGTGAATTGACGGCCAACGAGTGGGTGAACATGTCCAAGAACCCGGAAGCGGCCGATGCGGACAAGAACGGCCGCATCACGGTCGAAGAGTACGCACGCTGGAAGCTGCAGCGTTAGCCTATCCGCCGCTGGCGGGTTCGGGCACGCGGCCCGCCGGTCGACGCTGGTTTTTGTCTCATAACATTTGGCAGGCTGCGTGCCGGGGCCTGAACGGCGAACAGGAGCGATCGACGATGAAGACGCGAATTGGGCTGGTTTTGGTGCTCGCCGCAGGTTGCTCTGCGGCGTGGGTTGGTTCTTCCGCGCAGGCTCAACCGCCACGTGGCCCTGGCGGCGGGCCGGGAGGGTTCGCCGGCCGGGGCGGTTTCGCCGCCGGTTTTGGGTTCGGCGGCTTGGCGGAGGTGCTTCGCCGCGGAGACGTCCGGAGAGAGCTGGAACTGTTGGACGATCAGGTCGCTCAACTGCAGAAGCTGGCCGAAGGACGGGGGGAGCGAATGCGGGAGGCGTTTGCCGGCCTGAGGGACGTGCCCGCCGACCAGCGGCGTGAGAAGACGCGGGAACTGTTTCAGACGTTCCAGCAGGACCAGGAAGCGGAGATCGGCAAAATCCTGTTGCCCCACCAAATGAAGCGTGCCAGACAGCTAGAGACGCAACTGCGAATGCAAGGCGGGCGGGGAATACTCAGCGACCAGGTGGCCCAGGACCTGGCCTTGTCGGAAGAGCAGAAGGAAAAACTGCGGGCCAAGGCGGGGCAACTGCAAGAGGAAGTCCGCAAGAAGCTCGCGGAAATGCGCGCCCAGGCTCAAGAGGAGATGCTCCAGCTGCTGACGCCCGAGCAGCAGGCCAAATGGAAAGACCTGGTCGGCGAGCCGTTTGAATTCCAGCGTGAGGAATTCCCGAGGCCGGCCGCCGGCCCGCAAGGCAATGCACCCGCCGGTCGCCCCCCGCGCGGCGAGCGTCCGCAGGGGCGGCCGAAATCGGACGGCTAATCGGGTAGGCCGGAACAAGTCCGCGCAGTTCCGGCACGGCAACCTCCCGAAGACGGCAGGAATTCCTGCCGGAACTGCGCGGACTTGTTCCGGCCTACTTTTTGTTTTGCCCGCGAGCGGGAAAGAAACGGTGACTTCCACTCATGGACGCAGGCGAAATCCTTTTGCAGCGCGGTTTGCTCGATCAGCGGCAGCTGGACCAGGCCCGCCTGGCCGACGGGGCCTCGGTGCTGGATGCTGCGATCGAGCTGGGCTTCGTCAGCGAAGAGGTCGCGCTGCGCGCGGTGGGCGAAGCCGTCGGCCTGGACTACGTCGACCTGGCCGCCGTGGAAGACGAACGGGAATTGAGAGAACTGCTGAAGGATTTTCCGCAGAAGCTGATCTACCGCCAGTCGCTGTTCCCGATCCGCCGCAGCAACGGTTCGCTGGTCGTCGCCACCTGCGACCCCTTCGATCTGTATCCGCTGGACGAAGTCAGCGCCGCGACGGGACTGTTCGTCACCCCCGTGCTGGCCGGGCGGAAAGAGATCGCCAAGCTGGTTAAGAAGTACCTGGGCGTCGGCGGCGAGACGGTCGAGGGGCTGATGGCTCAGGCGGTGGACGACGACGGCGTGCTGTTGCTGGAGAGCGTCGAGACCGACGGCTCGGAACTCTCTGAGATGGCCGAAGAGGCCTCGGTGGTCCGGCTGGTGAACGAAATCCTGCTGGAAGCCATCGAGTTGAAGGCCAGCGACGTCCACATCGAGTCGCAGCCGGTGCCGCCGGAGATCCATCGTTTCGAGGCGGCGATCGTCAGCCGCCTGAAAATCATGGCCCGCCTGAACATCGCCGAAAAACGCCTGCCGCAGGACGGGCGCATCAAGCTCAAAGTCCGCGGCCGGGAGATCGACGTCCGCGTGTCCGTGATCCCCATGATTCACGGCGAAGGCATCGTGCTCCGCATCCTGGACAAAGGCGCGATGGTCTTCGATCTGCGGTCGCTGGGGATGGACGAGCGGACCTACAAAGTGTACCGCCAGTTGATCGACCTGCCGCACGGCATCGTGCTGGTCACCGGACCCACGGGCTCTGGCAAGACGACGACGCTGTACAGCTCGCTGCTGGAGATCAACCGGCCCGATGTCAAGATCATCACGACCGAGGACCCGGTCGAGTACCAGTTGGAGGGCATCAACCAGATCCAGGTCCACCCCAAGATCGGCTTGACGTTTGCCCATTCGCTGCGGAGCATCCTGCGGCACGATCCCGACGTGGTGCTGGTGGGCGAAATCCGCGACCTGGAGACGGCGGAGAACGCGATCCAAGCGTCGTTGACCGGCCACTTGGTGTTCAGCACGCTGCACACCAACGACGCGGCCGGCTCGTACACGCGCTTGGTGGATATGGGCGTCGAGCCGTTTCTGGTGTCCAGCACGGTCGAGGCGGTGATGGCCCAGCGGCTGGTGCGGCGGCTGTGTCCGCACTGCCGTGAGGCGTACCGCGCCGACCGCGACGATCTGCCGGTGGATTTTCCCTGGGAGCGATTGGGAGACAGGGAACTGTACCGGCCCATCGGCTGCCGCCAGTGCCGGAACTTGGGTTACTCTGGGCGGATCGGCCTGTACGAATTGCTGGTCACCGGCGAAGAAGTCCGCCACCTGGCCCACGACAACGCCAGTTCGTGGGAAATCAAGAAGGCGGCCCTTCGCGACGGCATGATGACGCTGCGGATGGACGGCTGGGACAAAGCGCTCCGCGGGGTGACCAGCGTGGAGGAAGTCGTGCGCGTGACCAAGATGGACCGGGAGATCTCGCTGACCGATTTCGGCCCGGCGAAGGTTTGATATTCACGTAGGCGAGTCTCTCCGAGACTCGCTGCCGGTCTCGGAGAGACCGGCCTACG
>CAYUFW010000133.1:0-20417 GCA_964443915.1 uncultured Pirellulaceae bacterium
TGCCTTTCGCCGCTGGTCCGCAATCCAATCCCGATACTGGCCGACGAATAACCCCCCCCAGCGCACCGTGACCGCAAACTTCCGGGCCGGCAGCGGTATCAGGACACTCACGCCCATCGAGGACGGGAAGGAGGCAACCTAAATCGCGTCCGAACAGTCCGGACGGGCAAAATGCCGTACTTCCTGCGGCGATGCGTCTTTGCCCGCCAGAATCGGCGTGGGGGCCGTGGGCCGGAAACGGATTGGACCCTGGTGGGACTTGTTGTTCGACTGTGCTACCGTGGACTCCCGGTTTGGCGGCGATCGCGGGCGAGTGCCGAGGGTCGGCGCCGTGACCGATCAAGGAGACGATGATGACCGATTCCGATTCCACCGATGCCCACGTCCACGATTCCTTGGACTGGGCCAAGTCACTGGGCTACACGGACGACGAACTCCGTATCGTGCCGCAGGGCGTAGTTTGCCGCGGATGCGCGAACCCGACTGCGGCGGCTGACTTGACGGCTGGCGAAACCGTCCTGGACCTCGGCTGCGGGTCCGGATTGGATGCGTTCCTTGCTGCGCGAAAGGTCGGTCCGACAGGCCGGGTCATCGGCATCGACGCTTCGGCCGAGGCGGTGGCGACGGCAATGCAGCACGCTGCGACCGGTGACAACCCGAACGTCGAGTTCCGTGTGGGTGCTATGACCGCCCTGCCCGTCGAGGACCAGTCCGTGGATGTCGTCATCAGCAATTGCGTGATCAACTACTCGGTGGACTTGGCGGCCACGTTCCGGGAGGTCTTCCGCTGCCTGAAACCGGGTGGCAGGATGCTGGTTGCTGACTTGGTGACGCACGGCGAGTTCTCTCAAGACGCGCTGGACGATCCACTCTGGGGCCACTGGCTCGCTGGTGCCGTGGGCAAGCAGGCTTTCCTGGCCGCGATCAACGAGGCTGGCTTCAGGAACGCCACAGTTCTCGCGGAAAGCGTGTTCCCGATGGCCGAGCAGGACGATCGGCTGCGAGGGAAGATCCTGAGCATCCAGGTGCGAGCGGGGAAGGCGGCCTAAAGTCGCCCCGCCCCGAGCGCATCGCCCACCCGCACTTCCTCCCGGCCCGTGTAGTGAACGACAAGGAGCCACTGGCAAAGGTCGCGGGCAAGGGCAGGATCGGTGACGCTGCGGCTGGCAATGCAGTACCATGTCTCCAACCGTAGCCGGTCCACACTGGCCGTCGATGTTCCAAGCCGATCGAGCAGGTCCTTCAGCCGCGTGCTGACGAACTCCGAATCCAGTGCGTCGATGGCTCGCGCGGCGGTGCCAACGGTGATTTCGTCTGGATCGCCCAACGCTCTGAAAAGGTCGGGCAGGGCTTCTCGGCCCGTTGCCCCCATTGCACGAAGACAGTCAGCCGAGGCAGCGCGAACTGTCGGTGCCCCTTCCTGCAACAGCCGACGCACTTCAGTCAAGGCAGGCGCGCTGGCCGCTCCAATCCGGGACAGCGTGCCTAGGATTCGCAGCTTGGCAAGACCGCTGGCGGCGGGCAACTGCTTCACGAGCAACGGAACCGCCTCCGCTCCTCGGGCTACCAAGTCACGCGACGCCGACGTGTACCCCTCGAATCCAGCGTCGCCGCTTGTCAGCATCTGGAGCAAAGAGTCCACGGGAACGGCGGCTTGTTGCTGGACAGCGTCAACCTCCCCCAGAACCGAGGTGACACCGGCGGCCGACAAGACGGCGAACAAGCAGATTACGAGTCGGTGCTTCATGGTGACGCATCCTTTGGACTTGTTGGCTGGAAAGCAGGCGGGACTCTCGTAGTGGCGACGCGGGGACGGCCGCGCACAGCGAACAACGCTGACCCACGTTTGCCCGCAGTCCGGCCATGCTACGCCTGCACGCGGCTGGCGGCAATTCGTCCGACGAACAGCGACGCATTTCTCGCCGGAATCTCACGCGCGAGTCGCGATTAGCGCACGGAGACGTTGGCTTTGGAGTAGACCTTGCCGTTGTCGCGGAGGACGACCCAGCCGGCGACGGCGGAGACTTCGGCGCCGCGTTCTTTGGCGTTGTGCCGCTGCATGTCGTAGCGGTCGCCTACCTGCACCAGATCGATGCGGTTGTTGATCCCGGCCCGATCCAACACGGCGTGGACCCAGTTGATCAGCGGGCTCAGCAGACGCGGGTTGCCGTCCGGCTTCCAGAGGTAGAAGGCTTCGCCCAGTTCCTTCAGCAGCTTGGGCTTCCGCTCCTGGTCGGCCGAGCGGAAGGCCAACAAGTAGCCCAACATGCCGACGGCATCGTCGACGCTGGCTTGGACCTCCGAGAGCAATGTCCCGCTGAGCGATCCGATGCCCGGATCTACCTTGAGTTGGTCGCCGAAGATGATCTGGCTCCAATTGCCGCCGGCACCGCCAGTCACGGGAATGGAGCCGGGGCGGGTGGGCTGCGATGACGACGCCACGGGGACGGCCTGGGCCACGGGGGGCAGCGGGGAGGCCGCAGGGGCCGGCTTGGAAACCGCCGGCATCGGCTGAGCCATCGGGGGCAGGATGACGTTCGGCGGCAGCGCTGCGCTGGCCGGCTGGGTGGGCATCACGGTCTCGGCGGGCGGCACACGCATCGGTGCGGCCAGGGGCGGTTCCACCTTCGGTTCCGCGACCGGCCGACGTTCGTCCTGCGGGGCTGGTTCTTTGTTCACGGCGGCGGATGTTGCAGGTTTCTCGGACCTGGCCGCCGGTGCTGCGCCGAGATGTTCGGCCAAGGCATCGAGAGTGATGCGGATCGCCTTGAAGCCCTCTTCGATCTTTTCGACCTGGGGGCGGAGGACGTCGAGCACTTCGACGAGATTCACGGGGGGAGTGGTGGAGGACGCGGCGGCTCTTTCGGTCATGATGCCCTCTGTAGCGGCGAGCGTAACGATCCACCGGGCAAGCCGGTGGCATTCGGGGAACGTGATTGTGCGTCTGATGTAGCGGCGAGCGTAACGATCCGCCGGGCGAGCCCGTGGCATTAGCGGCCGATTTCGATGTTGTCCAGGCCGCCGGTGTCGAGGAAGTAGCTTTCATCGGCCAGCGTCCGCCAGTTGAAGAACACGTTTTCGTTCAGCACGGCGGGCTCTCCAGCTACGGTGCCGGTGACCGAATCGAGTTCCAGGTGCTCGTCTGTTTCCTCGCTGGACGGCACGCGGCGGATGCGGACGGTGACTTCCGTCGGCCCGATGCGGTCCTTGGTCTCCATTTTCAGCACGTAAATCGGCGTCGCCTGGGCGTACTCGTCGCCGGTCATCTTGCGTCCCAGCACGGTCCGCAGCGCGATCGTGCTGAATTCCGTCCATTCGTCCTTCGTGTTCGGATCCTCGACGGGATGGAACAACACGCGTTCGGCGCGGATCGTGGAGGTGGACTCGGTCATCACGCCCCAGAAATACGTGTTCTCCTTGTCCTTGCCCTGCATCGAGAACTTGAACTGGGACAGCATCCCGTTGCGGGCCATGAACTCGATGGCCGCGCCCACGACCACGGCGCTCTTGGGATCGACGATCAGGCCGGGCTTGTTGCCCTTGACGTCCTGGTACGGGTACCAGTTCCCGGCGTAGTGGTGGAACATGGGGATGATGCGCGTGGGCGGCAGGGGCAGGTACTTCCGCACCAACTCCTGCAAGTAGCCTAGCTTGGTCGGCTGGCCGGCCAGCAGCAGCACGTCCGCCTGGTACTCGGCCATGCGTGTGCAGAAATCGAACAGCAAATCGTCGAAGACTTCGTGGACGACTTCCTCGAAGACCGCCTTTTCGTATCTCAGGCCCAGATCCTGGTTGAAATCGTAGTAGCCGGGACCGCGAAGCTTGTTACAGACTTGGTCGAGCGATTCGAGCACCGCCGGATCCACGATTTCCGGGTTGGTGTGGCTGATCTCGTCCAGTTCCCCGCCGCCCTGTTCCGATTGCGCGACTTCATCGACGGCCGCTTGCAGGTACGCTTCTGCCAGCGGGACGAACATGCGGTTGATCCAGTCGATGCGCTGCGAACTGAAGCCGCGGTTCTTGGGCACGCGCGGTCCGAACAGCAGTTGGACGTCCTCCTCTTCCATGCCGATGGCCCGCGCGAAGTGGGGCACGATGATCTTCTCCAGCAGGCGCTTAACCAACTGGTCGCCGGCGATGGAGACGCCGTCCTGGTGCAGGATCTTGCCGTGGATGTAGTCGTCGATGCCGGGCTGGTAGACATAGCTGGCGATCATCAGGTCGGTCGTGCCGCCGCCCACGTCGATACAGGCGATCCGCAGCTCTTTCTTCTTGCTCTCCTCCTGCGCTTCTGATTCCGCCGCCGGGCCGCCACGGCCTGGGCGGGCCGGCCGCGTGGGCCGGGCCGCACCACGGCGGCGGCCGGCCGGCACGGCGCCGACGGCGGCTTCCTGATCCGCCTCGGCTTCGCCCGCGGCACCAGCGCCTTTGGAGCCCGAATGATCGCGGGCCAGCGCCGAAAACCACAGCCGCGGGTCCTGGCCCAGCATCCGCAGTTCGGCCCAGATGTATGTCAAATGCACCGCGCTGGCCTCGTCGATGCTGAACGTCAACGTCGGCTTGACGCGCTGGTACTTGCCCAGCGTGCGGGCAAAGATGTTGATCGCCTTCTGGCACTGCTTGACGTAACGTTCCTTCTCCGGCTGGAACATGCCGCTGGGGAAGGTCATCGTCAAGCTGTGGATCTCGCGGGTCCGCGCCGGGTCCTCGGTGCGGCTCCGGTAGCCGATCGAGTTCACGTAGCTGAACGCCTGGCAGAGCATCTCGTAGATGGCGGTGGTCATCAAGCAGCGGGGCGCATGGATCGGCTTGACGGGCGTCATCTGCGCGAACAGGTCCTCCGGCGGATCCTCCTTGTCGATCAGGAAGTCGCGGTCGTTCTCGTGGATGAACTTCAGCAGCGGCCCGTGCAGTTTGGCGGCGAATTCGTTCGTGCCGTCCCGGTCGTGCGGATCGGCCATGTACCAGAACGCGCCTTCCAGCCAGCTGTCGTCGTCGGCCCACAAATAGCGTTTCGGCGAGCTGACGCCCATGCGGAAATCGCCCTTGGCCCGCATGATCTGGCAGATCTCGTCCACCTCGCGGCCCAGGCGGACCATGGACCAGTCGTCGAACAGATTCGGCTTGACATACGTCTCGCGCTCGCGGGCCACCTGCTTCTTGCCGAAGAGGCCTTTCCTGGTCTCCCGATAAAACTCCTTTTTCGCCATCGCGGGCGGCTCCAAGTACGGCACGTTGGCCCACCGCGTCTTGGAGGAAAACCAGCGCGTGCCCGGCCGGCTGATCTGTTCGCCCTCGTCGTTGAAGTAGTCCAGGCTGTAGCGGTTGGACAGTTCGAACGGCATCATTTCGGCCGACTGGGAGACTTCGCCCGCCATTTCGATCAGCAGCGCGCCGGTGCGGCTGTTGCCAAAGTCGACGACCATGTGTACCGGCTTGGCCTCACCGGCCGTGGCCGCGGCGGCCCGCAAGCACAGTTCGACGGGCGGCAAGCCCAGCAGCGGCTGTCCGGTCCGGTCCAGAACGTTGCTGAGCGTCACGTGGAAGTCGCCGGCCAGCGTGGTGGGATCGGCGAAGTAGCCGATTTCTGGATCGCCCAGGCTGGTATCGACCGCCAGGAACAGCTTGCTCACGTTCGACTGGATGATCTGCCACTGGATGTAGGGAAAAACGAGCGGTTCGAGGCCCTCTTCGTCGTCATCTCGCCGGCCATCCTCGTCGGCCTCCGCTTCCGGCTGACAGCGGCACGTCTGCCAGCCGTAGCCGATCTGGGCCGTCGTGTAACGGCGTCCCGATTGAAGCGGAATGCAGACGATCTGGACTCCCGTGTTGGCAAACAAAATGTGCATGAAAAGTTTCCGTTACGAGTTGGCGTACCGTTCGATGATCTTGGCCAGTTCCGGATTGCCGGCCGGCACGCGGATTTCGGCGCCGGCGCCGGCCGCGAGGAACTCGGGCAGGCGGCTGGCCCAGCGGTTGACGAACGAGGCCATCAGGCCGAAATCCTCGACACCGACCTCTTTCTCGACCGCTTCGATCCGTTCGTCGCTGGGGCCGGGGTTCATGACGTAGTCGTTCAGCATGATGCCGACGTACTTCCGCCGCGCCCGCCGCTTGGCCGACTCGTCCCGCAGCTTCAGGTTCACGACCTTCAGCAGCTGGTCGTTGATCTGCTCGAAGTTCTGCCCCGCACACAGGGCATCGCGGACGTAGCGGGCGAATTGGCCGAAATCCTCGGTTCCCATCCACGGCCCGCCTTGCGGGTTCCGCTTGGTGTTCTCCTCCCACTTGGTCACCGTCGTCACGGTGGCCCATTCGTGCCAGAATTCCTGCAGCTTTTTCGTAAAGCGTTTCTCCATCGGCTCCGGCCGGCCCACGGAAGCCCGCGCGGGAATGTCCGCGAAATCCGACAGCAGCCACTGGTCGCCGTCGTCGAATCCCAGCGTCTTCTGCAGCGTCTGCACGCGGTCGTACACGGCCTGCGGATTGGAACGTAACCAGTCGATGACCCGCTCGGCGCACATCTTCCGCTGCTCGCGATCGACGTTCGAGTCGGCATTCACGTACCAACTCTTGGCCAGTTGCGACAGGCGGCTGCGGACCTCCTTGATGCTATTCTCCAGTTGCTCTTGCTTCTTGTGCGCCGTGGTGATCTCCCGCCAGCCTTCGCTGATCAGCGACAGCCCGCCGTCGTTGTCCGTGATGGCCCGTTCCCATTTGGTTTCCGGATTGGCCACGTACTTCTGGACCGCGGCGGACTTCAGGAACGCCTCGCCCGCTTTGTTCCACTTCTCAATCCCTTCTTCCTCTTGCGCCTTCCGGTTGGCGTCCCAGGTTCCCGGATAGCGAAGCGGATAGACGTTCATGAAGGGCTGGTTCTCACCGCCGAAATCGGACATGACCTCGCCCAGGGCGTCCGCCAACTGGTTCAGACGCGTGTTGTACAGCATCGGGTTCGCGAACTCGTCGCGATTGCGGAATTCCTCGTCGATGCCCGTGATGCCCAGAAACAGGGCCGGCAGCTTGTCGCGGACCTTCTTGGGCCAGATCTCGTCCCCATACCGCGCTCGGCCCCATTTGTCGATGTGGTACTTCATCTGCGAGGTCACTTCCAGGTTGCCGCCGCGAGCCAGCAGCAGCAGCGTCTGGATGAGCATCTCTTCCGTGTAGCGTTCAAACAGATAGGCTACCTTGCCACGCTTGACAATCTCCATTTGCTCTTCGATCGTGTCGGCCGTTTGGCGTTTGCCCTGTTCTGCTCCCTGGCGGCCGGCCCGCATGCCGGGAATATCCAGGATGTCGATCGACTCGATCACCTTCCGCCAGCTTTCGTTCAGCCGGTGCGGCAGGACGGGCATCACCATTTCCAGCATCGAAGCCTGGATCGTCTCGAGCTGCTCGTTGCCCCCGCCATGGCCTTCGTCAAACTCCAGCACGTGCCAGCCGTTCTTTTCCATGAGGCGGATATCGGACCACTTCACGAACTTGAAACACCGCGAGTTTCGCCGCTCGTGCTGTTTGGCCCGCTGGCTGTCCAGCAAGAACCGCACGCCGGCCCAATGCGTCAGAATCGCCGGGTCGTGCTCCTCGCTGGAAATGCTGGTCAGAAAGTTGTTGATCCGCATGAACATGCTGGTCAGCGACGGCCAGTTGTTCCAGAACATGTTGGCGGCGACGGCGATGTAGCCGTCCTCGGTCAGCGGATAGCGGTTCAGCAGGCCGTTGAGCACCGATTCCTTGGACTGGAAGCCGCGGCGATCCACGATCCGCATGTAGGCATAGGCGTCGATCAAGTCCAGTCGCCAGCGGCGGTCCACTTCCATCGACGAGTAGCGGGTGGCGACTTCGTCGAACATGTCCTCCAACTGCTCCTGCGTCCAGTTCTTGTCGGGCGTGACGCATTCGACCTGGAAGCCCCGCGCCAGCACGCGCAGCCATTGGGCGCGGGTCAGCGCGCGGACCATCACGGGATACTCCGGCGACATGTTGGCGGCGATGCGATCCTTGGTCGTGAACCGCGTGACCAGCGCCGTGGCTTCATTGGAGCCGCTTTGCGGGTTCAAGTCGGTGTCGAAAGACAAGAACTGGAAATAGGCGGGCGGACCGTTCTGCTCGTCGCGGCCCAGCGGGCTGTAGTCGTCGCTGCTGGCCTGGAGCACGCGCCCCACGAACAGGCTTTTGCCCACCTGCGACGGGCCATACACCGCGGCGGCCACGGGTACCTTGGCCGAACTGTACAAGGCCGCCGCCAGCCGGCGCAAACGCGTCAACTCAAATTCGTCGCTGGGCGAAACCGGCAGCAAGTCCTGCTGGACCCGTCGCTGGTTAAATTCGCTGACCCAGTTCGCCAGGTCGGTGGCCAAGTTCTCGGTTTCCTCCGCCAAGCGGATGATACGGCGATCGCGATCGTCTGGAAAACCCACGTTGCTTCAGACTCCCTAACCAAGAGGTGGAGAAAGTTGCCTGCGAATCGGCTTTTCCAACTTCCGGACGTTATTCTAAGCAAAGTCGCTCCAGCGGAGTACAGGGCCACCAGCAAAAACTGAAACGACACGCCCCAACGGAAAGAGCGGAGCCGCGCGACACCCGCACGGTCCGCCCCGGCTTTCTGCCCAACATTCCCTTGCCAACTCCCTCGAGACGGTATCGCTGGCACCCCGCTCTACTCGTCCCCTCGCCTGTTGTAGTCCTTCAAGGCTTCCAGGAACTTCGACTTCTTTTCGTCATCTTCCCCGGACGAAGCCTTCTTGGGCGGCGTCTTGCCTGTCTTGACCGTACCGGTGGTGAGTCGCGTGGCCGAACCGGCGGGCGTGCCCACGCCGCCGACGCGGGTGGCCGATCCGGCGATGGGCCCGCGCGTATCCGACCCGCGGGTATCCGATCCGACCGGATAGGCCGGCATCGCGTTGGGAGCCCCCGTATCCGATCCGCCCGGCATCGGGGACGCCGGTGCGGGGCTGCCAGGAGCCGGCTTGCCCGGCGCCGGAGCGGGTGCGCCCGGCGCCGGCGCGGGCGCCGGCGATCCGGGAGCAGGGGCCGGCGCGCCAGGGCTAGGTGCAGGCGCTCCGGGGGCCGGAGCCGGCGCTCCGGGAGCGGGCGCTCCGGGAGCTGGCGAACCCGGACCGTCGCCTGGGGCTCTGGTTCCCGATCCCACGCCGGCCTTCTCCAAGGCCCGCTGCACTTCCGCCGGATCCGCTCCCGCCGGAATCCGGATGCGGACTCGCTCCCGCACCTGCGGTCCGTCCGGCACGGTGACCGTGGGCGCTACGTTGACCGCTTCGGTCACGGTGCGCCGGGCGGCCGACGCCAGACTGAACTGCACTTGGAACTTGCGGGTCTTGTCGTCTATCCTCCGCTCGACGTACAAGTCGTACTCGTCCTCGGCGGTACGCGGAATCCCCGTCGTCACCATCAACGGCGTGGCATCGGCGGGGAAGGACGCCCAATCGCACAACACCGTCCCGGCGGCGTCGACCAGACGATAGTCGCCGGGCTGCCGCAGGTACAACCGCAACTCGGCATCGAATCTCTCGGCCGAGATGTTCTTGGCCCCGACGTCAATCTGCTTGAAGTCGGGAACGGCATCCATGTCGACACCCAGCAGCGTCGCTCCCAAGACGCCGTCGTCGCCCTGGTATCGGATCACGTCGCCCGGCACGACCGGATGCTCCCGGAAATAAGCGGCCAACTCGTCGGGACCCATCCCAACCAGCGACACGCCGTTGACCTCGGTGAGCAGATTGCCCTGATACGCCGCTAGCGGGGCAAAGGGGTCGTTGATGTCCCCCACGATCAGCCCGCCTCGATCCTTGTCATACAGCAGCGCACTGTCGCCCAGGTATCCGCCGGCGTTGATGTACTTGCCGCGCGTCGGCACGGGCGGATGGACGCCCCAGATGTCGACTTCCGCGACGCTCGTCGGCAGAAGACCGCCTCTGACTTCTACGGTGGCGTTAGCGATCAAACCGGTCTGGGCCAGCCGGACCTGCAGATCCTGCGGAATCTCGGTGGCTTCCCGTGGCCGCATCAGCAACGTCCGCTTGTCCAAATCGACGTTCTCGACGCGTGGCTGCTTTTCCCAAGCCAGGGCGTCTGGGACGACTTTGATGATCCGGCCATCGTGCGTGGTCCCGACCAGATTGGCCGTTTCGGGTTGGCCGACGGTCATGGTGTAGATCAACGGAGTGAAACTCAGCGACTCAATCCGGCCGTCGTTCACCGTGACTTTGACCGTCTGCGACTTCGGCCCCTTGGCTGTGTTCTGCGAGACCGTCACTTCCGTTTGGCCGACCTTGCGCGCGGCCAACCAGACCTCGTAGCCCGCGTTTTCGCCCTCCGTGGAGAAGACCCCTACCACGGATTCGTCGGCGGACACGGCCTGGATCGGCGCACTGCTGCCGCTGGTCACATTCAGCGGGATCAACTCGTAGACCACGGAATTCGTAATTTCGCTCGGCTTGACGATGAACACGTCCTCGGGCAGCGCATTGCCGGCGACCGTAAAGGCCACGGCTTTCTGCAGATCGGCGTAGCTTACCTGGACCTCGCCGGCGCCTTCCGCCCGGCCCATCAAGTACTCGCCGTCCACGCTGGCCGCCGTGGTCGGATCAACCTTCAGCTTGAGCAGTGACGAGCCGACCAGGGAATGCTCCTGGCCGCTGGCGTCGATGCCACGCACATTGACGCGGCTGCTCTGGCCCACGGCAAAGGTCGGCGGCTCCAGGCTGACCACCAGCGACTTGAAGTCGGCCTGGACGACATTCACATCGACCGCTGCCTCAGGCAGCTTGTCCGCCGCGCCCTCCAAGGGCGGAAAACTGGCCACGACTTTGGTCGTGCCGGCGCTGTCGCCCTGGATCAGTCCCTTTTCCTCTTGCTTGAGCAACAGCCGCCGCGTTTCGCTCGATTCCGCCCAACTCACGACGTTCGTCAGATCCACCGTCTTGTCGCTCTCGTAGTGGCCGATGGCCTTCAGTTTGAGCGTCGAGCCGATGGCCACCTTGACCTGGTCGGCGGGCTCGATCGTCAGCGAATCCGGAGGTTCCGGCGGTCCCACCTGGACCGTCGCGTAAACAACTCGATCTCCCAGGAGGAAAGTGACCGCTGTTTCCCCCTCATTCTTGGCGAGTGCCACGCCGCCGCGGCCCAACTCCAACACCTGCGGATCGTTGGACCGGGCCACCGCCAATGGCGTCACGTCCTTGTTGAAGAAGAACCAGCGTTGGTCTTCGACTTTGAACTCGATGCGGCTGCCCAACGGACCGCTCCACTGGGCCGGCGTCACCGCGAGCTTGGGCCAAGTGAAATACAGGAATGCCCCGATCAGCAGCATCAAGGCAATCGCCAGCCAGGGCGAAGTTAAGACATCCGTCAGCCCCGTGCGTTTCCGTTTGCGGGCTTTGCCGCCCTGCGGCGGCCGCACGCCGAGAAAATCTCCCTCGGGAGTCCGCCACAGCCTGGCCCGCAACGGTTCGAGGTCCGCCCGCTGATAGCCGACGCACCACAGCAGCCGCCAGTCCTCCTTACCCGCCCGGCACTTGAAAAAGTACGAGTCGAAATCGCTGCTCTCCAAGTCGTTGGTCTGCTCGGCAAGGTTTTTCCGCACGATCCGCAGCACCATTTCCTCGGTGGACGACTCCGGGCGAATTTTCTTGATCTTGGCCCGCAACGTGTCCAGATCGGCTGCAAACTGCTTCTGGAGTTCGCCTCTGGTCGCGGGCTGGCAATCCACATCTTCCAGCCGTCCGCGATCCTCGTCGGTCATGTAAAAGCCAACGACATTTTCGTTGCGCCATTCCGGTTCCGCGATGTAGTCGCCCAGCCACCTGCGGAGAATGGCAAAGTTCATGCCCTGCCGGTCGAGCAGGGGCAGACCCGGCTCCAGGGCCGTGTGCCGGTAATCGCGGGCATCCTCGGACAGATCGACGTAGAAGAGGGGTTCGGCCATTCCAATTCACCGCCCTTTGGTTTTCCGGCAGACGCTTTGGGGATTGCCCCTCCGCATCCGCGGGAAAATCGAAACGTAATTCGTATCTCTCCGCACTCGCACCCCCCGACCGCGGAGGAGAGCCGGGTATAGGTCGCTTAACTTAAGTCTATACAAATCAACCACTAACATCAAGCAACACGGCTTGATGGCGTTGTCTCATCCGTGCCTCGGCTTTGCCATCCGTGCTACCCAGGGCCAGGACTAGCCCGGATGGCAAAGCCGAGGCACGGATTACATGCCGCTGACGTGACGGATTCCAGGAAACAGAATCCCGGCCAAAACCGTGCATGACAGCCCGCTCTAATAACGCCCCCGCTCTGGTCTTGTACTCATTCCTTGTCCGCGTCCTTCAGCCATTTGCTTTCGGACAACCCGCGCAAGCCTTTGCGGAGCGAACCCTTCAGCGAGCCGATTGCGTCCTTCAGCTTAGCCTCGGCCGTGTCCAGCAGATTGTCTTCCTGCTTGCGCTCGACAGGGCGGATCATGGGCACTTCCCCGCCTAGTCGCAACAGGACGGCGGTGGAATCATCGTAGCGGATTTGGTTCTGCTGTCGCAGCCCGATCACCCACTGTTGCCACTGCTCCAGCGACATCTCCCAGTACGCGTTCCAGTCAAGAGTTGCTCCCGCCTCCAGTTGGCGCATCGTCCAGCCCGCGACAGCGTCGGTACACAACACCAGCAGATCCCCGGGCCTGCACTGCGTTTCCATCGCTTCAAACTCGATGACATCCCCCCGTTTGAACACGCTTCGGATCACCTGGGGGTTGCTCTCGAATCGCGCGCTGTCCTGAATCGGAAACGTCTGCAATACTTGGCCGTGGCGAACGTGGAACAGGCAGCAGTCGCCGATCGAATACGCCCGCAACTGGTAGGGACGGGCGATGCCGTCCGCAACCTCGTCGGTCGCAATCTCGATCCACAGCAACGTGGTGCCGGCGCCGTCCAGCATCTTCGGCTTCTGGTGCCACGCCAACGTGCTTTCGTCAACCGACTGCACCCACGCGTCGCGCGTGCGTTTGAGCCACGACTCCCCAAGATCTTGGCTGCCGACATCCGGCGGGTCCGCCACGACCG
Source organism: uncultured Pirellulaceae bacterium (assembly GCA_964443915.1). Lineage (GTDB taxonomy): Bacteria > Planctomycetota > Planctomycetia > Pirellulales > Pirellulaceae > Anammoximicrobium. The sequence goes on from CAYUFW010000133.1 coordinate 13,065, forward strand.
CCTTGGCCAGAATGGCCGCCCAACGGCCCGCGAAGATCGTCGACGAGACCCCGTCGCACACGGCGGCCAGTCCCCGCACGCCGTCCACGTCGAAGGCGTCCTCGTACGCGCTGGGGTTCTGAACGTCTTTCGGCAGCCAGAAGGCTCGGTGTTCAAATAGCATGAGTGGTCAATCCGTTCAGTTCACCGCAATTGCACCGCCGCCCGCGTTCCCATGTCCAGAAACTTGACCAACACCACCATGTCCGCGTTGAACGCCATGCCGCGAGCCCCAGGGGACATTGGGATCCCTTCGGTGACGGCGTTGCGATAGAACGTCTCCGGCAACACGCTGGACATCTGGAACAGGACCCGAGCCAACTCGTCCGGCAGTCCTCCGGGTGACGACGGGAAGGCGATCTGCACGGCCTGCATCATCGACAGATGGCAGTTGAACACCAACACGTTGCCGTCGGAAGTCGCCAGCCCTTTGATCGCCTCCGCGTACGGAATCGGGTCGCCGTCCTGCGACTCGCCGTCCGAGATGTGAATCACGATCGGCGGAAAACTGTCGGGATGCTGCTGGATCCAACGGGCCAGGATCTGGTAAGCGTGATACAGCACGTGACACATGGGCGTGCTGCCTTCCGCGACAGGGTCCAGCCAAATCGGACTCTCCGACGGGAATTCCATCATTTCACCCGTCTCTTCGTCGTGAATTTGCTGGACCACCGTGTCGATCCGCGCGGGGTAGTTGCCGATGTCCGTGATGGACACCAACTCGCGCCCGGCCAGCGGCCCCACCAAGGCCGGCCCGATGATCGGATTGGCCTGCTGATCCGTGCGATAGCCGATCACGCCCACGTCCATGTAGTCGCGAACCCCTTCGTTGCCGGAGGCGCGAATCGACATGTTGTACAGCCAGGCGTTGACCGCCTTGGCCAATTCGTCGCACTTCCGCTGTGGCGTGCCACCCAGCGGTTCGACCATCGAATAGGACTGGTCCAGGAGAAACAGAATACAAGCCTTGTGGTCGCGGCTGATTTCTCGTTGGTACGGCAAGACTGACCCTTTCGTGGTTCCTGTAGGCCCATGCTCCGAAAAAGGACGTTGTCCCTTGAGCGTTCGATTATCCGTCGAATTGGGCTCGACGGCAAGGACCAACCATGGCTTGCGACGACTCCGGAAAGCCCTGCAGTAAAGCACTCTCGTCGTCCGCCAACTCCGCGGCGTGGACAGGGCCAACCAAGCGATCAAACATTGGATCGCCAGTTGTTGGCGAGAAGGAAGCCGGGCTTTTCGAGAAAGCCGGTTCTTTATACGGAGGGTGGCCGGTTTCGCTGTGGCGATAGCGTGGCGGCGGGAAACGCTCTGGCGGGAGAGACGCAGGCGGGCCACGTTCTGAGGCCAATGAACGAGCGGAAACCTCGTGGCGGGCGCGATTTAGGCCGCTTGTTCGAGTTCGCCGAGCAGCTCGACGGCAGCGTAGGCGTTCTCAAAACCGCCAATGTCCTCGATGAACTTCTGCAGCGCGGCCGCTTCGTCGGCCGTCAATTCGCTTCCGTCGGCAGCCAGGATTTCGGCGATTTCCGTTGCGCTCCGATCTTGGACTCGGATCTCGTAGGGCATGGGGGTCCTTTCTTTGGAGTCACATGCGCCTTATCGGCCGATTTTCGGACGCAATTGAATGCCAGGGCGTGCTAAGGACAAGCCAGTTAGAATTTTCCGGCAGGCTGCGGTGCTACCAAGCGATTCCTCACAAGCCGGGAAGACTCTGCTGATTGTGACGGCGTTTGGCTGGTTGAGCAGAATCCGCTACAGCAAGCGTTGCGCGACGACAATTGCCAGCAGACTCAGGGCCAAACCGCCAAACGCCGGCATCGCCCGTCGGCCGCGCTGGATCCAGTCGCTATCGCGAGACAATACGCGTGCCAAGCCAACGCTGGTCAACAAGGTCATCATCGACGCGGAGACCAATAAATTGACGCTGCGATGGTGCCACGGTTCGGGAGCCGTCGCAGCGAGGGCAGCCCAGCCAAGGGAACTGGTGAACAACATCCCGGCGACCATGGCCGCATACTGCCAGCCCGCCCTCCAACGGGCGCGGCTCTGCCAAGCCATCAAGATGGTCGTCCCGACGAGCATCAACGCCGCCGGACAAGCGGCCCAACGTCCAGCCAAGCCGAACAAAGCGACTCCTCTGCCCAGACGGTCAAAGGAGAAGTCGATCGCGATGCAGATCGTCAATCCGGCAACGGTCAGCGCGAGCAACGCTTGCAGGCCGTGGAACCAATCGGCGGACGGACGGCCAAGACAGACCGGGATTCGCAACCTTCCTGCGATGGGCCTTCGACGGGGCAGGACCCAGCCGACCAGCGCCGCTACCAACGCGAAGCCTGCCAGATCGCAGACCGCACCCCAAAGGAAAAACTGGGCCGGCGCGAAGCCACGCTGGATCTCCCCCATCCCCAGCGAGTTCAAACCTACGACGTACATCTCCGTCAGCGCAAAGGTCGCGGTACGGTCCCACAGGATGAATGTCGTCCCCAGGCACGTGGCGAGCAACGCCGACCAGTCCAACGGTCCGAGCGACATCGGCGGACGATCCAACATGACGCCAGTCAGGCGACAAGCCACCCGGAGCGTCAACAGGGCAACCGCGGCTTGGATCGCCAAGTGTGCAAAGACCCATCGTCGGCGGCCCAACTCGACTTGCGGCACGAGACCGGGACACGCAGCATCGATCAGCGTCCAGACCGCCGAACCGAGGGCCAAGCACACGATCTGGATTCCCCATAACTCATCCACGGCGGCGGACGGCCAGTACCACCAAACCAGCGCGCCGGCGACATTCAGAAGCAGCCCGGACACGAAGACCAAGGCCGCCTGCTGTCGCCGCACGGCCCAGAATCCGCCTAATGCACTGATCGCGAAGGCCGCTGCCAAAGAAAACCACATCACGGTCGCGGTGTTCCTGCGAACGTTAGAGTCATTGCCGTCCCCGCCAGGATTGTACGGCAAATAAAGAACGACCTTGAAGGCCAATCTCTGCGCATCGGCCTCGCCTTGCTCTCAGGCGACACAGAATGGCCGGCGCGCCCGCATTCCGGCTGTACATCTTATGCCGGTTGCGCCGTCCACCCAGTCCTGTAAAATCGCCCCGGCGTTAAATCCATCTCAGTCCCTATCGCCTCAGTTCCGATGGTAGTTTGTGATTGCTGGGGGTCTTGCGTAATTTGAGCAATCTCCTCCGCCATCGGTTTCGTCTTCGAGCGTTGAGCGCCGTAGGCATCGGCCGGCGGTGGTCGTCCGGCGCGGACGCGGTGAAGAACGAACGGACCCGTTGCCCGAACAGGTGATGCCGTGACTCGAAAGACAGCAACTCACTTGCGTTTGCACGTGGAAGAGAACCCCAGGGCCAAGCATCCGCAGCTGGACGAAATTCGCGGTCTCCAGCGTCTGTGTGACGCGTTTCAGCACGTCACGGGATGGTCCCTGCAGTGTCGGCGGGGGGGGGCCACCGCCTCGCATGCCGTCTGGTCTCGGTCGATCGGCGAGGGGGATGGGGCCGAACGATGCGAGGTTTCGCTCGATTCCGGCAGCGATTTTTCCGCCGGAACGCGTCTGTTCGACGAAGGCTGCGAACAGGACACGGCGCAAGAACTGGCCGCCTCGATCACGGATCTGTTGCAGGAATTGCAGCAGACGCGGTCCGCGCTGTGGCAACGGGAAGCCGAGTTGGCCGTTGGAGTTCCGGTGACGCCTCATCCGGACGAACAAGCTCATCTGGCCGAGCGTTTGGAAGCCGTATTGAAAGCCGGCGGCCAGGCCGTGGGCTGCCAGGCGGCGGCGGTGTACTTGTTGGATGAAGCCACGCGCAAGCTCAAACTCCGCTCCTGCTGGGGCTTGCCCAGATCGCGGTTCGTCGATCCTCCGCGGTCGCTTCGCGGTGCGGCCGCCGACTTGGAAGCGCTGGTCGGGCACGCCGTGATCTTGCGCGATACCGAGTTGCTCCCGCACTGGCAGATCCCTGAGGAATTCCGCTCGGCCGTCTGCGTCCCGGTGTCCAGTCCCACGACGCCCTTTGGGACCCTCTGGATGTTCTGCGACCGTCGTCGCGATTTTTCCTTGGAGGAGACGAACATGATCGAAATCGTGGCCGGACGGATCGCGGCCGATTTGGAGCGCGCGGTGCTGTTGAGTCAGACGCTGCAGCTGCGCAGCTTGGCCCGACAGTTGACGCACGCGGCACAGTGGCAGCAGCATCGGCTGCCACGGATCAAGCCGTTGCTGCCTGGCTGGGACCTGTCCGGCTGGACGGCGCAAGCGGGAGCCTTGGGTGGCGACTTCCACGACTGGCTCGTGCTCTGCGGCGGGCAACTGGCCGTTGCCGTGGGAGATTCCCAAGGCAAGATGTTCGAGTCGGGGCTGACCACGGCCACGTTGCACACAGCCCTACGGGCGCACGCTGCCTATCCGCATGCGGCACAGCAATTGGCGGAGCGCATCAACGAGACGCTCTGGACCGCATCTGTCGGCGATCAGTTCGCGTCGCTATTCTACGCGACCATCCAGCCGGAGACGGGAGCGGTCGAGGCGGTGGCGGCGGGGCACGTGTACGCGGCTGTGGTGGGCGAATCATCGCTGCGCACGCTGGCTGCCGCTGAGACGCTGCCGCTGGGGACCCAGCCGGACAGCGACTACGTCGCCATAGCCGACCAACTCCAGCGTGGCGAGACGCTCGTGGTGGTCAGCGAAGGCGTGCATCGAGCGCTGCGGGGGGCCCGCGAACGAGTGCTGTGGCGATTGTTCCAGGCCAACCGCGGCTTGGATGCGGATGCCCTGATTCGCAAAGCTCGCGCGTTCTTGGATCATCCCTCACACGACCAGGGTGCCGACGATCAGACAATCCTCGTCGTCAAACGTCTGCCCACGTCTTGACGCGACGGCAATTCTGCCTAGACTTTCGCTTGAGAGAACCGCTGGCCGCGGGAATGGCGGAATTGGCAGACGCGCTAGGTTGAGGGCCTAGTGGTAGTAATACCGTGCAGGTTCAAGTCCTGTTTCCCGCACTGTTACAGAGAAAGGACTTACGTCAAATCGACGTGAGTCCTTTCTTTTCTGGTGCCCCGTAAATAGTGGCAAAGTAGTGGCATAATTTGGCTTGCATGGGCTTTGAATGGCAGACCCGTCTTGTCTGCCAGCCGCCACGGTTCGTCGGCGCCATTCGCCGCTTGGGTAGCCTCGTTTAGGGTGCCGAACGGCACAGCGGGAACAGATCGGGCCGCTATGGCCCTCAAGAACGCGGCTGTGGCCCTCGAAGCTGCGAGCAGGGGGTAAGCCGCTGTGGCTCATCGAAGCCGCCAGCGGGGCTGCAAGAAGCTCAGAGGGGTGCCCCAGAAAGGCCGCCGGTGTACACGGCGACACGTGGCATCGTTGGACTCTGCCCATCCGGTCGTCTTGAAATCAGCTCGCAGGGCACATCGGCAAGAGCCGGCGGCGCGGCACCCTCTACTCCCTGGCCAGGCGATGTGTGAGGAACTTGGCCTCCCGACCACGGGTAAACGCGCCGTGCTGACGCAGCGTCTGCTTGGCAACGGGAAGTCACTCCCAGCGAAGAAGTCTCGCACACCGAAATAGTGCTTCCGGCACGCCGGTATCGGTGCGGTCCCAGGTTACTTTGACACCCGCACCAACTGCTTGCCGAGGTTGTCGCCGTGGAAGAGGCCAATGAAGGCCGCCGGCGCATACTTCAGGCCGTCCACGACGGTTTCTTGGTACTTCAGCTTGCCTTCCTTGACCCACTGGGCCATCTGCCGCTGCCCCTCACGGAACCGACCAGCGAACTGGAACACGAGGAACCCCTCGGCTCGGGCCTGTTTGACGATCAGGTGCCAAAGTAGCCGGGGACCCACCGAGGACCGGGTGGCGTTGTACTGGTCGATCTGGCCGCAGACGACGATTCTGGCCCCGACATTGATCCTGGTGAACACGGCATCCGTCAGCGGGCCGCCTACATTGTCAAAGTACACGTCGATCCCATCCGGGCAGACCTCTTCGAGCTTGGCCTCGTAGTCCTTCACTTCCTTGTAGTTGAAGGCCGCGTCGAAACCCAACTCGCCTGTCACGTAGTCTACCTTCTGCTGCGATCCGGCGGAGCCGACCACGCGGCAACCCTTGATCTTGGCGATTTGACCGACCGGTGAGCCCACGGCCCCAGCAGCTCCGGAGACGAACACCGTCTCGCCCGGTTTGGGCGTGCCGATCTCCAGCAGACCGAAGTAAGCCGTCATGCCCGGCATCCCCAAGACGCCCAGCGCAGTGGACATGGGAGCCAGCGAGGTGTCAAACTTCTCGACGCCCTGGCCGTTTAAGATGGCATATTCCTGCCAGCCCCAGTAGCCCACTACCACCTCGCCAGCTTGATAGTCCGGGTGCCGTGATTCCACGACCGTGCCCACCGTGCCGCCGACCATGACTTCGTTGATCGGGACCGGGTCGGCGTAGCTCTTGGCCTCGCTGATGCGGCCACGCATGTACGGGTCCACCGACAAGTAGTTCGTCTTCACGAGAAACTGCCCGTCGTTGGGCTCGGGCACGGGCAACTCGACGAGTCGGAAGTCGGACGGCTTGGGTAGACCCTCCGGTCGGGCAGCCAGGACGATTTGACGGTTCATGGTGATCACTGAGATTCCTCCAAAGCTGAGTTGGCCCCGCGGTCTTGGCACCACCTGCGCCCTGATCCGTGAGTGACGGAGATTCCCAATCCATTGTAGTGGCGACGTCTAGGGATCAACTTGGCGATACTGCGGACCCATGTGGCGCCCCGGCTAACTGCGTTTCTCGCCGAGGGACGCTGTAGCGGGCATCCGAGCAGTCCCCAGTGCCGTGTCAGACACTCCGGTAACCGTACAGCCATCGCGAGGTGGTGCCGCCGATGTTCCGTGCCGAGTGGACCGCACCGGCCGGGATCAGCAGTTCTTCGCCGGGCTGCGGATGGTGAACCTTCCCCTGGACCTCGAACCCCATCTTGCCTTCCAGCACGACGACGAGTTCGTCCGTGGCGTGTGTGAAGTCCTCCCACCGTTGGCCTGGCGGGTCGATCCAGAGATCACAACTGAATCCACGGGCTGCCCAGTCAGCGGCGATTTGGCGTCGGTCGGTCATGTTCGCTATGTCTCTCGGTGATCAAAGCCCCGTGTCGCGGTTGCCCTTAGTCACTCGCGAATGTACTCAGGAGGCACCGCGTCCGTGAGCCACACTCCATTCTGCGATCTGTAGAACTTGTGCCCGTCCCGGAACATCCGGCCGGCGTCGATCACTAGTGCCATTTCCAGTTTCTAACTTCCTCGTTTCTAAAGTGCGGTGGCGTTT
>CAYUFW010000134.1:0-7463 GCA_964443915.1 uncultured Pirellulaceae bacterium
ACGAAACGCGGAGCGTCGCCCCGCTGGAGAGATCTAAGTGGGACACGCTGGCGTTGGCGCGCGAGCCCAGCGAGCCCGTGCCGCCGCCGTGGGGCGACCGGCCGATCAGTTTCCTGCGGGACATCCAGCCGATCTTGGACCGGCATTGCGTGCGCTGCCACACCGGTCTGAAGCCCGCAGGTGCGATCGATCTCGGCGGCGGACTGATCTCGCACGACGCGGAAGTGGCCGACTATGGCCACAACCGGGCCTTCGAGACGATTCTGGAGAAAAAGCTGGTTTCGCTGTCGGCCGCCCGCGCCCAGGACGCCAGCATCACGCCGCCGCTGGCCTACGGTTCCGGTCAGAGCAAACTGCTCACCGCGCTGGCCGATCAGAACCACGCGGGCGAAGTCAAGCTGAACGCCGACAAGCGACTGCGGCTGGCGATGTGGATCGACGCCAATGCGCCGTACCACGACCGGTTCGTCAACAAGCGCACCGACCGGCCCGCGTACAACCTGCCCGGCGATCCGGAGTTGCTCAAGAGCTTGGCGGCGATGCACGAGCGCCGTTGCGCGACGTGCCACCAGCCGGCCGACGTCACGCGGACCGATTGGATCGACATCCACCGTCCCGAGCGCAGCCTGTTCCTGGCCGCTCCGCTGGATCAGGAATCGGGCGGCAGCGGCAAGTGCCAACCGTTCGTGTATCACGACACGTCCGACGACGACTACCGGGCCGCCCTGGGGTCGGTCCAAGGCGCCGTTGACAGACTCTGGTCCGCCCCGCGCCGCGATGTGATGAGCGTGCCGCGGCAGTAGGAGCCTGCGCGGCGTCCTGGACTGAGCCGGGAAATCGCGGCCCTCGCGGGCAGTCGAATGCAGATGCTCGGAAAGCTGGCAGGAAGATTGGGGCAGAACAATGAGAATCCCTCTCGGACATTTTCTTGCTCCGATCTTCCTGCCAGCTTCCTCCCTTTGAAGAAAGGCAAACGAATGAGACGCTCACGAAATGCGGCGGCATTCCTGGTTGTGACGGCTTGGCTCTGCGCCGCCGCCGGTGCGGAGCCGCGGCCTGTGGCGATTGTCGGCTCCGGCGGCTTGGGCGAGGGCGATCGGCGGTTCTTTGAATACTACGTGAGCGCGGAACTGGGCGTCGTGTCGGACGACCGGGGCGACTTTCTCGAACCCGCGGAATTCCCCAAGTATTCGATGGTGGTCTGGCTGCGCGAATGCCCGCGCAAGTTCACGCCCGAACAGGCGGACGCGGCCGAATCGTACGTCGAGTCCGGCGGGCACTTGCTGATGACCAACGGAGCGGTCATCGGCGCGCTGGACCGGCCGTTCAAGGCCGCGCCGTGGATCGGGGCGGCCACCTGGGGCTATGCGCAAAAGGGCTGGCAGGCCGAAGTTCTGCGGAAAGACGATCCCTGCCTAGCCGGCGTCGAGGCCGCAGGGGCACCGTGGCTGAGCGGGCCTCATGCGCTGCTGAGGTTCCAGGGTGTGAGCGTGCTGGGCAAGCCCGGCGAGTTCACGACGCTGGGCTACATCGAACTCGGAGCGGGCCGGTTCATCTTCTCGACCTACGGGCCCTACGATTGCCGCGACGAAGCGACGAAGGCCCAGGTGCTGCGCATCTATCGGAACCTGGTGGCACAGGCGGGGCCGCTGACGGAATCGGCCCAGGCTGCGGCGCTGCTCAGCGCGGCCGCGCCCGAACGCAAACTGGTCCTCTGGCGGCGAGATTGGGATGGATCGGTCGAGTCCCGCCTGATCTGGCGGCCTTGCGGTCCGCGGCCCGAAGAACTGCTCGCCACGCTGGATTTCGCGTCTGTACGGGAGGAGATCGACACCGCCTTCTTCTGCGTCCAGGCGACGGCCGAAGTGGGAGAGGTGCATCTGGTGGCTGAGCCCCTGCGCGCCGCGGACGGCCGGGAGGCGCCTGCCAGTGCGCTGCGCGTCCTGGTCATGGGGCAAGCACCCGAGGTGCCCATCGACCCGCCCCCGACCTACGCCAAAGTGGACCGCTCGCGCCGAGGCCCCTTCTACCTGATTCCGGTCGAGCAGTTGAAACCCGCAGGTAAGCCAGCTTTCCGTTTGACGCCGCTGGAGCCGAGAACGCTCTGGGTCCAGGTCAACACGCGCGGCTTGGCGCCGGGCTCGTACACGAGTCGTATCGCGTTCTCGACGGCGGGCGGCGAGCGACTGGCCGAATTGCCCATCCGCGTCGAAGTGGCGCCGATCCTGATGCCGGACCCGCGGATCGTCCAGTTGCGGACTTGGGGCGGCGGCATCGGCGACGATCCGCGGCTGGCCCGCGAGATGGGCCGGCAGCGCTGCGACGCAGGCGTGATCTCCTATCCCGACACACAGAAGATCCGGCTCCGCAACACCGAGACGACGCTCCAGGACGCGTTGCGTGCGAAGACCAGCCCGCTCCGCGGCCAAACCCCGCCGCCCCGGCTGGACTTCACGCGCCAGTGGAACGACTGGCTGGACCTGTACCTGGACAACGGCATCACCTTTCTCATGCTCAAGGACACCCGCACGGGCCAGTGGTGGGCCGACGCCGTCACCGGCCGGACGTGCGACGTGACCGAACCCTACGAACGCTGGCCTGAAGACTGGCGCGCGGCGTACGTGGACTACTATGCCCAGCTGCAGGAGTACCTTTCCGAGCGAGGCTTTCTGACAGCCTATCCGCACTGGACGGACGAGCCCAGCTATACGGCGATTCAGAAAAGCTATCTGCCCCGCGCCAAGGCATACTGCGCCGCAGGACTGGGGCCCGGGTCCAATTGGACCACGCCGGGCTGGATGACGCCGGAGCACGTACACTCGTTCGCCCCCTGGACCCGCGACTTTGGCATGTACCAGTACGGGTATCCGAACCTGCAGCGATTTCTGCGCGAGGGTTTCGTCAAGCTGCCGGCCCAGAGCCAGGTGGGCTTCACGCGCGGCGGGACGGGCTTAGGCGTTCGCTTCCCGCACCATCAGAGCCGCATCCTGGGTTGGTCGGTGGTCCAGCAGGGGCCGCCGGCGCACTTCATCCGCACCGGCCCGATCTGGAAGGGCTGGCTGTACTACGTGGACTGCACGGCCGACGCTTGGTTCCGGCTGGGCGGCGTGCAGGGCGAGCGGCTGCTGGCGTACGGCTCGTCGGACTCGAACGATACTTCGATCGACATGCTCACGTCCAGCGACTGGGAAGGCGCCCGCGACGGCGTGGACGACGCCAACCTGGCCCGCATGGTCGAGTGGTACCTGCCGCGATTGAAAGCGCGGGCCGAGGGCGCGTGGCGCCAGCGTCTGGAACAAATCGAGGCCGAGCGGGCGTTGTGGTTCACCGAGCAAGGCCCGCTGGCCATCGGCCGGCGCGAGGTCCATTACCATCACGAACCCAGAGACGGCCCGGTGTTGGATTACCGCTACCTGGCCGCGACCGCCGAAAGCACGCAGGCGATTGAGGCCGCCAAACGCTACGTGCTGGGCATCCTCCAGGAAATGGCCCCGCACGTATCGCCGGCGGATGTGCAAGTCGAGTGGCACGACTGGGTCCTGGTTCGCGACGGCCAGCCGCAGATGACGCTGGTCCACTCCCCCGGATCGCCTGCAGCCAAGCAAGCGGCGCAACAGTTGGCCGAGCACGTGAGCCGCCGGTACGGCGTGACCCTGCCGATCCAGCCGACCGATGACCTTTCCTCAGTTCCCGGCCCAAAGCTGCTGGTGGGTCTGGCGGCCGACAAGCCGGTCAAGACCTTGTCTGACCAGATCGACTTGCAGCTCGACGACCGTTATCCCGGCCCCGGTGGCTACCGCATCCAACGTCTTGCCGACCAGCAGTTGCTCGCCCTTGCCGCCGTGGACGAGGCGGGCCTGCGACGCGGCACCCGCAACTGGCTCTGCTTTCTGCGTCCCCTTGGCCACTGGCTGCTCCCACACCGCGACGCCGCAGTCCAGCAGTAGTTGTGGGCAGATCTCAGTTGTGTCATCCGCTGACGGAGGACGCCGAAGGCGCCAGCACTGCACGGGCAGCCTTCTTACGGCTGTCCCGATACGGCACCCCTTACGCGATCGGAGTAAAGAGTGACTGCAGTTCGAGTGACGGGTCGCCTGGAACCGATGCGCGCGGGGATCGAACTCCCGGTGCTCGAAGTTCTGCCATCAGTTCCATGCCTGGGATGCTCTGATACAGGAAGCTCATCACGTCGAAAATCATGTCCAGCTGCGGGCTGCTCAGTTCACTCACCTCGGGCTGATGGATCACGAACAGTTGCGTCGCTGGCGCTTCCATGGCAAACGGCTGTTCCGGCCTCTGCGGGGCTGCAACCGAAAACCGGACTTCCGTCTCCAGCACATCGGCGTCTTCCCCAAACGGTCTTCCTCGATGCTCCTGATGTCCGAGCCACTCCCGGTACTCGCCGCTCACGTCTTCGAGCAACACGGCCGTAAAGTAGTAGCGGTCGCCGCTTTCATCGCGCCGTCTCCGGCAATCCCTGAACTCCAGCACACAGACGAGCCTGCCGTGACGATCTTGGGCCCGGTCCCTTTCCGTCGCGTACCACACCAACTGCAGCTCACGGCCCACAATGCACAGCGGTCCGGACCCGCCGTCGGTTCTCGTGAGCAGGAGTTGGCTGTGGAACTTGTTCGAATTCGATTCCGGAGGAAGCCAATCGGCACGCGGGATCGCGTGCGAACAGGCATTGTCGCCAGGTCTGCCTTTCTTCCGCATGTTGGGCCGCTCACCGAGGAATCCGTCACGCGGGAGACCACCAGAGAATTCCGCGCAACGGAAACGCGTTGTGGTTGATCTGGGAAGGTTGCCAATCAAGGGGGACGGCTGGGGCCGGCAACTGGTGTGTGGTGGTCTTCTGACTCTGCGCTGGCCGATCCATGCCGGCGTGGATCGTCGCTGGCAGCAAATAGACTAACACGCCGACGGCGGGAATGCAACGGGGAAAATGCACTGACCAGGACTGCGCCATCGGCAGAATGCCAGACGCGGTACAGGGAGACGGCGGGGGGCTTGCTGCAGTCGATCAGCCGTGTCCGGGGGGCCAGGCACGGACATGCGGCGGACACCATCACCGCCGCCAAGATCAAACGCCGGGAGAGGTCCCGGTTCTTGACGGTCCGCGCCCCGGACGGTAGGCTCATCATGCCCATTCGTTGCTGGGCGACTTCCGGTCAGCGGGGTGTTTTTCGATGGAGGGACGGATGCGCTGGTCAGACGTTGAGGCGAGAAGCCGGACTGGGGAGCAGGCCAACCGCGGAACGCAAACGGCCCGAACGGTGCGCTGGCAGATCCTGCTGCTGGTTTGGGGCTGTGCGTCGGGATGGCTGGCCCCGGCTGCCGCCGTGTCCGTCGAGCGCCCGCAGCTGCGCGTCGCGGCTGTGGAGTTTTCCATCGTCGCGGACGCCAATGCGGCGACCAGCAGCCGCGTGGGGGCGCGGGCCACCGAGGTCGCCGGGCCGTTGAAGACGACCGCGCTGCTGCTGGAGGACGCCGACACGCGGCTCTGCCTGGTGACCACGCATTTCGGCGGCACCACCCCGGCCAACGTGAACCAGCTGATCCGCCGGTCGCTGGCCGAGAAGATGGGACTCCCGCCGTCGCACGTGTGGATCTTCACGTCGCACAATCACAGCAGCGTGAATTTCGCAGAGAATCCCGTGGCGATTTACGACGTGCCCGCCAAAGGCAGTCAGCCGGCCGAATTGCTGCCGATCGGCCGGAAGTTCCTGGACGAGCTGCTGAGCAACGCCGAGCGTCTGCCGGATCGGCTCCAAGAGGTGACCGTGTGGTGGGCCGTGGGGCAGGAAAACCGCATCACCTACAACCGTAAGGGCCGGCGGGCGGATGGCAGCACCTACTTCATGCGCGAGGAGGACCGGGCGCTGGTCGGCCAGGACTACCGGGGCGACGTCGACACGCAGGCGCCGGTCGTGCTGTTCAAGAACGCGGCAGGCCGGTTCGTGGCCGGGCTGTGCCAATTCACGGGTCACCCGGTCACCAGTTACCATCCGGAACGGCCGGTCGTGTTCGGCGACTGGCCCCAGGTCGCGGCCGACGTGCTGGCCCAGCACCTGGACCGCGCCAGCGGTGGCGTGCCGATCGGGTTTCTGCAAGGCTGTGCCGGCGACGTCAACTCCAAGGAGATGTTCACGGGAGGCGTGAAGCGCGCGACCGAGTTTGGCCAAATGTTGGGCCAAAGCTACGTCGCGGCGCTGGCCGGGCTGCGACCATCAGGCCGCGACGGCTTGGATGTCGCGGTGGAGACCGTCGGCGTGCCGCTCGCGCCGCTGCCGCCGCGTGACGTGCTGCGTGCCGAACTCGAGGAAATGGAGGCCTTCCTCCGCCGGGCCGAGGCCGGCGACGAGGACACACGGTCCTGCGTGGGACTCAATTTTCCTCGGGCGCTGACGCCCAAGTACCGCGGCCGCTTGGTCGAGCCGCTGCGGGCCTGGAACCTTTGGGCGTTGGGCCTGCACGACGCGGGACAGGCCGGTTCGGCGGCGCAGCACTTGGAGTTGGAGATCGCCGTGATTCGCCTCGGCGACGTGGCGATTGTGGGGCTGCCGTGCGAACCGTTCCAGGGGATCGGGCGGCTGATCCGCCGCGATTCGCCGCTGCCGCTCAGCATTCCCTGCGGCTATGCCAACGTGTCGCACGGCTACATCACCGACGGTCCGAATACGGGCGACCGGGAATACATGAGTTCCTTCTACCGCTATACCAAGTACCGGCCGCCGTTGGCCAAGCCGGCCGGCGACGTGCTCGCGCAGCGGGCCGTCGAGATCCTCCGCCGTTTTGCCGAGGAGTCCCGCCATCACTGATCCATCCTACTGCGAACTCGGACAGCACGCCCAGATCGACGACGGCGTCGTGCTCGGTTATCGCTATCCCGGCGACTCGCGTCCGCTGCGCATCGGCGACTATGCCATCATCCGATCCGGGACGGTGATCTACGCCAATACGACGATCGGGCATCGCTTCCAGTGCGGACACCACGTGGTGATCCGCGCCGAGGTGTTGGAAGGACGGATCCGGATCGGCGACGGCGTCAAGATCATGGCGCACGTCTACGTTCCCAGCACCACGGTGATCGGCAGCATGGTGTTCATCGGGCCGGGCACGACCTTTCTGAACGACAAGTACCCGATGCGCCGCGCGGCGCCGGTCGAGGGTCCTCGGATCGAAGACCACGTCACGATCGGCGGCGGCGTGACGATCTGTCCGGGCGTCACCATCGGGCGCAACGCCTTCATCGGCGCCGGCACCGTGGTGACCAAGGATGTGCCTCCCGACACGCTGGCCTACGGCGTGCCCGCGCGGCATCAGCCCCTGCCCGAAACCTTGTCGCGGGGCAACCTGCCCGAACTGCTCCTGCCCCAGACCGACCTCTGGGGCGCACAGCGCGACGACTCCTGGAAGGAATGAGCCGCGCCATCCCGATGTTCTTGCCGTAGCACGCGGCG
>CAYUFW010000134.1:7562-20401 GCA_964443915.1 uncultured Pirellulaceae bacterium
GGCAGATGCCGAGCGGAAGGGATTCACGACGCGCACGCCGTCGTAGTCCTGTCCGGCGTTCAAGTCCTCGCTGTAGACAATGCGACAGCCCATCTGTCTTGCCGCGGCGATAATGGCAGCATCCCAGTAGTTCAGTTGAAACCGTTGGTGCAACGCGATCGCCTGTCGAACGAGGTCGGGAGTCAGCGGCAGTGTCGGGTAGGACAGCCAAGTCTCCACGAACGCCGCGGCATCGCCACTCGCGAGGCGAAATGGGCGTTTCGGCGAAACGGCATTCACAAAGAACTCGGCCGCGACTTGGATCGACCAGCCCCAGCTCTCGGTCAGGAGGATCTGCTGTGCCCGTTCGCGCTTCTCGTTCGACGCCGGGTCCTCGTCAATCGTATACAGCAACACGTTCGTGTCAACGAAGACTTCTGCGTTCATACAACTCCTCGCGGCTGATCTTGGGTGTCATCCGAAACCCTTTCACGGTCCGGAACAGTTCCCGCATGCGCGTGCGTGCAGCAACCAGGGTTCGGTCGTCAGCCGCGCCGCTGTAGTCTTCCAGCCACTCCGCTGCTTCCTGCCTCAGGGATGTACCGCGGTCACTGGCACGGCGCTCCGCGCGCTCGTACACATCGTCGGGAAGCTCAAGAATCAATGTCTTCATGTTTCTCAGGCTCCGGAACATCGCCGTCAAACGTTAACGAACAAATTATACCACATCTTCCCGTCACGACGAGGCCTTGGATCAGGTCTCCGCCGGGTTGACTTGGCCGTGGCGAGTCTGCATCCTGGTATCGTCACCACTATCGAGGAGACCGCGTATGAACGCTCGCATCGTCCGGCACCTGCCGGCTGGCTGCGTGTTGCTGTTGATCGTCCCGATCCTCCGGGCCGAAGACAAACCGGCTGCGAAGGGACCAGGAACTCCCGCCGCCCGGCAGGCGGACGTGGAGCCGTGGCTCAAGCCCGATCCGGCGGCGCTGAAGCGCTGGCAGGACATGCGGTTCGGGATGTTCATCCACTGGGGACCGGTCAGCCTGACCGGGCACGAGATCGGCTGGTCCCGTGGGGCCCAGACGCCGATCGAGGAGTACGACAATCTGTACAAGAAGTTCAACCCGACGAAGTTCAACGCCGACGAGTGGGTGACCGTCGCCAAGGCTGCCGGGATGAAGTACATGGTGCTGACGACCAAGCACCACGACGGCTTCTGTCTGTGGGAGACGAAGCAGACCGAATACGACATCATGCGTTCTCCGTTCGGCCGCGACGTGACGAAGGAACTCGCCGAGGCGTGCCGCCGCGGCGGCCTCGCTTTCGGCACGTACCACTCGGTTTGCGATTGGCACCATCCCGACTTTCCGCTCACCAGCCCCGGCGGCCGGGTCCGGCGCGAGAAGTCCGACATCGCGGCCTACCGCCGCTACCTGCGGGCCCAGGTCACCGAACTGATCACGAACTACGGCCCGTTCCACTCGATGTGGTTCGACGTGCCCCAGGAGTTCGATCGCCAGGAAGGCTCGGAAAACGTCCGCCTCTGCCGCACGCTGCAGCCCGACATCCTGGTGAACAACCGCGCGGGCGGCGGTGTCGGCGACTACGGCACGCCCGAACAGCGCGTCGGCGGGTTCGACATCGAGCGGCCGTGGGAGACGTGCATGACGATTTGCCGGCAATGGTCGTGGAAACCCGACGACAAGATGAAGACCCTGCCGGAATGTCTGCAGACGCTCATTCGCACCGCTGGTGGCGACGGCAATCTGTTGTTCAACGTGGGCCCGATGCCCACGGGCGAGATCGAACCGCGGCAAGTCGAGCGGCTGAAAGGAATGGGGGCGTGGCTGGTGAAATACGGCGACAGCGTCTACGGCACGCGCGGCGGGCCTTTCAAGCCGGCCAAACACGTGGTGTGTACCCGCAAAGGCAGCACGATCTACCTGCACGTCTTCGCGTGGCCCGAAGACGTGCTGACGCTTCCCGCACTGCCGGCCAAGATCGTCACCAGCAGCGTGCTCACCGGCGGACAGGCGACCGTGAAGCAGACCGAGGCGGGCATCGAAATCGTCGTGCCCAAGTCCGACCGGCAGGAGATCGACACGATCGTCGCGCTGGAACTCGACAAGCCTGCCATCGACATCCCGCCGCTTGCCGTTTCCAGCCTCGGCCAATCGCTGACCGAAGGCAAGAAAGCCACCGCCTCCAACGTGTACCAGAAGAACATGCACTACGCCGGCGCGATGGCGGTGGACGGCGACGACCAAACGCGTTGGGCCACCGACGCCAGCACCGGCCCGTGCTCGCTGGAAGTGGACCTGGGCAAACCCGAAACGTTCGATCGGGCCCTGATCGACGAGTGCGTGGAATTCGGGGTCCGCGTGAAAGCCTTCGAGTTGCAGTTCAAAGACGGCGAAGTTTGGAGGACGTTCTACAGCGGCCAAGCCATCGGCGAGAACCGCGAAGTGAAGTTCGATCCGGTCACGGCCCGCGTCGTCCGCCTGAACATCACCGAGGGCCAAGGCGGCCCAACGATCTTCGAGTTCCAGTTGTTCGCGCCGGCTGCGCGGAAAACTGTGCCGTGAAGCGGACTCGGTTTCGTACTGCGAGTGCCCGTTCTTTTGTCTTTCTGGGTGTTTCTTGGAGTGCGGCGCCTTGTCGCCGCTTTGGCTGGATGCTGGTCCAACGGTCTTCAAACAAAGGGGAGGCTGGGCTATGGGGCATCCGGCATTTCGCGACGTGATTCGCTGTCTCCGACGACCCAATCGCGGGCAAATGCCCTTCCGACTCAACCACATCTGATCGGCGGTTCGTGTACCGACCCACGATCGTGCTGTCATGACCCGTGCCAGGAGATGGCCTGTGTTACGGCATTGGCAAGTCGCTCAATGGTTCCCTTAAGCGACGGGTCTACAGATGGAAAGACTTTGAGCTGATCCTGAACAAGTGTCGAAATTTCGTGCCAAGTGATCCAGCAGGCAACGTCCGCGACCTTGGAACGAGCCGATTCGACTGTGTAGGGGCAGTCTTTTGTGCGTTTCAGAACCGAGTCAAGGTGGCGGTCGATCGCTTGTTCAATCGCCAGTTCGCCGCGCCGACTTACCTTAACGGGCGGCTCGGAGCCGAGCACCAAGAGCAGCAGAGGTTCCTTGGCCGCGTTGTGCGCATTTCGAAGTGCCAGCACGAACTCACGCGCGAGCTGTTCCGGCTGAAACGAATTGTTACGAATTCGCTTCGCCTCCAAGACAACGAAGACGGTATCAGACTCAATGAAGCCATCGGGTTGTACCCGAAGCTGCTCCTTCTTGCTGTGACCGCCGGGAGCAAGCGGCTGATCGCGCGGCAAAAGCGTGAGAAGGGCATCCTCAATCTCCGACAGAAGCCGCTTGCGAGACTCCTCCGCACCATGCGCTCGCGAGATCACCTCACCGAGGAAGCGTGTACGCGGTAAAAAGTCGAGCCCCAGAAGAACTTCGGCCGTCAATACGTTTTCGTACCCTCGGCCTCCGTTGCGATAATCAGATATCTTTGAGCCGACCCACGACAGTTCTTCGAGCAGACGCCCCACGACTGAACCGTTGATGCAGCGATTACCTGAATTGCTCATGACGCGCCTTTCGAACCTATAGCCGATTTTCGTTGATAATAGTCCGATGGAAACCAGTCCGGGCGGCCTCCGTGAACGATTGTCCCACCAGCGCAAGCTCCAGTGGAAACGCATCGACACCATCGAGCTTGAATTTCCGCGCGCAACATTGTGGTCCCCGTTCGCGTCGATCCGCTGAAACGTCCGATGGTGCGGGGGCGGTCATCGACAAATCCATGCCGCAACCGGGTAGTGATCGCTGACCTCGAAGCACGCCGAGGTCAAGACCTCGCAGAATATTCGTGAGCACCATGACTGCGGCACAAAGATGCCGTCGCAGTGATACGGTGTCGACTTGTCCGGCGTCTTGTCACCCGACCATCGAAGTGTCTGTGTCAGAGGACGCCCTGGATGAGTTGTCGTCCAGCACGAGACCAAGCCTAATCCTGAAATGCGTGCCAGAGCTTCTCGCTCTTTTGGCGTCGTTTGCAGGCTTTCGCCTTCTTTACGCTCCCCTAGCGACAGAAAATTGAAATCGCCGCCCAGTACCAGGTCGGCATCGGAAGGCAATTCTGCATGAATCAGGTTGAGGACAGCTACCACCTCGTCGACGTAGGGACGTCGCGGCTGATTCGAGTTGCCAGTCGGAGCGTGAAGACTGAAGACGAACAAGGGACGCCCGTTTGCATTCAACCCGCTCTCGATCAACTCGCCTCCTACGCACCACCCCTCGTATCCCTCGATCGCAATGCTACGAATTCTTCCCTGGGCTGCAAGTACGGCGCTGCCCCAAGCCTGGCCGGCAACATTTTCCCAGGCAAGGCTGCCGCACCAATCCGGCTTTCGAGTTTCCTGCAGCAGGAGAATATCGGCGTTCAGGGCCGATTGAAGATTTGGCCAAACGTCCGCTGCATTGTCGCATTTCAAGTTCCAAGTAACGATTCGCATGAGATACGTCCGACATCTTTATGGTTGACATGACGCTCAATGATTTTACCCGACGTGCCGCTCCAAGGCCGTTTCGTAGCCCTGGGCCGCGCCAGACCACTTGGGAGCACTTCCTCTTTTATTGAAGTCTTGCTGCTTGCATGCAGACGATCCGGCCGCCCGGAACGCGTGCAGTCAGCCGGTCGCGGTTCATCTTCCTCGTGCTCCTACCGCGCACGACGGAATCGTCCGCTAGTCCGCTGGCAAAGTGTTGTTGAGGCGGCGATACTCGTACGAGTCCTCCTTCCTGCAACGATTCACGATGGTCGTCTCCGAAATCGGTGAACCCATGGTCCAGTAGACCATTCCTCCTTCGTCGAAGTAAGTGATCTTTTTGCGGTAGAAATCTGCCTGGTATCCATGCTCGCGGATGTGGTGTACAAGCCGCAGGAACAGGCCCTCGTCGACTTGGCCGCGAACGATGTACTCGTGCGGCCATTTCGGCATCGTCTTGGCGAAGGTCCAGCTACACGACTTGATGAACTCCCGCAGTTCGTTCGGCAGGCACGCTGAATCACTCATCGGAGGGCCTACTTCTCCCGCTCAGGCACCCCGAGCGATGTTACTGATCTTGGTGGCCTGTTCAACAATTTCTGCGACGACCGTCTGCACGTCGGACTCGGGCTTCACGTCGAGCGGAATCCATACGTGGCCTTTTTCGCACTCCACCATCTTCGGCGGTGTGTGCGACTTACGTAGACGCTCACAGATTTTCGAGAACGCGCCGGTCACCGAATGGAACCGAAGCCAGACTGGCGTTACGTATGACTCGAACGGATCTCGGACTCCGATGGAAAAATACGATTTCGTCGATTCCTGCTCGAAACAAAGCACGTAGCGTCTCAAATACCCCCCTTTAGGGATTCTCGCCCTTGAGTCCTCCACGTCGGAATGGGCGACGCGACCGTTAATGTCTTCCGGCTCGTCCCTGTCCACTCGCTTCTTCTTGGAGTCAAGAGCAAGCGGAAGCAACTTCGTCGTCTTGCTGAGTTCGCGAGTCGCGCGGTCGACATAGGCAATGAAGCTACCTTCACGTTCGCGCCAAGCGCGAATGGCATCCTCGTTGGCCAGCGGCTCAATGTCGTCTCCACAGAGCACCCGGTACATGGCCTCGAACTGCGCCAGGTCCCCCGCAAGCGGTTCGCTATTTGCCTGCCGAAGGCACTCAAGAGCATCCTCCCACGAACAGACGACCTTCTGTACTTCGTGCGGAATCTCAGCATTTCGAATCACTTCCTTCGCCTCACCGGTTCGGTCTCGCGGAACGAGTAAGACCAGTACTCCTCGGCCAGTTCTAGCCTTCAGATCGCGACCGTACGCCTCGAGTTGTTTCTCATCGATTGCAGCACCGAGCTTCGCTTCGACCTTGACGACAGGCACAGGCTTGGATTGCGAATTCGCGGCGGACGCTTCGAGGTCCGGCCGCGTCTTGTCCGGCGCCAGTGCTTCCGCTCGCCAGCGAAGATCGTGTCTCAAATCAGCCGGACAACCGACAAGATTCGCAAATGCCTCACTAGCGATCTTGTCCTGCAACAGGTACTCGAGCCCGCGAGTACACAATACCTCGCCTTGCCTTGAGAAGACACTGAACTGTGCCAGGTGAGTAAGAAGTCGTCGCATCTCATCCTCCGTTCAGAAGACCCTAAAACAAGAAATGGCGCTGTACAACTAATAGGCGACGCGCGTGCGTCGCGGATTCAGGAATCTTCCGGTGCCGCCATGCCGACATCCACCGCACCCGCATCGTCCGACCTGACGCGCGTCCAACGCCGCCAGCGGTTGGCGGAATCCCGAAACCCGCTCGTTACGTTCTCAACCAACTCACGATGAACCATGGTCGCCCGGCGGGGCACGATCCCTGGCACGGCCGGGCCAGGTTACCCGACGTGCTGCTGCAAGAACGCGCCCAATCCATCGAACTCCCATTCGTCGTCCGTGCATTTGGGACGGCATTGGAACTTCCAGTCCGTGCCGACGAGTGCGGAAAAAACGAATACGTTCTCGACGCCCTCGTGCGTCAGGTCCTGCCAGATCGCGCCGCTGGGCTCGTCCGTGGCGACAATCCACTGGAACTTGCTCACTTGGCAGTTGGGGCCGATGCCCGACACCAGGTCGACCAATTTCGCCTCGATGGCGTCGTCAACTGCGTACGCCTGCTGGTTATACGACGGTATCACCGTGATGACAACGACCCGCCGCGGGTAGTATTCCTTGTTTCGGTACTGTAACCTGCCATCCGCCATTGAATTCTCCTCCCGTTCTGTCGCTGAACATTCCACAACCCCGGTTCGGCACCGACTACTTCGGACCATCTTCTCGAACTTCTCGAATACTGGCGTTCCTTGCTGATTGCTCGTTCGTGATGCGACCATTCATTCGCCTGACATGTGACACGTTTGGTCCATGTCTGGCGAAGTTTTTTTGCTGAACCATCGGCCGCAGCGGTTACTGTTTCGGTGATTTCCATGATCGCGACGGAACCTTGCGTCCGGCAGTGTCAAGGGCCTCTGCGCCCGCGGGGGGTTCGAGGTGGACATCGCGTGGAACGAGGCGAAGCTCACGGCCGCCTCGCTACGAAGCAAAGGCGGCACGTCCGTGACGGTCCGGCACTGCGACCGCGCAACGCCCATGGAACTGCGTCCGGGCGAAAGCAGAGTGATCGCGGGAGAATGAGTCGCCTGTGTTGCCCGGCAGAAGGCCGGCAGGGTACAATGCCGCGGTGGACGACGACACTGACGAGATGTTCGATATGAAGTTTCACGCGGCGGCTTGTGGGACGCTCGGCGAACCTGCCAGCGTCGCCGTTGTGGGGTCTGTCCTGCTCATCCTGACGGCGTTGGGAATTGGCTGCCATCGTGCGACGTCGCCCCCCGCCCGTCCGGTAGCGTCCGAAACCGCTTGGCCCGCAACGTCATCGGTCCAGCCTCGGCCGGCTGACGACTCGCTGACGGGCCGCGAGTTGTATCAGAACCACTGCAGCCCTTGTCACGGAACCGATGGCGATGGCCGAGGCGAGGCCGCGAGGTCCCTGTTTCCCAGGCCGCACAATTTCCGCTCCAGCAAGTTCCGCTTGGTGAGCACCGTCAACGGCGTGCCCGCGCCGGCCGACCTGGACGCGGTTCTGGTCCGCGGGGTCCCGGGCACGTCGATGCCGTCGTTTCAGCAATTCTCCGACGCGGCCCGAAGCAAGTTGATCGACGAGGTGCTGAGGTTGCGCCGCGAGGGCGTCCGGGAAACCCTGGTCCTCAAGCTGCGGGATGAATACGAGGACGACGACATCGACGCGGAGGAGTTGCGGCAGATCATGGACCGGCAGCTGACCCCCGGTGCGGCTGTGGCCGTTCCGGTTTTGGGGCAGGCGACGGAGGCGTTGATCCGCCGCGGACGCGAGGTCTACGTCAAGCAGAATTGTCCCCGGTGTCACGGCCCCGACGGGACCGGCGACACGGGGCTGTATTTGTCGGACGAAGAAGGCTACCCGACGCGTCCGCGAAATCTGGTGTGGGAGGACTTCAAAGGCGGTCGTGAGCCGCCGTCCGTCTTGGTGCGCATCCGGCTGGGCTTGCCCGGCACGGCAATGGCCGCCAATCCGAATCTCGGCGAGCAGGAGTTATCCGCCCTGGTCCACTACGTTTGCTCGCTGGCCCGCGAACCCAAGTGGCAGTTGACGAACTACCAGCGGGCCAAACTCGTGCTGGATCGCGGTTTTCTCTCGCCGGGGCATTCGGAGTAAGGCCTGACGGCACTTACCGACCCAGGATGCGGTCCATCTCCCCGGAGATTTCCGCCAGGCGCTGGCGGTCGCCGCCGCGGACCTCGGCCGTAGCCCAGCCGCAGAAGCCGATCTTGCCGAGTTCCTCGCGCACGCGGTTCCACTGGATGTCGCCCTCGCCCATGGGGAAATCGAACCCTTTCCCCATCCCTTGGCTCATGGCCGTTTTCAGGCTGTACTCCTTGACGTGGATCTTGCCGATCCGCTTGCCAAGGACCTCGATCCACTGCGGCGGCACGCCCCAGCGCATGCAGTTGCCCACATCGAAGTACGCCTGCACAAAGGGGCTGTTCAACTCGTCGATGTAGCGGGCCATCGTCAGCGGCTCGATCAGGAACGTGGCCCAGACGTTTTCGATCAGGATCGGAATGCGGAGCTTCTCGGCGTGGGGTGCCGCCTCGCGGAGCAACTCCTGCGAGCGGCGGTAATTCTCCAGGTACGAGCCGTTGGGATCGGCCCGCACAACGTGCAGCACCGAAGTCGCTCCGTAGATGGCGGCTTCGTCGAGGATCGCTTTCAGATCTTGATTGCTGGCGCCCGACACGCCGTGGATTGGAATGCCGACCTTCTCGCTGGCGCGGGCCACGTCCTTCGGTTCCGGCGAGCCCGGCCTCAGCAACCGGCTGTTGATTTCCACGCCCTCGAATCCGACGTCTTTCGCCAGCCGGAACTTATCTTCCGCCGAGAGTTCCTCCCGGATCATCTCCCAGCCCACCGCCTTCTTGATGCGGCCGCCCGATTCTGCGGCCCGGACCTGTGGCGCGGTACTCGACAGGGACGACACGGCGGCGCCCGTCAAAGCGAATCCGCCAAGCTGGAGAAAATGACGACGCCCAATTTCTGGTTTCATTGCTGGAGCCCTTTCTGGCACGGTTCGTAATGCACTGTGACGAAGTTTCGAGCGAAAGATGGTTCGCTTGTCCGACGAGCGGACAGGCGTATCAACACTATCGCAGGAGATCCGGGGACTTTCCAGAGGAGATCGAAAAATGATTGAGGAGCCGCTCGATTCTCCTGCCAGCCAACCAGCTTGGACTCGGGGTACACGCCCCGAGCCTACATCCTGGGCACCTGCTTCGCCTCGGCGGCGACCTCGTTCGCGTCCAGCGGGCGATGGTAGATCTTCAGGCCCGCGATGCGTCCCGTCACCTGATAGTCGGCTGTCGGACCGCCACTGTACTGGCCGACGTGCAGTTCACCCGGCCAAGGCGACGCATTGACACTTGCCGCCCGCTGGGCCACCTGAACGCCGTCCTCGTACAGGCTCAGCGTCTGACCGTCGTACACGGCGGCCAAGTGCATCCAGCGGCCTTCGGCGGGCCGCCCTCCATCGCAGTCCACGCCGCCGACGTGCCAGCGCCAAACGCCGCCCAAACGCTGCAGGAACCAGCCGGCCTGGTTCCAGACGCCGCAGCTGACGACCACGGGTATCCGTCCCGGTGCATCGAACCAGACCCAGCACGTCACCGACAGGGGCTGCGCCAGGTCGAAGTGCTCGTGATGCGGAAACGTGACATGGCCGCCGCGCCGCAGATCAAGCCCGCCGGCCGAACACGCGGCCGCGCCGTGCAGCTTGCCGTTGAGCGCTTGTCCGCCCCAGAGCGCCGCGCCGGGCGGGGTCTGGAATGTCGCTGCAAACACGGGTTCGCGGATGATGGTCGCGCTGGCTTCGGCCGCCGGCGTGGGAGGCCCCTCGGCCCCGCGCTGACTGATCGCGCGGACGATGTAGCGGTAGGGTTTTCCCGACTCCACACCCGCGTCGGCAAAACGGGTCTGCCGGATGGGCGACGCCGTGACGAGCTTGAACTCGGCTCCCTCTGCCGGACTCCGATAGACCTGATAACCGGCCACCGCAACCCGTGGCGGACGCCAGGCCAGGCGAATCGAGCAGGAACCGGAAACCGCTCTCAAGTCTTCGGGCGCGGGCGGCGGCGGCGGTTCCGGCACGTGTACGTGGACATAGGCCGGCTTGCTCTGCTCAGCGCCCCTCAGGAGGACCAGTGCGTAATACTGCTGGCCGAGCGGCGCCTGACGATCGGCGTACTGAGACAGCGAAGTCTGCGCCAAGAGCGTGCTCGTATCCGGCGTGAAGCCAGCCGCGCCGCTGCGATGCAGTTCGGCCGCCAGACCGATCGTCCGCGCCGAGCGCTCCCACGACAGATGTACGACGCCTGCGGCATCCGTCATGGCGGACAACGCCGGGGCGATGTCCGGCAACGGCGGAGGAAGATCCTGCCGGCAGGCGCCGGGAATGATCTCGGCTCCCGGCATATCGACGCGCGGGTTGCTCGACGCGATGTCGCGGGCGTCGCGGATGATGGACAGCATGGATTGATAGAACTGGTCTTCGGTGGAGGCGAAACTGACGGCCGGCTGGCCGCTGGCGTCGTAGCGTACCCACTGCCGCTTGGGAAAGGCTTCCGGCGGCTGGACCGCGTGGGCGTAGCCCTTCCAGAGCAGATGAATCCGCTGCCGATCAGCGGAGACCGTGCGATCGCGGCACAAGCCGAGTCCGTACCCCCGTCCGCCCTTGGCCAGCGGTGCCCGCAAGATCCGGCTGAACTCCGGATCTCGGAGGTTGATCCAATCGTTTTCGAAATACAGGAGTTTCTGCCCGTCCCCGTGGCAGCGGAGGCAGCCGGCCGCCTGCATCTGGGCCGTCAGGGCGCCTTTCACGCTGTTCCACTCGCGGATCGCGCAGCCGGCTTGGGTCGAGTCCCAGTTGCCGTGGTACAGGCCGTTGGTGTCGATCCACGCCATCAACAGATCGCGTTCGGGCCGGCTGAGGTTGGGAATCTGCCCATCATGGCCGCTGACCAGGAGTTGGGCCAGCGGCGCGGCACCGGAGCCGTGGCCGCGTGGCGGGAAAATCTGGCACGACCACGGGGCCGTGCCGTTCATACAGTCGATGCCGGCGATCCAGTAGGCGGTGAGCTGCGTCTCGACCCGGTTGGCCAGGTTCTCGTAGCTGATGTTGAAGTGCTCGGTCCAGCCGCCGGACAGATCCATGCCCGCAGCGATGTCCTTTTCGCCCCCGTGGCAACTGACGCAGTGCTTGTCCAGGATCGGTTGCACCATGCTGGGATAGTCCACGTAGCCGCTGCCCCACGATTCGCTCTGCAGTTGGCGGGGCGTACGAGCGAGCAGATTCGGATAGCCGGCCGAAGCAACCGTCGTGCTGTACTTGTGCTCGTGGCAGCCGATGCAGGAACGGGTGGTGCCGGGAACCGCCTGGACAAAGCTCCGCATGACCTGGATCGTTCGGCCCTCCGCGTCCAGCGCCTGAAAGAACACGCCCCGGCCCGAGGGCACCTCGAAATAGGCCGAGCCGTCTTCCTCGACGGGCACGATCCCCAGGAAGTTTTTCACGTTGAAAGCCAGAGCCGCGCTGACCAGAAAGACCTGATTGTACGGGCTGCCGCCCATCAGCGTGGGACTGACGCGCGACGTCTCCTCGATCACGCGGAGGTACTTCACTTCGCCCCGCTCAACGCCGGCCAGCCCCTTGTAGATGTCCTGGACGAAGAACCGGCCGGACGTCGCCTGCCGGTCGGTCGTGTCGAACAGCACACGCGGCACCGGACGGGGCTTGATCAGCATCGGCGAGTGCAGGCAGATGTCCGGGTCGGACATCAACTCGAGCCGCCGACCTGCGGTGTCGATCATCTCCAGGACGTTCCGCGTGCGTCCCGGCGGCCGGCCGCTGAACAGGAACACGTCCTTGGTCACCGGCCAGGGCTCGCAGGAATCGCCCCGGTCGTAGATCGGGTCTTCCGGATGCTCCAGGTTCTTGGCCGCCGCCGGGCTGTTCTTGCCCAACCGGGGATCGATCAGGGCGATCGAACCGCGCGGCGTCGAGTTGTGTTTGGCAAAGGTGGCCACGATCAAGTGCGAATCGGGCACGGGCCGCGCGTCGAGCACCGCCTCGGGGAACACCATGTTGTTGGCGTACACAGCCGTCTCCTGGGTGCCGTCCGGGTTGACGGACCACAGCGACTGGATCGTCAAGGCGTTCTTGTCCACGTATTCCCAGCGGCCGAACAGGATCCGCCCGTCCGGCGAAACGACAGGGTCGAACTCGTTCACGTGGTTGACCGAGATAGGGTGCATGTCCGAACCGTCGGCGTTCATCACGTGCAGGATGCTCACGCCCGAGTTCGCGCACGGGACCAGGCCGCTGGGGCGTGTGGACAGGAACACGATCCGGCCGTCCGGCAGGTAGGCCGGGGCGATATCGTGCTGGCCGCCGTGGCTCCCTTTGTAGCACTCGCACGCGCACGCCGGATCCGTGACTCGCCGCAAGCCCTGTCCGTCGACGCCGATTTCGTAGATGCTCGTGCTGCCCGCCGGCTCGCCCTTGAAGCAGAACAGCAGCTTCGTGGCATCCCAAGACAATTCCGGGTGCGTATACGCCCCCAGCCCCAGCGTCTCCGGCGTGTCCGGATCGATCACCGGCCGGATCTTCCACTGGTCGCTCGGCGCCGCAGGGTTCTCCAGCACGTAAATCCCCCC
>CAYUFW010000135.1:0-20386 GCA_964443915.1 uncultured Pirellulaceae bacterium
TGACAAAACCCACGCGATCATAGAAGGCCGGAACAAGTCCGCGCCGTTCCGGCACCGCCAACGGCCCGAAAACCGCGAGAATTTCTGCCGGAACTGCGCGGACTTGTTCCGGCCTACTTTCGGTCTTGCCTTCCCGTGGGGAAGTCAGCAACTGGAAACACTCCCCACGCGGTGCTGACTCTTGGAGAAAAACATGAATCGCCGTATTGCATCCTCGGCGGCACGTCGTGCCAGCCGCAGAAGATTTTTTCACCAGACACGTTGTTGGCTCGCCGGCGCCGGGGCCGCTTGGCTCACGCGCGAGGCAACGGCAGCGGACGCGGGAGATTCGGCCGCACCGTTGCTGCGGATCGGCCTGTTGACCGACGTCCACTACGCCGACAGGCCGACGGCCGGCAGCCGGCACTATCGGGACAGTCTGGCGAAGTTGGCGGTTGCCCGCGAGCAGTTCGCGCTGGCCAAGACGGACTTCGTCGTGGAACTGGGGGACTTCATCGACTCGGCCCCTTCGTTGGAGGCCGAAAAAGGCTTCTTGCGCCGCATCCACGCCGAGTTCGCCGCGATCCCCGGTCCGCGCCACCACGCGTTGGGAAATCATTGCGTATCGGCGCTGACCAAATCCGATTTCCTGGAGATCGTCGGCCAGCCCAAGGCCTTCTACTCGTTCGACGCGGCCGAGCACCACTTCGTGATTCTGGACGCCTGCTTCCGCAGCGACGGCGTGCCGTACGGCGGCAACAAGTTTGACTGGGGCGACTCCAACGTGCCGCCGGCCGAAATCGAATGGCTGCGCAGCGATCTGAAGCAGACCGCGCACCCGACGATTGTGTTCGTCCATCAGCGACTGGATGTGGCGCCGCCGTACGGCGTCAAGAACGCACCGGAAATCCGCCGCTTGCTCGAACAATCCCAGCGCGTGTTAGCGGTGTTTCAAGGCCACGACCATCATGGCGACGAGCGTGCCATCAACGGCATCCACTACTGTACGCTGCGAGGCATGATCGAGGGCCCCAGCCCGGACAACAACGCCTTTGCGATTCTGGACCTCTTGCCGGGCCACGAGCTGCGCGTCACGGGTTTCGGCAAGCAGCCCAGTTATCATTGGCGGCCGCGAGCCTGACGTGCGCAAACGTGGCCCGCTTCGCCGGAACTTGAAACCCCGATCTTTCACCTAATCTTTCACTTGATCTCTTTTCCACTGCCTTCGAGCCGAGGGAGGAACCGAAATGACTCGCGTCTCGTGTTGCCTGGGGACAGCTCTGATGACCCTGCTGACGGGATCGCTGCTGGCCGCCGAACCCTCCGTGTGGCGCAGCGGCTGGGCATCGATGGCCAAGCCCGAGGAGACCATCGCCTGTGCCCGCGAGATCCGCTTCAACGCGCTCATTTTCCACGGGCCCGTCGAGCGCATGAAGCAATGGTCGGCCATGACCAAGGCGGCCGGAATCGAAAGCTACTACTGGTTCAGCCCGATCGTCCCCGGAAAGGACGCCGACCTGGCACCGCTGGCGCAGGTGATGAGCGCCGAGGACGAGGCCGCTCTGCAGAAGCTGCAGGCGGCCAAGGATCCGAAGAAGGGCGGTTACCAGTTCGGCGGCGAACCGCTGTCGACACGCCGCGATCCTGTCTCACGCGATCACGACGTGCTGCAAGCCCGCTTGCTGTGCTTCCACCGGCCCGAGACGATCGCCTGGTGCCGGAAGCAGATCTCCGACATGCTCGCGGCCTGTCCCGACCTGACGGGCGTGGGGCTGGATTTCTTTGGCTACCAGAACTACCGCTGCTGTCTCTGCCCCCGCTCGCGGCAACTCTTTGACGCGTATCGTCGCCAGCATCCGGACGTACCTCGCGAGAAAGCCTGGGAGGATTTCTCGCGGGACACATTGGTCCAGACGATCAACGAAATCTCGCGTTACGCGCGCGGCGTGCGTCCCGGCCTCAAAGTGACGATCCACGTGTACCCCACGTTCCTCCCGGAACCGGTGTACGGCTGGCGCTTGGACGTGGACACCTGCTGCGAGACGGTCGCGTGGTTCTTTGAGCCGTACTGGAGTGCGGACAAAGTCGCCGACTACACGCGCCGCGTGACGCAGCGCCCCGGCAGCCCCTTCGCCGGCGCGCGGGGCGTTCCGTTTTTCGGCCTGTACGTCGGGCGTCCCGATGGCGACAAGCCGCCGGAGCGGTTGGCCGAAGAATTGGCGATCATCCGCCAGCACGCGGGCCTGTCCGCGCTGAGCGTCTGCAGCTTCAACGAGTTCGTCAAGCACGAGACCATGCGTCGCGTGATCAAAGAGGCGCTGGCCGCAGACGAGTAAGGGGCGGGCCAATTCATCCAGCATCTCGCCGGACGGCGGCGCTCGGTTTGGAGTCTTCGCTACGGCCGCGCGGCCGTCCCCGAAGAAACCAGAACGCCCCACCTTTCCCTTTTCCGTCAAACGGTCGGGATCATGCCCAGCAGGAAGACCATCGTGAAGATGCCGACCGTCTCGACAATGCCCAGCGCGATCAGGATGAACGCGAAGCCCTGGCCCTCGCTGTCGCTCAGCGCGCGAATGCCGGCGGCGCCGATCAAGCCTTGCATCCAGGCCGAGAGCATTTCGCCCAGCCCCGTCGCCAGGCCGATGGCCAACAGCATACCGGCGTTGGAGACCGACTGCTCGGCGTCGGCGCAGGCCGCGCTCATGTTGTTCATGACAATCATGGCGTACAGCGTCTGGCTGATCGGCGCTCCGACGAGAATGATGTAGGTGAAGCTGAGCCGCCGCCCGGCGCGAGCTTCCTTGGCCCACGCCCCGGCCGCCGCCTGGCCAGCCGCGCCGATCCCGAGGGCACTGCCCACGGCCCCCATCCCCAGGGCCGTAGCGGCGCCCAATTGTCCGAGAAACCGCCACCCCACAGCCGGAGCCGCCGCTGCCAGCATGATCGGCAGGCTGAGTGTCAACCATTCACTGATCGCCGCGTACGCCATCATGGTCAAGCCTCCTACGTCGTTCGTTGAGAAAAGGGAGCGTACGGATATCCCGTCCACTTCATCCCCAGGTTATTGCAGAATTCCAGCATGTTGAGCCGCACGCCATGGGCGAACATGGCGACCATGGCCAAACCTATATTCAGGCTATGCCCGCCCACGACCACCAGGATCGCCAGCGGCCAGAAGTCCAGGTCGCGGGCGATGTCGTTGAAGCTGGCCGCCAATACCGAGCCCGCCAAGCTGACGGCCATCAACCGCACGTAGCTGATCACGTCGGAAAACGCGGACAGCATGGACAGCGGAAAATTGGCCAGGCCCAGCAACAGCATCTTGCCCACGTTCCGGCTCGGCTCCGCAAAGACGATCGCCAGGGCGGCGCCGGCGAGCAGCAAGTACGGCCACGGAGTTTCCCAGCCCAGCGGTGTCTTGAGCACGAACATCTGCACGACGCCGAGCATCCCCCAGATGAACACAGCCCAGCCGACTCGGCTCAGGAACCGCAGGTCGGGCCACAGGCCGATGGCAGCCCACAGATGGGCCAGGCGCAAGTGTATCGCCCCCATCCAGAAACACATCCGCATCAGGAACGTGCGCGAAGATTCGCTCAGTTCAACGGCGATCAGGGGCGGGTAGAGCCGAACGCCGAAGAAGCTGGCGCACACTCCGCCCCAGACCAGCGTTGCCACGCTGATGACGATCATCAACTGGGTGAAGTGCGCCCCCATGACCGCAACGGCCCGGCGATAGCCCAGCGTCAGGACCAGCAGCAGGACCAACCCGTAGCCGCCATCGCTGATTAGGATCGCTGTGAAGATCGGCAGGGCGATCAGGAAGGGCACGGAGACGTCGAACTCGCGGTAGCCCGCCACCGTTCCCAGAACCTTGAACAGTCCCTCGACGGGCCGCGCCCAGATAGGGCTGCGAATCCATGTCGGCGGTTGTTCGTCGTCGGCCGGTTCGCTCCACTGCACCGCCGCAGGCAGGTTTCTCTGGGCCAGCGTCTGGGGCAGCGCCGGTGCCTGTTCGGCGGGCAGCCAGCCCTGAACGGCAAACAACTGGTCGCTGGAGACGCCCCCCCGCTGAGCCCGCACCAACTCGGCGTGTTGCTTTAGCGGAGCCACCTCGGCGTGCATCTGCGCGGCCAGATGGGCCAGTTCGGACAATCGCCGATGCGCGGCTTTCAGGCCGGCATCGACGTGCGCCGCCTCGGCCCGAATCGTCGGCGCGTCGCGCGGGGGCAACGGCAGCGGGACAGCCGATTCCGGCAGTTCGACCTGCCTGCCGCGGGAGGCCGTGGCCACGGCTGTTCGGCCGTCGGGCAGTTCACCGACAACGGCCACACAGTCCGCGGCAATGGCCGTCACGTCGTGGTCGGGCACGGCGTAGAACTGGACGTCGATGCCCGCCTGACGCAGATCCTCGATCTGTTGCAGCCGGACGTTGCCCCACAGGTCGAGTTGCTCGATCTCGTGGTGCAGCGCGGCCAGGCGGTTGCCTTGTTCCACGTTCTGATGCTCGATGTGGAGCACCTCCCGTGCGGCCTCGACGGCGGAGAGTTTCGGCCGGTCCCCCTGAGGCTCGATCCCGTACAGCACCTGGAGTGCGCGTTGCAGGGCCTGGATTTGCTCGGCCGTCTGTTCGTCCACCAGGGCCTGGGCGGGATCGGCTGGCACCAGGTGGATGACGCCCAATTCACCAATGGCCTCCAACAAACGCTGGCGGTCCCGGCTGCGGGCGGCGACATAGACCTTGACCATCGGAACGATCATGCATCCGCCTCCCACGGCTCGACGCCCATTGCTCCCTGCGGCAGTTCGTCGGCGACCTTCGCCAGTTTGCCCTTGGCGATTTTGCCGCGTCCGACGGCCGCCGCCATCTCGTCGCCCAGCTTGATGCGGATCCGCCGGATGGCCTCGCGGTCGCGAGGAATCATGACCTTCTCGAACAGGTTGACACGCTGAATGACCCGTGCCAATTCGCGCTGCAGCAAGGTCTCCTCCTCGCGCATCACGTCGATCGTCGCTTGCCGCCGGCTGCGCTGGCGGAGATCCGCCAGCGTCTCGTCAACCCAGGCCGGTGTGCCGAACAGGCTGTAGCGGGCCGCCGGGAACTCGACATCCTCGAACACCGGCACCTCCACTCCCGCGACGTTCCGGTGTGAGGTCCGGATCCGCTCCGGCCGGGCCCACTGCCGCAGCGGAAGACCCGAGCGGTCCGCCACCACGGACTGATAGCGGGCCAGCTTGGCGACGATCTCGTCCAGTGCTTGTTGGGCCTGCTGCACGCGCAGAGCGACTTCGCGCAGCGTGATCTGCAGCTGCTGCTGTTTCAGCTTCAGCATTGGCAAATACCGCTCGAACCGCGCCAGCCGGTCCCGGCGGCGTTTCAGTTCGGGGCGTGTGAGTTTGATCTTCTCTGCCATCGGGTTTAGCAGCTTGAGTTAAGTTTCGGGATGCGGGTTACGGGATGCGGGTCGCGGGATACGGGTCGCGGGATACGGGATACGAGCCACTTCTAAGCCACAACTGCAACTTCGCCCATGCCAATCTGCGCCGGCAACAGTCTGTCGCCTTTCGCCTCCCGTATCTCGCGTCCCGCATCACGTCTCCCGCGACTCGCCCCCCGGCCAGTGTTTCTCCACGATCGCCCGCCGGATTCCCGTTTCCGCCGGCTCGAAGCACTCGGCCAGGATCTTCCAGCAGCGGTCCAGGGCCTCGAACAGCCGGATGTTCAGCGACAGGTCCATGATCCGCTCCTCGAACAACAAGCCGTACTTCAACAGTTTCCGGTCCCAGTCCGACATCTCGAATCCCATGTCCCGCTTTTCGCGGCTCTCGCGGCACAACGCGTACAGCTGGATGCAGGCGTCCATGATGGCGCGATGATCGTCCCGCGTCTTGCCGTTGACTTGTTGCTTCAGCCGCGACAGCGACCCGAACGGCTCGATCCGCCCGTTGCGGAGGTAGAACTGGCCTTCGGTGATGTAGCCCGTGTTGTCGGGGACGGGATGCGTGACATCGTCGCCGGGCATGGTGACGCAGGCCAGCACGGTCATCGAACCGGCTTCGTCAAAGTCGACCGCCTTCTCGTAGCGTTTGGCCAGCTGCGTGTACAGATCGCCCGGATAGCCGCGATTGGAGGGGATCTGCTCCATGATGATGGCGATCTCCTTGAGCGAGTCGGCAAAAGCCGTCATGTCGGTCAGCAGGACCAGCACGCGTTTGCCTTGCAGGGCGTATTGTTCGCCGACGGCCAGGCACAAGTCGGGGACCAGCAGGCATTCCACCACCGGGTCGGCGGCGGTGTGGACGAACATGATCGCCCGCCCCAGCACACCGCCTTCCTCGAAGGTATGGCGGAACTTCAAGTAATCGTCGTGCCGCAGCCCCATGCCGCCCAGGATGATGATGTCCGCGTCGGCCTGCAGCCCGATCCGGGCCAGCAATTCGTTGTACGGTTCGCCCGCCACGGAGAAGATGGGCAGCTTCTGGGATTCGACCAGCGAGTTGAAGACGTCGATCATGGGGATGCCGGTCTCGACCATGTGGTCCGGCATCCGCCGCCGCACCGGGTTGACGACCGGCGAGCCGATGTCGATCTGCTGGCCCTCGACCGGCCCGCGTCCATCCCGCGGCCGCACCGAGCCGTCGAACACGCGGCCCAGCAGGCCGTCCGAGAAGGGGACTTGCATCGGCCGGTGCAGGAACCGCACGCGGTCGTTGTTCGAAACCCCCTGGGCGCCCGCAAACACCTGCAAGCTGACTTGCTGCCCTTCCAGGCGGATGACCTGGGCCAGGGAGTCTCCGCGAGCCGAAGTGATGACCGCCAAATCGTCGTAGCCCACGCCGCCGGCGTTGACGGTCACGACGTTGCCGGCGATCCGTTGAATTGCGTCGAAGTATTTTCTCATGCTACTCGGGGCGTCCTCTGCTGGCGATGAACTGCTTGATTTGGGTCAACCAGCGGTCGTATTCCGCGCTGCCGGCGGCCGCATAGTTCCAATTGCGGAACAAGTCCGTCACACGAACCATCGCTTGGCGGACCTGGACCTTGTCGGAACAGTCCAACTCCAGTTCCGCGACTTCCAAGACCTTCTCGAACACGAATTGTTGCCGTTCGGCGGGCGTAGCCCCGTCGACTTCGTCAAAGGCGTTTTGCTGCAAGTAACAGTTGTCGAAAAAGTCGGCCTTCAGGGCCGCCGTGAAATCCTCCGTGGACGTACCTTCCTCGCCGACCACCGTCATCATCTGCTGGACCTCGTTGCCCTGGACCAGCAGGCGGTGCATGCGGGCGACCTTCTCGGGCGCGATAATGCCGCGGTACTTGCTCCAGGAATCCAGCGGATCGATCGACGGATAGCGGCGGGCATCGCTGCGGGCCCGTGAGAGGCCCAGAAACGCCCCTACGACCTTCAGCGTGCCCTGCGTCACCGGCTCCTCGAAATTGCCGCCCGCCGGGCTGACCGTGCCGCCGATGGTCAGGGTGCCGACCCGGCCATCCCGCAGCTCAATCGCCCCGGCCCGTTCGTAAAACGCCGCGATCCGGCTTTCCAGGTAGGCCGGGAACGCCTCCTCGCCGGGGATTTCCTCCAGCCGCCCGGAAATCTCCCGCATGGCCTGCGCCCAGCGGGACGTCGAATCGGCCAGCAGCAGCACGTTCAGCCCCATCTGCCGGTAGTACTCGGCCAGCGTCGCGCTGGTGTAGACCGACGCCTCGCGAGCGGCCACCGGCATCGCCGACGTGTTGCAGATGATAATGGTCCTCTCCATCAGACTGCGGCCGGTCCGCGGGTCGATCAATTCCGGAAACTCGCGCAGCGTTTCCACGACCTCGCCCGCCCGCTCGCCGCAGGCCGCAATCAACACGATGTCGATTTCGGCATGGCGCGACGTGATCTGCTGCAAGACCGTCTTGCCCGCGCCGAAAGGGCCCGGAATGCAGTACGTCCCGCCGCGGACGATGGGGAACATCGAGTCGATGATCCGCACGCGGGTGACCAGCGGTTCGGTCGGCATCAGGCGGCGGCGGGAGACGTTCAGCGGCACCTTGACCGGCCACGTCTGCTGCATCGTGACGCGTTGCGGCGGGGCGGAGTCACTGCTCAACAGGGCCACCTGGTCCTCGACCGTGTAAGAACCTGCGCCGGCGATTTCCTCGACGGTAAAGCTGCCCCGCCAGTCGAAAGGGACCATGATGTGATGGTCGAAGATGCCTTCCGGAACCGTGCCCAGCGTGTCGCCCGCCGCGACGCGGTCGCCGGGCTTGACGGCGGGAGTGAAATCCCACTTGGTCTCCGTCGCCAAGCCGTGAATGTAGACGCCCGGCTTGAGGAAGTACCCAACCTGCTGAGCCAGCTTGGGCAACGGATTCTGCAGACCGTCGTAGATTTGCCCCAGCAGGCCCGGTCCCAAGACCACCGAGAGCATCTCCTCCTGGAATTCGACCTCGTCGCCGATCCTCAGGCCGCGGGTCTCCTCGTAGACCTGCAGATCCGCCAGCTGACCGCGCACGCGGATTACCTCGCCCAACAACCGCGTGCCATCGCCCCGGACACAGTACCCCACGGAGTTCTGCACCACGCGGCCATCCATCTCGGCGATCGCCAGGCTTCCGTCAACCGCGACAATCTTCCCTCTCACGGCAACCACCTTTCCCAACACAAACGACGGAACATCACTCCTCGCCTCACGATGCTCGCCGCCCTCGCTTGTTATCCGCAGCCACTGGTGCAGCAGCATCAGCCGCGCCGCGTAGACCGCCAATTCGTCGTCACTGAAGGTAAACCAAGCGTCGTGCGCCGTCAACCAATCCCAGCGGGCGCGCAGCAGGGCTTGCTGTCCCGCCAGCGGCGTCGCGGCCGACGACCACGCGCTCACGGCCTCCGTCACCTCGTCCCCGGCCGACGCCAAATCGGCGGCTACCAGGTAGTCCGCTTCCCCCAACCCCAGCCGCTTGGCGCGCGTCGTAGCCAAGGCGTTGCGGAGCGCCACTTCGTGCCCAACCCACGCAGCCAGAAAGCGGCTCCCCAGCCGTTCGGCCAAGCCGGCCACGTGACGAAAATACGCCTCCCACAGGCGGTCGGCGGTGCCGAACCGGCCACTCTCCTCGGCTTCCGCCGCCGGGGCCAGGAATTCCGGCAACGGACTCTCGTTGCGGACCTGATGGATGCTGAGCACCGCCGGGTCCACGGTCTCCAATTCGCCCGCCAGGAAGCCCTCCCGCTGCAACAGATCGTCCAGCAGAAACAGACTGCCGGCCAAGTCGTGCCGCCGACGGTCGTGCTCGAGATGCTCCAACAGTTCGGCGAAACCCATGCTGGGTTCGCTTCCCAACTCGCCCAACGCGGGCAGCGCGGCAAGGTAGTAATAGTGGTCGAGCATCGTCAATGCCTTCTGCTGGTACCGGAGTGGACGTGGACGGCGGCGCCATCCGATCAGGCCGGAGAGCTCTCGGCCGGGCACGCCGCCGCGATGCGTTTCCGCAATTCGGAACCGACCAGGTCGGATAGAACTTCGACCACGGAAGCGACGGTCACTTCCACGGTCCCCTCCCCCGTCGCGTACTCGAATCCCGCCTCGGCCAGCGTTGCCCGCAAGTCGATCTGCGGTGCCGCCGGACCGGTCTCGCGCAGCGCGGCGGCCGTGGAACTCAACAGCCGGCGCTGCATGTCCTCGGACACGCCGACGGCCAGCGGTGCCTGGCCCTTCGCATCGGCCTCGGCGTACCGCAGCACCACGTCGCGGATCAGGCCGGCGAGGAAATCCGCGTCGTCGAGTTTCTCACGCACGGAGTCGAACAGTACGGTCCGCAAGGCCCGGTTCAGCGCCTCCTGCAACCGCAGCACGGTGTCGCGGGCCGCCAGTTGCAGTTCCGTCTCCGTCCGGACACGGAGTTGCTCGCTCTCGGCCTGCGCCCGCTCGACGATCTGCCGGGCCTGCGCCTCGGCCTCGGCCATTTTCTTCTGAGCCTGCTGCTCGGCTTCCAGGCGGATCTTCTCGGCGGCTTGGCGGCCCGCCTCGACACCGTCGGCCTGCAACTGGTTGACGAAGGCTTCGATTGTGTGCGTCATGACTACCTGCCGCAGCCGCGCGGCCGCTCCTCAAATCTCTTGACTTCCTCGCCGCAATCCTCCAGGGGTCCCCAAGATACCAGACCAGCGCTCGCTTGCCAACCGGCAGTCGCCGAGGACCCTCGCGCGGCTGCCGCAAATCTGCGGATCGCACCGGTCTCGCTGGACGGCCGTCACCTTTGGTTGGCGCCGACGATCGTGTATCATGGGCGGGACATGGACCAAGGAGCCCTATGACCGAGCGACTGCTGACGGCCCTTTCAGGAATCGTGGTGTTGGGGATTGGTGCGCAATGGCTCGCGTGGCGCTTGCGCATCCCGTCCATTCTGTTGCTGCTGTGTACGGGGTTCGCCGTGGGACCGGGGATAGGCTGGATCAACCCCGATCGACTTTTCGGGGATTTGCTGCTGCCTGTGGTTTCCCTGTCGGTGGGGCTGATCCTGTTCGAGGGCGGTTTGAGCCTTCGTTTCCGGGAACTGCGGAAAACCTGGAGATCTCTGGTCGGGCTGCTGACCGTGGGGGCCTTGGTGACGTGGGTGCTGACCGCCGTGGCGGCCAGCCAGATCTTGGATCTGCCGGGCTCGCTGGCCCTCCTGTTGGGCGCCGTTCTGGTCGTCACAGGCCCGACGGTCATCGGACCGCTGTTGCGGCATATCCGGCCGACGGGGCGAGTGGGACCGGTGGCCAAATGGGAAGGCATCGTGATCGATCCGATCGGCGCCACGTTAGCCGTGCTCGTGTACGAGGGCCTCGATGCGATCCGGCACGCGGACTACGGCTCCGCCACGCTGAATGTACTGCAGGGACTGGGCACCACGCTGTTGGTCGGCGGGCTCATCGGGGCGGCGTGCGCCGGAGTTTTGGTCTTGTGCCTGCGGCGATTCTGGATCCCGGACTACCTGCAGAATCCGGTGACGCTGATGTTCGTCGTAGTGGCTCTGACCGCGTCCAACGCCTTGCACCGCGAAGCCGGACTGCTGGCGGTGACGCTGATGGGCGTGATCCTCGCCAACCAGCGCGTCGTGCCCATGGACCGGATCACCGAGTTCAAGGAAAGCCTGACGGTCCTCTTGATCTCGGCGCTGTTCATCCTGCTGTCGGCCCGCGTGCACCTAGATGATCTGACTGCGCTGGGCTGGCGCGGGCCGGTGTTCACACTCGTCATGCTGCTGGTGGTCCGGCCGGCGTCCGTGTGGGCGGCGACGCTCGGATCGCAGTTGACGCGGGCCGAGCGGCTGTTCCTGGCGTGGTTTGCGCCCCGCGGGATCGTGGCGGCGTCCGTGGCTTCGGTGTTCGCCTTGCGGTTGGGTGAGTCCGGCGTGGCGATGGTGCCGGCGACGTTTCTGGTGATCATCGTCACGGTGGCGGTCTACGGGCTGACCGCCGGCCCGTTAGCGCGGCGTCTGGGGCTGACGCTGGGGGATCCTCAGGGCTTGCTGATCGCCGGTGCGAACCGGTTTGCGCAAAACTTCGGGAAGGTCCTGCGGCAGGAAGGATTCCGCGTGGTCCTGGTCGACACGCGCTACTCGTACGTCCAACAGGCCCGCTCGCAGGGCCTGACGGCGTTTTACGCCGACGTGCTGTCCGAGCACGTATTGAGCGCGGTGGATTTTGGCGAACTCGGACGTTTCCTGGCGCTGACGCCGAACCACGACGTGAACGCTCTGGCCGCGTTGCGTTTCCGGGAGGTGTTTGGGCGGCAGCACGTCTTTCAGCTTCCCGCGGCCACTGGCCGGCCGGCCCGGGAGGAACGCGCCCTGCACCACTTCGTCGGCCGTTTTCTGTTCCGGGCGGACTGCACGTACGACCGACTGGACGAAGCCCTGGACCGGGGCGCCACGCTCAAGGTGACCCGACTCAGCAGCGAGTTCGACTATCAAGCCTTTCAAGCCCATTACGGCACGCGCGCCCGGCTGCTGGCCGTCATCCAGGGAAAACGTTTGAGCCTGACGACCGCCGACGCCGCGCCGGCCCCAAAGCCGGGACAGGCGGTGGTGTCTCTGATCGAGCCGGAAACAGGCAAGACCAAGGACACAGAGCCGGCAGCCTCCGCTGAGGCAGCGAGCGGAGGCAATCTCTGAGGGAACGAGTCCAGGACTGGGTTGACGGGACCAACTTTCGTTTCCGTCAATCCTCCCGTTTTGTCAGCCCGGCGCGGGAGGTAGACTAAGGCTCATTCCAACGATTCTGGGACCTGAGGCGACCGACCACGCGGACCCGACGCGCAACCGCGAACGGGGTTCGCGCGAAGCGGCACGCACCGAAACCACAACGCCGGAGGACTTAGGGTACCGATGACCGATTATCTGCTGCCGATCGGCTTGATCTTGGCCGGACTTGTGGCCTTGGGCGCGGGCGGCGAAATGCTGGTGCGGGGTGCCTCCCGGCTGGCGGCTGCCGCCCGGATCACGCCGCTGGTGATTGGCTTGACGGTGGTCGCCTTCGGCACCAGTTCGCCGGAATTGGCGGTCTCGATTAAGGCCAGCCTGGCAGCCCAGACGGACATTGCCGTAGGCAACGTCGTGGGCAGCAACATCCTGAATATTTTGTTCATCCTGGGCGTGTCCGCGCTGGTTTCGCCCCTGACCGTGTCTAGTCAACTGATCCGGTTGGACGTACCGCTGATGATCGGCGCGTCCATTCTGATGTTGGTCCTCGGCGGCGACGGTAACATCGGGCGCGGCGAAGGGGTTCTCCTATTTGCCATGCTGATCTGCTATGTCGCTTGGGCGGTCTACCAGAGCCGCCGAGAAACCTCGGAAGCCCGCCGGCAGTTCGAGCAGGAATACCCGATTCCCGAACGGGTTTCCTGGCGGCAGGTGGGGCGGCAGATCGGACTCGTGCTCCTAGGTCTGGTGCTGTTGACCGTCGGCGCCAGGTGGCTGGTGGACGGTGCTTCGACCATCGCCCGGCTGTTGGGCATGAGCGAGTTGTTGATCGGGCTGACCATCGTCGCGCTCGGCACGTCCCTGCCGGAAGTTGCGGCGTCCGTTCTCGCGAGCTGGCGGGGCGAGCGGGATATCGCCGTCGGCAACGTCATCGGCAGCAATCTGTTCAACATCCTCTGTGTGCTGGGCCTGGCCGCGGCGGTTTCCCCCCAGGGCGTCGCCGTCTCGGCAGCGGCCCTGCGGTTCGACATTCCGGTGATGATCGCCGTGGCGGTGGTCTGTCTGCCCATCTTCTTCACAGGTCAGCAGATTGCCCGTTGGGAAGGCGCGTTGTTCCTCGGCTACTACGTGGCGTACACACTGTACCTCGTGCTCTCCGAGACGCGGCCGGCCATGTCACGTACGTTGGGCGAGGTCATGTGGAGCGTCGTGATTCCGCTGACTGCCGCCACCCTCCTGCTCAGCCTCCTGGGCACCGTCAGGCGTCGACACACGTGAACCGAGCCGAGTGGAGGAAGATTGGGGCAGGAAAATGTCCGAACGGAAGTTTTTCATGTTCCTGCCCCAATCTTTCTGCCAGCTTCTTCCGTCTTGCCCCTCTTGGCAGCTTCCACAATTCATTGTCGATGTTTCGCTTGCAGGGCCTATTTCACTGCGGCGTGGAACCGCCGGGCGCCGACACTGTAGGCGCCGGGGCCGCCGAAACGCAAGGCCAACTGCGGCGGACCGTCGCCGGTGACGTGTACCC
Organism: uncultured Pirellulaceae bacterium; assembly: GCA_964443915.1. Classification (GTDB taxonomy): domain Bacteria; phylum Planctomycetota; class Planctomycetia; order Pirellulales; family Pirellulaceae; genus Anammoximicrobium. The sequence continues at coordinate 13,677 of CAYUFW010000135.1, forward strand.
GCAGGCGATGAGTGCCCGGCTTGAGGGCCACGGGCAGGAACGTCCAGTGACCGTCGGCGCTGCTGCCGATCGCCGTCTCGTCGACCGAAATCTGAACCTGCCGCGGACTGCGCAGCTGGAACTGGTACAGGTCGTCCGCAGACACATCGAAGTAGCCTTCGAGCACGATCGGTTCGTTGGCCTGCACGTCTAGATCCTTGAGCCAGCCGCCGCCCAGCGAGTTCTCCGCAATCTTGGCCGCTCGATCGGCCGCCCGGACCGAAATCCCCTTCACCAACTCCACGCCTTCCGGCGCGGTGATCGGGGCCAAGGCGGCGGGCGGGGTGACTCGCACGAGCACGACGGGGCTGACGGCAGCCGGTTGATCCGCGCCGGCGAGAAACGCAACGGCTGCCAGCTTGGCCAAGCCCAAGCCGAGGCTCTTGGTGTCCAGCGTACACTTGCCTTCGGCCCCGTCGATCCGGCCGAGCACGCGGCCGTGGTGCTGCAATTCGATGGCCGCCGCCTGTGACGCGGCCGTATGGACCGTCAGCGTCTGGCCGAGCGGTACCTCGCCGGGCCCGTCGAGCGTCAGTTGCACTGAGCGTCCGTGGTTATCGACAGTGCTGGCCCACGTGGCGCGGCCTTGGGTCTGGATCGCGTCGGCGACGACTGCGACCAGGCGAAACTCGTGCGGGCCGTCGGGCAGCGCCGTCGAATCCAGCTGCAGCTTCTCGCCGTCCCGGCACGCGGCCCGCCGCAGGCCGTCGACGAACAGCTCGAAGCGGGCGATGGATTGTCCCTCCGGGGCTGCGGCCGAGGGCTGGAACTCGATCTGGCCTTTCAGCGGAGCCGGCAGAGCGGGCGGCGGCACGACGGGCCGGCGGGCCCACGGGGCGCACAGCGGATCGCCGACGATCAGCAGCTGATACGGCCCCGACAGCGATTGGTAGAACGCCTCGGCGGCCGAGCAGCCTTGGGCGTAGTGGGCGTGCAGGAAAGGCAAGGGGAACTTGGCCGCAATCGCGTACGGCTCGGTCACCGTGCCGCTGGACAGGGCCGCGCCGTGGCGCAGAAACTCCGTCAGCGGCGTTTGGCCCGCGTTCTCCTGCATCATGCCGCCGCAACTGGTCAGGTGCTCGCAGATCGCGCCGGGCAGGATGCGGCTCTGGGACGAGGGCCAGTCGAAACCGGCGGAGCCGGCCACCAGCCCCATCACGTCGTCGCGGCTCTGCGGCAGCGTGCCCGGCACGATCTCGGCACGCACGCCCAGCCCCTGCAGCAGCTTGACCGTCGGCTCGAACATCGGCCGCCGCGTGCGGGCGCGGATGTCCGAGTTGTCCATCAGGTACACGCTGCCGCCGGGAAGCGTGCCGTCGGCCGCGGCGCTGTGGCGGAGGTGCTCGATCGCTTCGCGCACGCTCAGTCCCCGGCCGCTGGTCACCGAAAGCATCGTCGACAGCAGATACCTCAGCCCGCGGTCGGGCGGTGTGGGCTGGCCGTTGGGATCCCAGCCGACGACGCCGCGGAAACCGACGGTGGGCCGCAACTCGAGCGGCTTGTCCTGCAGGGCTTTGACCAGTTTCTGGAAATCCTCGCGCTGGCGGAGCGTCGTGAGATCATCGTCGTCCGAGATGTGCGTGGGGTCGCGCCAACCGACCGAGACGGCTTGCGTCAACGCCTGCATGGCCTCGTCCGCCTTGTCCTGCCGGGCCAGGGCGCAGGCCAGGTTGTACCACAGGTGCGGCATCTTCGGCCGCGTCTCGGACAGTTCCGCCAGCGTCTTGGTGGCCGTCGCATAATCCTTGTCGGCCAACTGTTTCAGGGCTTCGCGGTACCGCGCCCGCTGCTCGTCCGACCACGGTTTGTCGCCCCCGTTCCAGGTGCGCGTCTGCAAGCGGGCGTAGAAGTTCACGCCCAGGCCGAGATACTCGGGATTCTTCGCCAGGACCAGCCCGTACAGGTAGGTCAGCCCGTTGACCGACGCGGTCGGCGTGATCATCTGCGGCAGCTTGCGGTCGCCGATGTCCGCGTTGACGCGGACGGCAAAGGGGACGTCGGCCGAGTAGGCCACACAGTCGATCTGCGCCGCCAAGCCGCGTTGGTCCAGCGTTTCCAGCGTCGGCTGCAGAATTCGCTGGCGAAACGCCTCAACATCCACCGTCTCGAAATCCGGCAGATCTCCCAGCGGCAGGCAGATCACGTTGGCCGCCGGAACGTCGCGGAACTCGATGAACGCGTTGGCGACGGCCTGCGATGCGAAGCTGTCCGCATTGACGACGACCGCCACATTCTCCGGTCCGCCGCCGGCCCAAGCCGCCGAGACCCAGGAAAGGCAGCCGGTGAGGAACCAAGACCTGTGACGGCGCATGATGAAGACTCCGAAGGGAAAGAAGATAGCCCCGTAAGCATCGTTCGAGAAACAACTGTCCGGTGAAAGGTGAGCGGCAAGGAGCTGGCCGCCTGTATTGCGGATCGCCGGTCACCGGTGGCTAGCGCCATTCCGCTCACTCAGGACGATCAGGAGTGCTGATCTCGGCCAAAATGCGGCACGCGCATGATCCGCGCTCGCGGTCACGAGGCACAAACGTAGCAGCGTTCTGGGCACCTGTCAAAGACTCACCGAGGCGTTGCTTGCCCCGGAGAACGAGAACCGCGGCCAATGGCCCAGGCATCCCGGCCCGCGGGAAATGGACGCCGCGCGCCGCGCTGAAGACCATTACGTCCAGCGTGTTGAAATGCCTGCAGATCGTGAATTGGCGGTCGCCGTCGTCTCCGAGGCGTAAGCTTCCAGCTTGCGGCAGAAAGGGGCATCGCAAGCCGGAAGCTGACGCCAGTTGTTTTTCGAACGGTGTTTACGGCCGCACGCCGATCCGTCACCCTGTCCGCTTGGCACGAGCCGTCTCGTCGCCAACAATGGGAGCGTTCACGACGATCCGATCGATTCTGACAGGCAAGACAGAAGGAGCAACGCATGAACAACGAGACACTCCGGCGAGGACAACCGTGCTTTTTGCTGGCGGCGGGGCTGGCTGTTTTGAGTTTGCTGGCGGGCAGCCTTCTTGCCGCGGAAAGCAGGCCCAGCCCGAAACGGCCCAAGGTGCTGATGCCGATCGGCGATGCGACCGAGGCCATGGACACGCTGTATCCGTTCTTCCGCTTGGCGGAGGAGGGCTATGAAGTCGTCGTGGCCGGCCCGGAGGCCCGGCGGTACCACATGGTGCTGCACGAAGTCCCGCCCAACAGCGACGTGCCGTGGGACATCACGCGCGAGATGCCCGGCTACCACATTCAGGCCGTGGTGGCTTTCCGCGACGTCAAGCCGGAGGAGTACGCCGGGCTGTTCCTGTCCGGTGGCCGTGCGCCGGAGTACCTCCGCTACGACAAGGACCTGATGCGGATCACCAAGCACTTTGTCAGCGAGAAAAAGCCCATCTCGGTTGTCTGTCACGGCATCGAGATCATCGCGGCGGCAGGCGGTCTGCAGGGCGGGCGACGGGCCACGACGGTGGCCAAATGCGCACTGGACATCACCCAGACCGGCGGCGTGTACGTCAACGAGCCATTTGTCGTCGATGGCAACCTGGTCAGCGCCGGCACGTGGCACAACTATGACACGCCGTTCTTTAAGACCTTTGTCCAGAAGATGCGGGAGTCCAAGACGCCATGAACGCAAATCAGAAACAACCTTGCCCGTGGGTGATCAACGCGACCGCCGCAACCTTTGAGCGGGACGTCATCCAGCGATCGAACGAAATCCCCGTGGTCGTCGACTTTTGGGCGTCGTGGTGCGCTCCGTGCCGCGTCTTGGGGCCGATTCTGGAGAGATTGGCGGAGGCGTACGCCGGACGGTTTGTCCTGGTCAAGGCCGATACGGAGCAGATGCCGGATGTCACGCTCCAATTCCAGGTCCAGTCGATTCCCGCCGTCTTCGGCGTCGTGGGGGGCGAGGTCGTCGACTTTTTCGCCGGGGCGCTGCCCGAATCGCACGTCCGGGCGTGGCTGGATCGGCTGTTGCTGGCGGCGCTGTTGTTGGAAGCCCAACGTTGCGAGGCGACCGATCCGGCACGAGCCGAACGGAATTATCGCGAGATCCTCGCCCAGCAACCCGACAACCGCAACGCGTTGATCGGGTTGGGACGCCTGCTCGAACAGCACGAGCGGGTGGACGAGGCCAAGGCGATTCTGCAGCAGTTGGAGTCACGCGGCTCTCTGGAGCCCGAGGCCGAGAAACTCAGGGCCGCCTTGGAACTACGGGACAAAGGCGATGTGGACGTCACAGCGCTGCGGCAAGCGGCGGACGCGGATCCCGGAAACCTGGAACTGCAGCTGCAATTGGCTCAGGGGCTGGCGGGCAGCGGGATGTATCAGGAGGCGCTGGACATCTGTCTGACGCTGGTCGAGCGGGACCGGGCCGGAGTGGGCGAGCAAGCGCGGCAGGCGATGATCGACATTTTCCGCATCCTGCCGGGGGGGTCGAGCCTCGTGAACGAGTACCGCCGCAAGCTGGCGATGCTGTTGTACTGATTTCGTAGGTTGGGACTCCGTCCCGACCTGGCCGCAGTCCCTGCGGGATCGAAGTTGCGGCTGGGGGCCGGACGTAGTCCCCAACCCACTTCCGGTCACGCCGACCTGGATTCCGCCTGACGCAGCAGCGTTTGCTTGACACTGACGTACGCCAGTCGGGACTTGAGGCATGTCTGCCGGAAGGCTTCCGGCCGCGAGACGCCCGCCAGGCGGAACACTTCGCGGCCGCCGCTGCGGAAGCTCAAATCTCCGGCGGCGAACCACTCCTGACCGGGCAGAACGTCGATTTCGATCGAATCAAATCCGTCCAAGCCGATCGACGAGTGCTCGGCGGGGGGCCAGCCTGTCTCGATTACCACGCGGCGGTTGGTCAGCGTGTAACGCGAGCCGACGCGGGGCATGACCCGCCAGAAATACAGGAACAAAGCGTGAGGGATGGACAGCAAGGCCCACAGGTTCCCGAGCCGAAAAATGTACCAATCGGGCCAGCGGATTTTGTAGAGACGTCCCAAGAAACGGCCGGAGGGAAAGGCGGCGATGGAAGGCCAGACCGTCATGACCTGGGCCTCAGCCGATTCGGACGGAACGACGCCTGCGATGGCTTGTTTCATGGCTTGTCAACCCGTTCTGCGGACGGCAACAAAAAAGACGGAAACGGACGAGCTGCTGCGATTCATCTCGTAGGTGCTAAGTTGTCATGGGGCTGTAGTCTGCGAAAGGCGGGTTATCCTGCATCCCGCAGCCTGTCTTCCCCCGCCAAACAAGATTAGCAGAGCAATTCGCAGATCGCCAGACCCGACCGCACCGCCAATCGGGAACGCCATTTTCGGCCTGTTCTGCCGCACTTTGCTGGTTCCGACCGTGGCCCAGGCAGCGTCAATTCGGTCGCACGAGGCACGGGACCCTTGCAAAGTCCGGCTTGGTTTGGTAAAGTCGAGAGCGAAGAAAGCCGAAAACTGTTGGAACAATTCAGTCCGAAAAAAATTCTTTCGGACCCTTGACACTGGATCGGCTTTGCGTAGGATTACGCATCTCGCAGCGAGGATTACCGAGCTGCATGTGATCTTTGACAATTTGGTAGCGACCTTTCGAGTTTTAGCTCGAGATTGTGCTTTACAGGCCAATGAACGGCGTTCCGCGACCGGGACGCCAAAGATGGTTTCAAGCCATCAGTTGAGATTGCTGAACGCTGGATCGGCTGCTTTGGCGGTCGAATCAGACAAGCAGATACTTAATTGAAGGGTTTGATCCTGGCTCAGAATGAACGTTGGCGGCGTGGATTAGGCATGCAAGTCGTGCGGCAGCAGGCCCCGCAAGGGGTGCTGGCGAGCGGCGTAAGGGAGAGTAACACGCGGGTACCTACCCTCAGGACCGGGATAGCTGCGGGAAACTGCAATTAATACCGGATAATGTCTCCGGACCAAAGGTGTAATTCCTCCGGAGGAGGGGCCCACGTCCTATCAGCTAGTTGGAGAGGTGATGGCTCACCAAGGCGACGACGGGTACGGGGTGTGAGAGCATGCCCCCGCTCACTGGGACTGAGACACTGCCCAGACACCTACGGGTGGCTGCAGTCGAGGATCTTCGGCAATGGACGCAAGTCTGACCGAGCGACGCCGCGTGCGGGATGAAGGCCTTCGGGTTGTAAACCGCTGTCAGTGGGGAGCAAATGCACGGGGGTTCTCCCTTGTGCTTGAGCGATCCGCAGAGGAAGCGCAGGCTAAGTTCGTGCCAGCAGCCGCGGTAACACGAACTGCGCAAACGTTATTCGGAATCACTGGGCTTAAAGAGTTCGTAGGCGGCGCGTTAAGTCGGGTGTGAAATCCCTCGGCTCAACCGAGGAATTGCGCCCGAAACTGGCGTGCTTGAGTAAGATAGAGGTGAGCGGAACTGATGGTGGAGCGGTGAAATGCGTTGATATCATCAGGAACACCGGTGGCGAAAGCGGCTCACTGGGTCTTAACTGACGCTGAGGAACGAAAGCTAGGGTAGCGAACGGGATTAGATACCCCGGTAGTCCTAGCCGTAAACGATGAGCACTAGGTTGAGGGGACCTCCACATCCCCCCGGCCGTAGCGAAAGTGTTAAGTGCTCCGCCTGGGGAGTATGGTCGCAAGGCTGAAACTCAAAGGAATTGACGGGGGCTCACACAAGCGGTGGAGGATGTGGCTTAATTCGAGGCTACGCGAAGAACCTTATCCTAG
>CAYUFW010000136.1:0-20075 GCA_964443915.1 uncultured Pirellulaceae bacterium
GTCGCTATTGGGATCGACCTGCTCCTCCAGCAAGACTTCGGTCGGCCCGGTGTCGTCCGTGCCCAGCGCGCGGTTGATTTGGTCGTACGAGTGCGTGCCCCAGCCGGTCACGCCGAAGCACAAGCCGCCGCCGTCGTAGTCCCACCACCGGGCCCAACCGTGGTGGATCTCCGGGCTGTAGGGCCGCAATTCGGCTTGATTCGTCCAGATGTCCCACCACTTGTCGACCGGCCCTTTCACATCGGCGGACGAGGTCTTCGTCCAGCGGAACGGGCTCACAAAGTTGGGCGCCAAGACGGTCTTGATCTTGCCGATCGCGCCGTTTTTCACCAAGTCGCTGGCCCAGTTGTTGATCGGCATCGACCGCTGTTGAGTGCCGACCTGCGTCACGCGGTTCAGCTTCCGCGCCGCTTTGACCATCGCCCGGCCTTCGGCGATCGTCAAGCACATCGGTTTCTCGATGTACACGTCCAGCCCGGCTTGCATCGCCAGGATCGTGATCCAGCCGCGGGCGTGGGTCGTCGTCTCGACCATCACGGCGTCCAGTTTCTCGTCGTCGATCATCTTGCGGAAGTCGTCGTACACGCCCCACTTGTCGCCGCCGGACAGTTCCTTCACGTACCGCTCGGCCCTGGCGATCTCGCAGTCGCAGGCGGCCACCACGCGGAATCCCTTGACGTCGGCGCCTTCCCGAATCAGACGCGATCGTCCGCCGCAGCCGATCACCCCCACGCGGACCGTCTCGCTCGCGGGCGCCGCGCCGTTCAAACCCAAAACGTGCGCCGGCACAAGAACCGGCGCCGCCAGCGCCGCACTTGCCTTGAGCATCCCCCGCCGTGTCCAATGGTTTCGTGACATGTGTGTATTCCTCCGGGATTGGTCGTGGTTGATGGGTAGCGGCCGGGACGCCGTCTTGCCGGCCTCAGCTGGTCTCCATGTTCTGCATCCGGGGCAGCCTGTGTCAAGAGCCTGATCTCCGGTTTGAGGGACGGCCCGACGGAGTGGTCGCGGTCCGCGCGGTTCGGAGCAAGATGTCGCAGTTCGGGCGCCGCTACGTGTCCGAGGACATCGAGAGGCTGTGCCGGAACCGCGAGGATGTATTCCAGCCTGCCGGGCTTCATGCCGCACGGGCGGGTGTCGGGCTTTCCTGGTCCGATTTGTCCCACGCCGGAAGAGGAGTATTCGCATCAAACACGCGGTCGAAGACCGTGACGGCTTGCTCTTGGCTGAAGAGCCCCGAACGCACCGCCGGCCAGGAGGCGACGTCCCCGCGCCAGATGACCGGCGGCCCGTACTTGTCCCTGCCCGCCACCCAGACGGGAACGGTGTCGAAACCCGCGGCCGCCAGCGCGGCCGCCCGGTGGTTGCCATCCGAGATCAAGGCGCGGCACTCGCCGTCGCGCACCAACAAGTTGGCCCGGATGTGGGACGTCGGACTGTAACCTCCGTCGCGGATGGAACGATAGACCTTGATGAGACCGGCCCACCGCATTTCGCCATATCGCTCAGAGACCGGCCCGGAAAACCTGTTGAAGGCGTACGCGTCGCCCAAGCGACGGGTCCGCCGCGCGACCTGGGTCCGGGTCTTGCCGATCCAACGGTCCCAATCGGCGCCGCCGCTCCACGGCACGAGCCACGGAATCGGCGGCAGGGCCAGCAACTCGGCGCCCGCCTTGGACGGGTCGATCAGCAGCGTCTCCGCCAGGTTCGCCGGCTGCCAGATTTCGTAGAATCTCCGCAGTGGTGAATCCTGATACGTACGGCACCGGCCCTGTTCACACGCCAGCAACGTCCTGACAAACGGGCTGCCACCTTCTTTCGCACAGCGAAGTCCCAGCGAACCGAAGGTGCGCATTCGGTCCAGATGCACGTCGACGATGAAACCGGCACCCCGCGGGGCGCGATAGTAGGCTTCCAGAGCGTCACTCGTAACGTTCCGCAGATCGGCGGGAGGCCGGACGTTCTTCAACGCCTGAGCGGCCTGCCAGCGGAGCCGGCGGATTTGCGCCCCGAGACGTCCCCAAGACCAGCCAGCTGCCCAAGCCGGCGGTGTCCGAGGCGGGAGCATTCCCTTCCCATTGTAGTTCTGGTCAGCAGGCGGTTTCATCTTTCTGCATCAGCCAGATTTCGACGTTGGCGTAGACGAGACGTTTGGTGACCACCCGTTCCAGGATCGTCCATCCAAGAGCTTGAATGCGGTCTTCCACCAGTTCCCGAGGATGGGATTCAATGTCCAGGACGTTGTGCTTGAGGCTCAAGCCGCCTGCTTTCCAACTGCGGAACACAGCGGCCAAGTAGCGGGCGACGAACTTGGGCCACTTCACGAGGCGTCGGAAGGCCACTTGGAAGCGGTTGTCGTGGACCCGCAGGTGGATGATCACGAATTTTTTCGAGGCCGCGCACAGGGACTCAATCAGCGACATTGCCGTGTCCGTGTGCCACCAGCCCAGGAACCGGGTGGAGACCACCAGATCGAACTCGTCTTGCCTCGCCGGCAGGTACTGGAAACAGTCCTGCTCCAAGATCCGGACGTTCCGGACGTCGCTCTCCCGAACGGACCGTGCGGCGACGGCGATCATGTCCTTGGAGACGTCCACGCCGGTGTAGTCGATGTTCCGGTCTTGGAAGAACGGGATCCAGCGTCCCGTTCCACAGGGGATGTCCAGGACGGTGCGGATCGGCCCGCTTTGTGCGGCGGTGCGATAGAAATCCTCTAACGCGCTGGTCTCCGTGAGCCACGTGCGGGAATGACGACGCTTTGCATCGTATTCCATCGCGGTTTTTCCGAAATACTTCTTGGTGATTGTCATCTTTTGCCCCGTTCACTTCTTAAGAAACGGTTTTCGGCGTCATAACTCGCCGTCGAAGATCTTCGCGTAGACACGTTCAATCCCGGCGGCTTCCCCGCCGATGTCGTAGTTGGCGACGACGTGTTGCCTGCCGCGCCGGCCCATTTCCAGTAGTGCTTGCGGATCACGGATGCAGCGTTCGATCCGATCCGCGAGTGCCTCGACGTCGCCGACATCCACGACGTAGCCGGTCCGGCCGTCTTCGATCAACGTCGGAAAGATGCCGGTCCGCGTCGCCACCGCGGCAGCTCCGCACGACATGGCTTCCAAAGGAGTCAGGCCGTAGCCCTCGTAACGAGGCGCGGCCACGCACAGGCTGACGCGCTGAAACCAAAGGTGCCGCTCGTGGGCGGGCACTTCGCCTAACCAGATCACCCGATCGGACAGGCCGGCAGAGGCGATCCTTCGCACCAGGGCTTCCTGAAACGGCCGGTCCGAGCCTTTCCATCGGCCCGCGATGACGGCCGTGAATTCGGGGTACTTGGGGAGGACGCGGCACACGGCTTCGACGAACCGATCCGTGCCCTTTTCCGGACGCACCCGCCCAAACGTGCCGATTCCATAACGGCCGGGCAGGCCCGTCTCTTGCCACGCCCGCCGCTTGTCCTCGGGCGGAACAAAGAAGCTCGTATCCACGCCGTGTGGCACGATGGCGTCGCACCGCGGGACAAACGAAGCCGCTTCCGGCGTCGTGGCAATGATGGCGTCCATCGCCGAGATCAGGGCCCGCGGAATGGGAGAATGACGGCGCAGCGCCACCGTGGTGAAGACCAACTTCAAGGGCGACCGCAGCACGTACTTGAGAAACAGGCCCAGCCACATCTCCGGATTGCGGCGAGCGTGCCAGATCCGCACGTCGCGGCCGGCCGGGCGCCGCCAAAGCAGGCGGGCCATTTTCCAGCAGCCGAAACGCCTCACGCTGGTCGGAAGCTCCTGTCCGAAAATGGCCGTGTCGAACCGCCGGGCGTGGTGTTCCGCCAGATTGGCGATCGTGGCCGAAACGCCCGTAAAGCTGCCGTGCATGTTCGCGAGCACGACTTCCGGATTGAGAGGGACGGCGTCCGCGCGATGCGCAGCCAAGGCGGCGATGGTCGGACCCTCGCACGAATGGCAGCCGATCCGCACAGGTCGGACGTCTTCGGTCAGTGTCGTCATGCTTCGGGACCTCGGTATCTGTTGGCGGGGTGGAGCGGCCGAAAAGTGCTGTCACGCCACGTTCCGCTGCCGTGCGGTTGACCACCGCCTGGGCGGAGCCGTTCTGACGTCCGCGGGCTCGCCGGATTCTCGTGTGATCTTGTTCGCGGCCAGCGCGAAACCGCCGACCAACACAGGGTGCCTTTTCATGGAGAGCTCGATCCTCCTGCACTGCGATGGGCAGGTAGTACTGGGCTTCCAGCGCGTCATCCGTGCTGTGAACCACCCGCAGTTTCGCATCCTGGCGGAACTGCCGGTTGATGGTGTGACGGATGCGCTGCTTGGCCAGAGCGACTCTTTCGACATGCCGGCAATTGCCTCCGTCGTCGCCGGGCCGAGGAACGCACAAGGCGACCGAGTGCGGGAGAATAGGCGTGTTTTGCTTGCCTTCGACCCAATTTCCACCGCGCGCGTGCCTCGTCAGCGAAGCGATTTGGTGCTCGGTCAAGGCAAGCGATTCGAGACAAACGTATTCCTTCTGGATCGCATCCAGGATCGCGCCCAGGACGGCTTCCTGGGCCGCATCGCCACGGATCACAAAGACCACGAGTTCGGGCAGTCGCTTGGCCCATTCGCTCAGTCCGGCCAATTCCCGCCGGATCAGATGCTGATGCCATTCGTCTTTGACTTTCCAGCGGATGAGCAAATCGAGCGGCATTTGCCATTGGGCGTGGACCAAGTACTCGTACAAGCCCTCCAGCCCGTAGGGAAGCGTCAAATCCGCATCGTATTCCCGAGCGATCCGCTGCGCTTCCTCCCAGTAAGCGTTCGGCCGGCTCGCGACGGGCGGTGCGACGTCCGATGTGCATATGGGGATGCCGGATTGCGTCCCCTTGTGATAGACCAAATGGTACACGAAGGTCAGCAGATGATGCCTCGCCTCGGGAACATAGAAGCCGTGCCGCGCGGAGAAGACCCGGTCGCGCAGGACCTGCGACGCCAGGGCGGGCGGGAAGTACGGCAAGCGGTTGTAGGCGAAGCCGCGTTGCGCGCCGACGCCGTAGAAGTCACATTTGACGCGCCCTCGGAAGCGGCTGGCGATGGACACCAGCCGATCCTGAAAACGGTCGTCGATCAGGAAATCCACGTCGTCTTCAGCCTGCCGGCAGGAACGCTCGGTGAGCGGAACGCGGTCGTGCCAGCGCAGGATCACGTAAGGAATATCCTGGTTCAACGCGGCCAGGAATTCCGGCATCTTGGCCATCTTCAGGCGCAGCGTCTTGTGGCGAGATCGCGCCCGCCAGAAACGGACCTTGTTGACGAGCAAGTCGATGATCACGGCCGGTCCAACGCCTTGAGGAGTCTCAGGTTCAGGTTGGTCCGCTTTCGCACGGGCACTCGGGCGCCGCTTGCCAACTGGTCAACCAAGGATGCAAATCGGTCCCGGCTGACGTCGGGACGGACGCGGGCGTAGACTTCGTCTTTGAAGAAAACGCCCTCGCGCGAGTCCGTGGCAAACGGCGAGGTCTGCAGGAAGTACGCCGTCTGCATCACGGCTTGGGAGTCTCGTGGGGACTCGAAAAAGCCGGCGTACTGCCAATCGATCAGTTTGAGGCCGCCGGCGCCGGTCAGGATGTTGTCGACGGAAATATCGATGTGGTTGACGCCCTTGGCGTAGCAGACCTGCAGCAGTCCGGCCACGTCTGCCAGGGCCTGCCAGCGAGCGGTGGTTTCCCGTCGCAGCGTTTCGCGGAGCGTTGTGTACTGGGCCAAGTGTTCCACCAACACGCCGCAGCTTTCCGTCAGGCCGAAGCGGTTGGTGACCTGAAAATAGGCGTACAATCCGACCGCAGGAATCCCGCGGCAGACCGCTTCGCGATGATGAGAGAACTCGCGGAAGCCGTAGCGCCGCCAGCGGAGTTGCGCCAACAGCGTGCGGAGAGGAAACGCCTTGATCAGGATTCCTTTTCCGTCACTCGTTGTCTTGTCAATGGCGGCGACGAAACGCCTCCGCTCGTCCTTGAACACGTGTGAGACCAATGGGAATCCGTGCGGCGAGGCGACCAGGCGGCACACCTCGCGATCGATGTTCAGTTGCGGGCGGGCGAGGAAGCGAACGTTCCCATTGGTCAACTTCTCTTCAACGCACCTCATCCCATGCGGACTGGCCGCTGCCGAGGCATCGCGGAGCCGGACCGGCTGCCGCAACCCGCCCAGCATCGGTTCCTCCGACTTGAGGCAGAGTACGTTGAGATCTTCCATGATCCCCTCGCAAGCAGTGAGCTTGATACACTTCGATCGAATCCATTCGGCGATTTCTTCGTCCGCCAAGCGGGGTGTTATGACGCATGTTGCCTGGGCGGGTCAATATCAGTTTAGGTTGCAGCCTGAAAACGCCCGCGCCGCGGCTTGCTCGGCCAACGGCCGCCAGAACGGCAGCGGATCCTGCAGCCTCTGCCCGCTGGGGACCAGTGGCGGCTGACGTCGTCGGTCCCGCCAGAGGGACGGCGGATCGCTAGCAGCCGGTACGCGCTGATCGCGTCGCGTATGTCGGACAGACTGTCCCGATTTTGCTGGCGTACCGCTGGGGCGTCTGCTTCGAACTCCTTGGGGCAGAATTTTCACCGAACTCGAACGATTGCTCTTGACCCGTTTTTCGGCGATCAGTAATTAAGCCCCTCGCGTCGATAACCAAGATGCCCGGCGAAGGGTACGACCACCCGCGTGCGGTGATTTGTCGCCCGTGCGCGGGAGCCGCCTTCGTACTGTCTCATCTTGACGTGAATTCTCACGTGGCATTCCGGGACGGACGCCCGCGGGGCGACTGGGCCGGAACGAGGTCGCGTACGATCGCGCTGGCGAGAGAGCTTGGTTCGTGCGCTTGTCGTAGTTAAGGAGAAGCAACTTGAAAGCGACTGCGTGCTGCATCGTTGGCTGCTTGACCGCATGGCTCGTCCTCACGGCAATTCCGTGTGGGGCGGCCCCTCCACCGGTGACGGGAGCTTTGGCCGCCGCCGAGTCGGTCCTCGCGCAGGCAAGTCCGGCGGCGCCGGCCGGCGACCGGCAAGAGGTGGAACGGCTGCTGCAGGAGGCGCGGCAAGCGATGAGCCGAGGGGATTTGGAGGCGGCCGACCGGCTGCTCTCGAAAGCGGAGCGGCTGCCCGTGCAGTACGACCCGCTGTACGAGCGGTTCCAGGACACTCCCGCCAAGGTGCGGCGGGCGCTGCGGGACCTGCAGGCGGCCCGGTCGCAGGACGACCGCAACCGGCCCAGCGAACGCTTCGCGCCCACGCTCAACGGACGCGGCTTGGCGAACCCGACTCCGCCGCCGGCCGCCACGGTTCCCTCCGGCAACGGCGCCCAAGCGCTGGACACTTTGACGGACGACGCCAAAGCCAAGGCCAAGAGCTTTGCGGAAAAAGGCCGGCTGGCGCTCCAACAGGGCGACCTGGCGGGCGCCACCGCCTGGTGCCAAAAGGCAATTGGCCTGAATGCTTCCTTCGCACCGGGTGAATACTCGCCGGCCGCCTTGGCAGACGAGTTGCGACGCGCCGGCGTCGCGCCGGAGCGGCTGGTCGCTGCGAACCCCGCGCCGCTCGGGCTGGCGACGCCGCACCCCGACGACTTTGCACCCGAACGACAGGCGTCCTTGCCGGTGCCTGCAGCGGCCACGCCAGCCGACTTGAACTCCAGTGCCTTCCGGAACTCCCTGGTCGAGCGTCCCCAGGACGTCGCGGCCATGCCCGAACCGCTCCGCGCCGGCGGTCTGATGCCCACGTCTTACGAGCCGCAAGCGGCCCACGCGCCGTCCGGCGAACCCCGGCGGCTGCCCACGCTTCCGGCCGCCGGTCTGGCCGCGCACCAGGAGGCCTTGCGCCTGCTGGCGCTGGCCCGATCCGCCTTGGACCGTGGCGACGCCCCGGGGGCCTTGCAGTTGGCCGAACGCGCCCGAGCGCTGCGGGTTCCGGACGAAGCGTATGGTCCCAACGAGCCACGGCGGAACATCTGCTAATGGAGATTCAGAGCGTACTCGCCCGGCGAGCGCCGGCCGCTGCGGCGGCTCCCGCCGGCGTCGTCCCGGCCTACGATCCCGGCACGGCCGCGCGCGATCCGTATCCGGTCCGGCAAGGATTGTACGATCCGGTGCGGGACCGCTCGCAGACCCAGCCGGCGCAAGCCCTGGGGGCACCAGCCGACGCGGCGAAGCCGCTGGTGCCCGGCCGAGGTCCGGAACTGTATCGGCAGGGCTTGTTGGCCCTGGAACGGCAGGATCGGGCCGCCGCGCTGCAACTCTTCTCCGAAGCCTGGAAATACGAGGCGGAACTGGACCCGGCGAGCCGCCAGTCGCTCCGCGACAAACTCACGCTGCTCCGCGTCGCCGCCTCGGCCGGCCCCGCGGCGGGCCCCCCCGGTTCGGCACTCGAAGAGGTCGACGCCGAACAGCGGCTGTTGCGCGACAAACTGTTCCGCGAGATCACCCGCGAGCAGAGCGCGGCGGAGAAAATGCGGCAGACCGACCCCCGCGGCTCTTTGGTCCGGCTCCAGCGGCTCCGCGAGCAGGTCGAGCAGGACACGCTGGACCCGACGCTGCGCCGGCAGATGCTGAATCTGGTCGACCGCAGCATCCGCGAAACGGAGGGCTACATCGAGTTGAACCTGGCGGACATCGAACTCAGGGAACGCAACCAGTCTGCCAACGAGGAGATCAACCGCTCGCAACAGAACAAGCTCGACACGCAGAACAAGCTGGCCGAACTGGTCGAGCAGTTCAACAACTTGATCGACGAACAGCGGTTCTCGGAAGCCGAAGTCATCGCCAAACAGGCGCATGAATTGGAGCCCGAGTCCGAAGTCGTCCGCAGCATGCTGCTGACGAGCAAGTTCGCCTGGCGGGTCCAGGAACAGAATGCCATCCAGGACGACAAGGAACGCGGCTTCTACAACGCCATGGCCTCCGTCGAGAGGTCGGGCGTTCCCTTCGACGACGGCCATCCCCTGGTGTTCGGGGACGCCAAGGACTGGAACCAGTTGTCCCGCACGCGCGGCGATTGGCTCCGCGAGCAGCGGTCGCGTCTGACGCCCGCCGAAATGGAAATCCAGAAAGCCCTCAAAACCGAGGTGGATGTCAAGTTCGAGAACCGTCCGCTGTCGGAGGTCATGGAAACGCTGGGCCGGATGGCCGGGGTCAACGTGTTCTTGGACCCGCAGGGCCTGCACGCCGAGGGCATCACCACCGACGAAGCGGTCAGCATCAATCTGACGCAGCCGATCTCGCTGCGGAGCGCTTTCAACCTGATTCTGGAGCCGCTGCACCTGAGCTTCGTGATCCAGAACGAGGTCTTGCGCGTGACCAGCGAACAGACGCGTGACGCCAACGTCTATCCGCGCGTGTACAACGTCGCGGACCTGGTCATCCCGATTCCGAACTTCATTCCCAGCTACAACATCGGCCTGCCCGGGGCGCTCAAGGAAGCGATGAGCGCCACCGGCCTGACACGGACGATGGGACTGCAACAAACCGTCCCCTTGACGTTGTCGGCCAACGACACCAATCCGCAGGCCGCGGCCAACGCTTCCGTCTTGGCGCAGATGAGTTCGTCCGGCATGTTGCCGGGCGCGACGTCGCGCTCGCCGCAGCCGCTGGGCTACGCCCAAGGCGGCATGGGCGGCGCCAGCATGGCGGATTTCGACACCTTGATCGACCTGATCACCACCACCATCGCCCCGACGAGCTGGGACGCGGTGGGTGGTCCGGGCTCGATCGAAGGCTTTCCGACCAACCTCAGCTTGGTGGTCAGCCAGACGCAGGAAGTCCACGAGCAGATCGCCGACTTGTTGGATCAACTCCGCCGCCTCCAGGATTTGCAGGTCACCATCGAAGTCCGCTTCATCACCCTGAACGATTCCTTCTACGAGCGAATCGGGATCGACTTCGATTTCGAGATCGACGACAACACCAGTCAGATCGCCGGCCAGAACGCGATTCTTCCGGACGACACCGGCCCCAGCATGGCGTTCGGCTTGGATACCACCGGAGTTCCGACCGCCGACTATGACTACGCTTTCACCCAGGACATGTTCAGTTCGACGGTGCCGCAGTTCGGCGGATTTGACGCCGCCACGGCAGCCAACTTCGGGTTCGCCATCCTCAGCGACATCGAGGTGTTCTTCCTGCTCCAAGCCGCGCAAGGGGACGACCGCACGCACGTGCTGCAGGCGCCCAAGGTGACGCTGTTCAACGGCCAGATGGGCTTGGTGATGGACAATTCCCAGCGGCCGTTCGTGACCAGCGTGATCCCCGTGGTCGGCGACTTCGCCGCCGCGCACCAGCCGGTGGTCGTGGTCTTGAACGAAGGCACGTCGCTCAGTGTCCAGGCCGTGGTCTCGCCCGACCGGCGGTTCGTGCGGCTGTCCCTGGTGCCCTTCTTCAGCACGATCGGCGACGTCGACACGTTTACCTTCACCGGCCGGGTGACATCGGATTCCGGGACGACCATCGCGGATCCGACCAACGAGTCCGAAAACGTGACGAACAACCAGCAGCGCACGGTCGAGGGCACCACGGTCCAGCTGCCGACGTTCAACTACACGACCGTCTCCACCACCGTCAGCGTGCCGGACGGCGGCACGGTGCTGCTGGGCGGCATCAAGCGGATGAGCGAAGGCCGCAACGAACGCGGCGTGCCCATGCTGAGCAAGATTCCTTACGTCAACCGTCTGTTCCGGAACGTGGGCATCGGCCGCGACGCCCAAAGCCTGATGATGATGGTCACGCCGCGGATCATCATCCAAGAGGAAGAGGAGTTCCTGCAGACGGGCTACGACAGCTCACAGAAGTAAGCCACCGGCCGTCGCCGGCCGCCCGCTGAGTCGGTCCAAAAGCCCGGCTTTTCCGAAAAAGCCGGGCTTCTTCTTTGGGCAGTCCGTCCTCAGGCTGCTTTGAATCCGTTGATGACGTTCGGCGTGCGCCGGCGGCTCCAGCCCTCGCCCAACACGGCCAGCGCGACGCGGTCTTCCAGGTTGGGGCGGAACACGGTCAACAACGTGAGGGGCAGGTACCAGCCCATGTACAGCCCGCCCCCGTAGCCGTGCCAGAATTGCGTGGCGACCATCACGGCCGCCGAACAACTGAGCAGGGTGCCGAGGTTCTTCTGGGGAGGCCAGATCGCCAACGTCCAACTGAGAGCGAAGAAGGCGGCCAGGACCGGAATGCGGTACACCGGGTTCCAGCCCAGCCCCCAGATGCCCTGCAAACCTTCCATCTGCGGCGGCCAGAGCCCAAACATCTGCTGCAGATTCTCCCAGTAAGAGGCGTGCGGAATGAAGGCCAACGCGACGGCCATGCCCAGCAGAGTCACCCCCACTCCAATCGCAAATCGCATCAACCCTCGCCGCCAATAAAAGCTGACCCACAGGGGCAACAAGAACAGCGGATAATAGACCAGGCCGGTGGCCAAGCCGAGCAGCATCCCCGAAGTCAGCGGCCGACGGTAACAGAGAATGGCCCAGACCAGCAACGCCGCCGGGATCACGTGGTCGATGTAGCCCGTCATCTGAGCCGTGTAGGGTAACATCAGGTACAGCGCAGCTACACCGGCGCCTGTCTTCGTGTTGCCGAAATGCCAGTAGCCGATCGCGAGGATGCCCAGCACCACCGCCAGATGGCACAGCACGGCGATCACCTTGGCGATGATAGCGTAGGTTCGCTGCTGGGAAGTCAGCGACACGCCCTCGGGGACCAGCGGCATCGTGGGAATGCTGGGCACCAGGTTCAACAACGCGTAACCCGGCCCGCGGCGGAACACCTCTTGTCGACCGACAACCTGCCCGTCCGGCCTTCCCGTCGCGTGCGCCGATACCGCCGGCACCGTCGGCTTCTTCGGCCCGGCCTCGAATCGTTGGCTGGCCCAGACGTTGGCCATCAAGAAGACAAACAGCGAAACGCCCAGGAAGACCAGCCCGCCGGTCGTCAGATTCGGTTCCAGCAACGGCCTGCGAACCATCGTGGGATCCAACAAGAGGCGGACGAGCCAGACGGCGCTAATCGCGTACAGCCACAAGAACCCCAACCGCTCGATCCGGATGCTCTCCAAGAGAGTCTCGGCTGGCTTGGGCAATTCCTTCAACGGTTGTGCCTGGGCGGCCTCTTCCTTGGCAAGCGTGGCGGCAGGAGCGGCCGGCGGAGCCAATCCCGAGGGCGACTCTTCCGGCATCGCGGGCGTCGCCTGCGGCTCGCTGGGGGCCATCAGCGGTTCGGACTCGGCCGCCAGCAGTTCGGATTCCGCGGGCGGTTGCTCCGGCGCCGCCTCGGCGCGCTCTGCCTCCAACGCGGCCAGACGTGTGGCGCTGACTCGCACCTCACCGCCGTACTGGGCGATCAGCAGCCCCGGCGCCAAGAGAATGAGCAAGACCAAATCCAGATTGCGTACGCTCCAGAATCGGCCGAACTTGAAGTACAGGCCGATCATCAAGAGCGACGAGAGGTAAACCCACGTGGTAGGGTTCACCTTCTGGTAGTAAAACAGGATTTCGCTCATCCGCCGAGTACGCGCGCACCTTGAATGGGAACCCTTCTGGCGTGCTAACGACCCTCCAAGATAAGTTCCCACGGCGGAATTGCAAGCACCCTTCGGCACGGACGGGTTCCTCAGCGGGATTCGTAACCCGTTGCCTCGAAGTTGTTTAGAAGCAAAGCAGTCGGATCGGCACGCTCCCGGTGCCCTCAGGAAAGTCTGAGAAAAACCATCGGCGGACCGCGGCGCCGGCAATCGCCAGTCCAGGAGCACGCGTTACTGCGGCGGCGGAAGATCGGCTTCCACCAGGGCGATCTCGGCGCCGGTCAGTTCGTAGAGCCGGTAGACGCATTGGTCGATCTCGCGATCGAGGACTTGGATTCGCGGCGATCGATCCTCGCCGGACTCAGCCGAGCCGTCCTCCTGGTCGAGCCGTTGCTCCAGGAATTCCACGCATCGAATCAACTGCTGTCGGAGCCGTGCCGCCGTCGGATCGCCGGCTGCGACGATCCGGATCGGAAGTTGATGAAGCTGCATTTTGTTGATGGCCAGAAAGCCGCCGGAAAGCTGCTTGGCTCGAAATCGCATGCGAAACAGAAACGAGAACAACTTGGAATTCAATAGTCCCAAGAGGTAGCGGCGGTCCTCCCGCAAGTTCGCTGCCGCGTACACCTGAACTCCCAAAGCCAAGCCGCCGGGATCCCAGGCGGCTTCGAGCCGGCGCGTCATCCCGGCGATGACGATCTTGGGGCCTTGGAACAACCGCCGCTTCGCATCCGTCAGTTGCTCCGACTCGGCGGGCAGCACGGGCCGCACGAAATGACGCTTCATGAACCTGGCTTGCCCCCAGCGGATGCGATAGCGATCGAGGTTGCCGCTGACGATGAAGGGAAATCCGACGCGGGAAGGGACCGGCGGCCCTTCGCTCAACGCCCCGGCCATCGCCGCAGCGCGGAACCCCGTGGTGCCGCTGTGCAGATCCGCCAGCGTTCCGAGGGGCTGCGTGGCGACGCGGCTTTCCACGTCCAGGCCGCCATGCAGACAGAACCCGGCGGCCGCCGAAAGCCCCGCCTGGAGCACCGTCCTCGCGACCCGATCCGCCTGCAATTCCGCCTCGGACGCGGCTTCCACGACTTCGATTCGGTGTCCCGACGCGGGCGTCCGCTTCTGCCAGATGATTACATAGGGGTACACGCCGGCATCGGGAAAGACGCGCCACTGGGACAGGTCTGCGATGCGCTGAATGGCCGTTCGCTCCTGCAGCAGCGTTCGGCAAGGAGCGGCGTAGGCCAGTCCCGCCAACTTGTTGGGAACGATCATGCCGCACAGGCCGCCGGGCCGCAGCACGCGGAAGGCGAGTTCCAGGAACAGGGCGTACAGATCGTACGCTCCGCGGGCGCACGCATAGTGCGCCCGCAGATACTCCTTGACCGCCGCCCCGCGCGTGCGCGTCAGCCAGCGGATGTTGACGTAGGGCGGATTGCCGATGACGGCATCAAAGCCGTCCTCCGGCTCCCGCCAGACGCAGCCAAAGTCGCGTTGCCAGTCCACGGGCGCGGCTAGCCGGTCCGCGTCCCGAGGCGACTCGAAATCCGGTCCCAGCAGGGCGTCCCCACAGCGGATGTTCGCCTGCAAGGCCCGCTGCAGCGAACGAGCCAGCGACGGCTCGTCTGCGGCCGCCAGCGCCGCCAATTCGCGCCGCGTCGCCGCCACGAGGGCCCGATCGATATCCAATCCGAAACAGCTGGACGCCACGATTCGGCAACGTTCGGCGCAGGTCAAATGCCAGCGTCCTGCTGTGTCTTGAACGCATCGGGAGCGGGCCTCATCTCCGCCTGCGGCGATGTCTCGAACCGCTCGTTGCAGGCCGTGTTCGAGCAGGCTGCGGCCGGCCTCCGCCAGGAAACCGCCCTCGCCGCAGGCCGGTTCGAGCACGCGCAAGGGGCGGTCGCCGCGGTCCACGTCGAGCAAGGGGCCGAGCGTGTGGCGGAGGATGTAGCGGACGATGGACGGCGGCGTGAAATACGCGCCCGCCGCCTTGCGTTCAACTGAGGTGGTGTGGCTCGCCACGACGAGTGCCCTTTGCCGCCGTGCGGCGTGCTGAGAAGCTAAACGACACCAGTGTGCCACACGCGGCCCGCTGCGTCTGCGCCTGTGAAAACACCGTCACGAACGGTTCTCCGCGTCGTCCCGGGCTCGCGCCCCGAAACGGACAGGGGGCACTGCCGCCGCCCACCGCTCGCCTAGGCCGCGGGAATCTGATACACTACGCACCCTTTGACCGGCCGCCGTCGGTTGCGTCGCGACGACGCTTCCTACGCTGGCCCGAGTGCCACCGCAACCGAAGCGAAAGCGAGGCCGAATTATGGCTTTGGACGTTTATCAATCCTGCCTGGGCGGGATGCCCAAGAAAATCAAGCACTGCCCCTGCGCCAAGGATATGTTGGGCGATTTGAACAAAATCGTCGACGCGCTGAAAGGCGGGCAGCGGGCGGCAGCCTTGAGCCTGCTGAATCGCCAGTTGGAGTCGAAGGGCAGCCGGGCCTGCCTGCTGGCGCTCAAAGGCACGGTTCAACTGCAGATGCAGGATTTCGAGGGCGTGACCAAGACGGCGGAGGAG
Organism: uncultured Pirellulaceae bacterium; assembly: GCA_964443915.1. GTDB lineage: Bacteria > Planctomycetota > Planctomycetia > Pirellulales > Pirellulaceae > Anammoximicrobium. The sequence continues at coordinate 15,117 of CAYUFW010000136.1, forward strand.
TTCGTCCAGGCCCATCCGGACAATCCGGTGGCCTGCGGACTGTCCGCGATCGCGGCCGCCGCGCACGCCGATCGCGACACCGCGGTAGCCCGCCTGCAGCGGGCCCTGGCGGATTCTCCGTCCGAGGTCCACGAAATCGTCTACGAAGCGCTCGGCGCCGTCGCGCAGTTGTTGGTGCAGACCGGCGACGTGATTGCCGCACGTGCTCACTTGGGCCGCATGATGGACATGGCCCCCGAAGAGGATACGGGCCCCCGCGAGTTGCTCATGCGTCTGAACGGCGCGCCTAACGTCCCCCTGTTGCTCAAGCAAGACTGGAACCTGAGCCCCCCGCCGTCCGAGGGCCTTTGGCGAGACGCCTGCGAAGCGGCTTGGGATTTGGCCGAGCGCGGCGCGTGGTCCGAGACGCTGCAGCGGTTTCAAGCCCTGGGCGAGGAACTGCCCAACGAGCCGATCGTGTGGCGCAACATCGCCATCCTGGCCGGTTGTCTCGCCCAGCCGGCCGTGGCCGCCGACGCTTGGCACCGCTACGCGGCGCTGGCCGACGTGGACGTGGACGACGCGGTCGAGGCCGAAGCGCTGGCCCAACTGCTGTCGGCCGAAGCACACCCGATGCTCCCGGAAGTCACCCAGACCTACGCCGTCCTCGATACCGACCGCGTGCTGGAACGGCTGCTGTCCCAGAGGCACGTCGACCGCATCCCTGGCGATCTGTCCTCGCTGGGCAGCGATGAATCGCCGCCGCCCAAGGCGGCCTTCTGGCTGTTGGACCGGGCGCTGCCGCACAGCGGCGAGGGCCTGACGTTCGACCAGGTGCCCGCCATCCTGGGCGAGATGTACCTGTTCGGGCGCGAGACGGACCGCGAGGCCCGGCTGGAATTCACCACGACCAAGACGCCCGACATCGAAGCCAAGATGGAATGCGTGCGTCAGTTGCTGGCGGAATTCGGCGGCGAGTTGCGCAACGAGGAGCAGGTCGGCGAAGTGCCCGCCTCGTCCGCCGCGCTGACCTGGCGGTGGCGAGTTCCCAACGACGTCAGCCCCGCCCAGCGGAACACGTTGATCGAGCAGAAACGCCGCGACATCCATTTGAACGTGTGGGCGGACACGCCGCTGCCCGAATTGGACGGGAAACGCCCCTCGGAAGTCGCCGCCGATCCCCAGTACCGCGTCCGCGTGCTGGCCGCGATCCTGCTGCTGGAACTGGGGGCCGAGCAGAACAACATGGACTTCGACTTCAACGAACTCCGCGCCAAGCTCGGTTTGCCCCTGCGGCAGGATCTCGATCCGGCCGTCCTGGAATCCTACCGCCTCAGGCTGCCGCGCATCCACTTGCTGCCGGCCGAGAAACTGGACGACGAGCAGTTGGCCAGCGTGTACATGCTGGCGATGGTGTATCGCGCGACGCGTGCCGTGCGGCGGACGGCCACCGAGATCCTTCGGCGGCCCAGCTTGAAGTCCGTGCTGAGCCAGGCCGAGGTCTGCCACTCGCTGTACGCCTTCGCCCGCAACGCCGACGACGCCCTGGAGTGGATCCAGCGGGCCCAACAAGCGGCGGTCGAGGCCAAGCAATCGCCCGCCCGGTATCTCTTGCAGGAACTCGAACTGCGCCGCCTGCGCAACGAACCTCAAGAGTGTCAGCTGATCTTCATGCGGCTGCAGACGCAGCACGCCCGCGAACCCGGCGTGGCCGAAGCCTTGTACGCCTGGCTCAGGCAGCTCGGGGCGATCGCGCCGGACGGCAGGCCGACGATGCGGCCGGACGAGGTCGGACTGCCGGCCGCGGCAGCCAGCGCCGCTGCCCCGGCGGGGCCAGGCCTCTGGACGCCCGACCAGCCGGCCGCGCCCGCCGCGGGACAGACCAAACCGAGTATCTGGGTTCCCGGCATGGACTAATCGTTCGCAGGTGCAGAACCCCGTTCGGACGCCCCCATGTCCACCGTCGATTGGGATCGCTGCTGTATGGCCCGGGCCTTGGAATTGGCCCGCCGCGGTCAAGGCGCCGTCGAGCCGAATCCGCTGGTCGGCTGTGTGATCGCGCAGGGCGAGCGGATCGTCGGCGAAGGCTGGCACACGCGGTTCGGCGGCCCCCACGCCGAGATCGAGGCCCTCGCCGCGGCGGGCTCCGACGCCACCGGCGCGACGCTGTACGTGACGCTCGAACCGTGCTGCCATCACGGCAAGACGCCGCCCTGCACGGCGGCCTTGATCCGGGCCGCCGTGCGCCGAGTCGTCATAGCGCAACAGGATCCGTTTCCCCAAGTGGCCGGACGCGGCATGGAGGAACTGCGGCAAGCCGGCGTCCAAGTGGAACTGGGGTTGCTGGAACAGGAAGCGCGGCAACTGAACGCCCCCTACCTGAAGCTGATCCGCACCGGGCGGCCGTGGATCCTGGCCAAGTGGGCCATGACGCTGGATGGCAAGCTCGCGACCCGCAGCGGCAGCAGCCAATGGATCTCCGGCGAAGCCTCGCGCCGTCGCGTCCATCAGTTGCGGGGGCGAGTCGATGCGATTTTGGTCGGACGGCGGACGGCGGAAGTGGACGACCCGCGGCTGACGGCGCGGCCGCCCGGACCGCGCGTCGCCACGCGGATCGTCGTCGACAGCCAGGCTCGCCTGGCGCCAAGCAGCCAACTCGTGCGGACGGCCCGCGAAGTCCCCGTGCTCCTCGCCGTGGGGCCGGCGGCGGCCGCCGCGGATTGCCGCCGTCTGACGGATGCCGGCTGTGAAATCTGGAGGGGCGCGGCGGACGATCCGGCAGAACGCTTGCTGCTGCTGTTGGACGAACTGGGGCGGCGGCGGATGACGAACGTGTTGGTGGAAGGCGGCGGTCGCCTGCTGGGCAGCCTGTTCGATGCCGGCGAGATCGACGAAGTCCACGTGTTCATCGCCCCCAGACTCGCGGGCGGGCAAGCGGCGGTCCCGGCCGTGGGTGGGCGGGGCATGGAACGGATGTCGCAAGCCCGCTGGCTGCAGACGCCCACCGTCGAACGCTTGGACGACGACGTGTATTTTCACGGCCGTGTCCAGCCAGTGGCCCGAGATCAGGAGGGATGACGCCCATGACGGCCTTCTGGTGGACGATCGCCAGCGTGACGATCGTTCTCGTTTCCTTGGCGACCCTGTTGGTGCTGCGGTCGCGCCGCGGACGCTCTGCGTATCAACTGGAGCGGGCGCGCCAACTGTTCCACCTGCGGCGCGAGGTGCTGGAACTGCAATTCCTGCAGTCGGCTTCGCGGCTCGGCAAGCCGCGCGGTTTGGCCTGGGAGGATTGCCACTTCGAGGACGAAGCCGCCTTTGCCACCGACCCAGCCACGGGTCAGTTGCGGGCGTTCGTCAGCGTCACCGTCCACTTCCGCGCCATCGAAGGCGGCGGCCTGGAGGACAACCCCAACGTCGACAACCCCCGCGCCGCCACCGCCGTGTTCCTGTTCGACGGCCGCCAATGGACCACCGCAGGCCGGACGGTCTTCAACCTCAACCCGCTGGAAACCATCGAGCGGTTCCAGCACGGCCTGGAGGGGGTCGACTGACATATCGGACCACTCTCTCTGACGCCGTTTCGGCAGCATCTCGTGGGCACGAGATCCACTCTACGACCGAATCGCGGAATTGCTCTTGTGCGTGCGCTACGCGGCCGCCCGTTCCATCGGCAGTGCGGAGTACATGACGTCGACCACGCGGTCTTGCTCGGCGGCGGTCAGTTCCGGGAAGATCGGCAGGCTCAGCGCTTCCTGGCAGATCCGTTCGGTCACCGGCAGGCTGCCGCGGCGGTAGCCGAGGGTGCGGAAACACTCCTGCAGGTGCAGCGGCACGGGGTAGTAAATTTCCGAGCCGACCTTGCGTTCCGTCAGCTTGGCCCGCAGTTCGTCCCGGTGGCCGTTCGGTACGCGGATCGTGTACTGGTTCCAGACGTGGTAGCGGTCGGGCAACTCGCGGGGCAGGATGATCCGCTGGTCCATCTGCCGTTCGGAGAACAGTTCGTGATAGCGTTGGGCGTTCGCGCGGCGGTCGTTCGTCCAGCATCCGAGCTGGGCCAGTTTCACGTTCAGCACCGCGGCCTGGATCGAATCCAGCCGGCTGTTGATGCCGACCAGGCTGTGGTAGTAGCGCGTCTTCATGCCGTGGGCCGCCAGCCGACGCAGTTTTCCGGCCAACGGCTCGTCGCTGGTCACCAGCATGCCGCCGTCGCCGTAGCCGCCGAGGTTCTTGGTCGGGTAAAAGCTGATACAGCCCACGTCGCCCATGGAGCCCGCCGGATGCCCGCGATACTCCGCGCCGATCGCCTGAGCGGCGTCTTCGATGACTTTCAAGTCGTTGTGCCGGGCCAGCTCGAGCAAGGGATCCATGTCCGCACACTGGCCGTACAGATGAACCGGGATGATGGCCCGCGTGGCCGGCGTGATCGCCTCCTCGACCTTGGCCGGATCCAGGTTGAAACTCACGGGATCGATGTCTACAAACACGATCCGCGCGCCCAACCGCCACACGCAACTGGCGGTGGCGAAAAACGTGAAGCTGGGTACGATGACTTCGTCGCCGGGACCGACCTCGAAGGCCATCAAGGCCAGCAGCAGGGCGTCGCTGCCCGAAGCACAGCTGACGGCGTAGCGCGATTCGCAGACGGCGGCCATGGATTCCTCCAGCCGCGCGACGTCCGGACCGTGCAAGAAACGGCCCGAATCGACGACGCTGGCGATCGCCTCCAAAATCTCGTTGCGCAGCGCCTGATTGCCGCGATTGACGTCCAACAAAGGCACCGAGGCAGGGATATCGCCGCGACGTAACGTGTCGGAGGATGCCGGGTTCATCATCAGTCTCCGCTTCCGTGCAGGAGGAACGAAAAGTGCAAGCGGTCTGCCCCGCTTGCGGAAGGGTCGCAAAACGGGGTGCAAGCGTACGATTTTTGCCGAAAGCAATCAAGAGCGACTTGGCAGCAGACAGACGCTTGCACGGAGG
>CAYUFW010000137.1:0-19993 GCA_964443915.1 uncultured Pirellulaceae bacterium
TCGTCGTGGTCGCAGCCGGTGCAGTCGGGGATGGTGCCGAAGCCCGCCACGGTGCCGGGTTTGAGGGGAGCGATGAACCCAAGCCAGGCGAACACGTCTGCGGCCTTGTGGCTGATCTCGGACGTTGATCCCTGGTACTTGACTTGCCCATTCACCAAGACCGTCACTTTGAGGTTGTACGGATCGCCAACCTCGTCGGGCGTGACCAGGTACGGCCCGAGTTGGTTGCCGTTGGCCATGTCCTTCGTCAGGCAGAATCCGCCGACGAACTCCGTGGCCTGCACGTCGCGGGCCGAGATGTCGTTGAAGATGCAGAAGCCCGCCACTGGCTGCTTTTCGTTCCCGTACACGACGGCCAGTTCAGGTTCGACGTCCAGCCGCGACGTGTAGGCCGGCCACGGAATTGTCTCCCCGTCGCCGACGATGGTGTTCCTGTTGCCCTTGTAGTACGACAGCGGCTCGGGTTGACCCGCGGGGGGCTTGGCTTTCGGGGCCATGACGGCTTTGGCGAACGTCTGCAACAACGGCGCGGTCTGCGGGTTGTCCTTCTCGTACTTCCCGATCGTTTCGCCGGAGTTCTTAAGATGCCGCGGGGTCAGGCCGAAGTCGAACAGCGCGGCAACCTCTACCGGCTCCAGCAGGCGGACGGCGTGGAGAGGGAAGCGTTCGCCATTACCGAGTTCTTCGAGGTGCTGTTCTCCCCAGGCGAGCAGTTCGTTGGCCGCACGCTGGCTGTCGGGAAGATTGGCCAGGTAGGATCGGCTGTCGGCCAGGTAGGGGCAGGACTTCCCCGCCTTGCTTTGCAGCACGGCGGACGGGACGGCGTGGTCCCGGATGACGACGCCGAAACGAGGGTTCGGCGAGTCGGCGACGGCGAAGCGGATGAGTTTCATTCTGGTGCTCCTTGATTGTTTCTGAACTCGCGCTCGGCGCGGGTCTCTGACCCCGCCGAAACTGCGGACCGAAGGTCTCCGAACTCGCGCTCGGCGCGGATCTCTGACCCCGCCGAAACTGCGGACCGAAGGTCTCCGAACTCGCGGGAGACCTTCGGTCCGCGGGGTGGCTCGGTCGGAGACCGGCCACAGCGCAGAGGATCAGTATTCGACTTCGATTCCTTTCGCCTTGGCCACCTGGTAGATGGCGTCGAACGTCCCTGCCGTGTCCCAGGGTGCGTCCGGGGGTTCGCTGCGGAACTCGCGATACGCTCGTTCGACGTTCATGTACAGCCGCGCCGGGGCACGCCACTCGCCGTAGGGGCCGAACTCGATGCGCTTGGCGGCCTCCAGCGAAGGGAGCCCGTCGTCGAAGCATTTCTTCGATTCGTCACGGACGTACTCGAGATACGCCTTCATCTCCATCACCCCTTCGATCCCGCAGAGCGGGCCGTGGCCGGGGACGAGCACTTCCGGGTCGAGTTGAATGATCAGATCGAGGCACTGGAACCACTTTTCGTACGATCCCGTCCAGCCCATCGGCGTACACTGCCGGAACAGCACATCGCCGGCGAACACCACGCGCTCCTTGGGCACGTGGATGATCGTGTCCCCAACCTGATGGCACGGCCCGACATAGATCAAGTGGACCTCCGTGCCATCGAGGTTCAGCTCGTACCGCGTGTCGAACAAGGTCGTCGGCAGCACCAGTTCGATGCCATCGAAGTTGTAGTCCTCCAGCAACTGCTGTCCTGCGGCCACGATGCCGGGATGGAGTGCCTTGAGGACCAGTCGCGTGAGAAGGCGACCGACGCCGTGGAGCATTTTCTGGCTCTCCTTTGGCTCGGCGACCTGCTTCATCCGCTCGGGTACTGACCGGTGGGCGATGATCTCCGCGCCCTCGAACAGTTGATTGCCCCAGACATGGTCCGCATCTTCGTGCGTGTTGATGACGCGCCGCGGCATGGCGGGCCAGACCTTGCTGAACATCTCGATCATCTGCCGCGCATGGGCCAGGTCCGACTGCGTGTCGATCACGACACCCCCGGCCAGGTTGATGAGGCCGGAGTTGGCGTCACACACGCGGTTCTTCTCGATCAGGACCGCAAAGCAGTTGTCGCTGACTTGTTTCATTTCCATGAGGATTGTCTCCTGCCGGGATCACGGTTCGCGCTTGGCAAATGGGCCGGCATCGGACACGATCACGCCGTTGGCCCTCAGGTATTCGTCCCAGAGCTTGAGCATCGCGGCGAGTCGCTCGGGATGCTGCGGGGAAAGATCGTGCATCTCGGCGGGGTCGTCCTTCAGGTTGAAAAACTGCCAGTCGCCGGCACCCCCGGCTCCTTTCAACAAGTACAGGAGCTTCCAGTTGCCTTGCCGGATCGCCCGGTTGCCGAACAACTCCCAGCCGAGCCAGTCCGAATCCGTGCGGATCGCCTTCTCCCGTCCTGCGAGCAGCGGCCACATCGACTTGCCCTGCGGCGCCGCGAGTTCGCTTCCTTCCTGCTGCGCGGGATGCTGAACGCCAGCCAGCTCCAGCAGCGTCGGCGTGATATCCGTAATGTGCAGGGCCGAATGGTTAATGGTGCCCGCATGCTTGACGCCCGGACCGCTCACGATCAGCGGCGCCCGGATGCCGCCCTCGGCCACGAAGCCCTTGAACAGGCGGAATGGTACGTTGCTGACCTGTCCCCAGGCAGGTCCGTAGTCAATAAACGAACCCCGGCGTCCCCAGTTTTCGAAGCGATTGTCGTACGTCTTCTCGAACCAAGGCCTGACCTGCGGAGCATGTTGTAGCAGCAAGTCCGCATGGTCTTCGCCGTTCGCCCCGTTGTCCGACATGAAGATGATCAGCGTCTCGTCGTATTGACCGGACTTTTTGAGGTGGTCGAACAGTCGACCGATTTGGTCGTCCATGTGCTCCACCATCGCCGCGTAGATCTCCATCTTGCGCGCCGATCGTTGCTTGTCCTCCCTCGTCAATTCATCCCAGGCAGGAACGCCCGGAGACCGTGGGGCACGCTCCGTTTCCTTGGCCACGATGCCGAGTGTCTTCTGCCGTGTGAGACGTTCCGCTCCGATCGCCTCGTACCCTTGGTCGTAAGCGCCGCGGTACTTGTCGATCCAGGCGTCCGGCGCCGCCAGCGGACCATGGGGCGCCTGGTACGCCACATACGCAAAGAACGGCTTTTCTTGGGTGCGGGCTTCGTCGATGCACTGCATCGCGAAGTCCGTGAAGTTCGTCGATGAAAAGTAACCCGGCGGAAGCGTATCGAGTCTCTCCCCGTTCCGAGAGAAGTTCACCTTGGGTTGCTTCGGACTCAAGGTCTTCATGTCCTCCCAATGGCTTCCCCCGCCATCGATCATCGTAAAGTCGCGGGCGAACCCTTTCGACGCCGGCCATGCTTTCTGATCTTCCCCCAGATGCCACTTCCCAGCCATGAACGTAAAGTACCCTGCTCGGGTGCTTAGCAAGGTGGCGCAGGTGGTGACACGGGCGTTCAGCTGACCCTCGTAGCCGGGCACTCCCTTTTGCGTGGGTCCGAGCCATTCGGCCATCGTGCCGAGACCGGCAAGATGGTTGTCTGTCCCGGTCAGGAGCATCGCCCGTGACGGCGAACAGGTCGGGGCGACACAGAAATTGGCCGCCCGGAACCCGCGTTTGGCGAGGGCATCCAGATGGGGCGTCCTGATCTCGCCGCCGAAGGGCTGTCCGCCGCGACACAGACAGATGGCCCTAACAGCAGAATGGTGGTCAGCGTTGCGGCAGTCGAGCGTAGGTACGGCATTTTCGTGACTCCCAGCTTGTCGCTTCCAGGTGACAGATGCATACGCCGTCGAGTATCCCAACTGCGTGGATCTCCGGCTATCGGAATTCCGCAAAACCATGAAAATCTCGTTGCCGTCCACCAAACCGGCTGCGTTTCGCCCCGCATCGGCCGTCATGGTTGTCGAGATCAGCGAGCCAACGGCGATTGGCCAGACGATCGAGATGATCGAGCAGGAGGGGGGGCAACTGGGGCCAGAGAGCGCAACCGCAGGTCGTATCAGTATTTCCGATTGTGACGACGAGACACGCTGCCAACGATCTCGATCGCTTCCATTCGACGCGTAATCCTTTCGGCCAAAATCTTCTTCTGGACGATAGCAAGCGGTGATGGCCCCTAGGTCGTCGACTGGATCACGGTGGGCTCACGGAGGAGTCAGTTATGCATCGGATACCGCTCGGCTTCGTCCTAACGGCTGTGCTTCTCTCCGAAGCAGTCTCAGCCCAGGAAGTATCGCCAGAATGCCTTTGGCATCGGGACCACTTGACCGGTGACGTAGGGGGTCTTCGTTCCGGGATCGCGGAACGTGGCGTGGTCGCGGATCTGTATTTAACGCAGTTCTATCAGGACGTGGCCAGCGGCGGCACAGAGCAGAAGGATGCTTACGGCGGCAAGCTCGATTACGTCTTCACGATCGCCAAGGGTCTTGTCGTCCTGCACGCCGAAACCCGCTATGGCGAAGACGTGATTCTCGACGCGGCCGGGGCGGCGCCGGTCAATGCCAACCTGCTCTTTCCCGGACTTGAGGATACGACGGCCATCACCGGTTTGCTGGTCAACCTTCCGCTCACTCCCGATCAGGATTGGATCCTTTCCGTCGGAAAGTTCAACACACTGGACCTCTTCCACATGATCTACCCGCAGACGGGACGTGGCGTGGACGGATTCATGAACGCCTCCAGTTTCCTGCCCTTGACCGTTACTCGCACGGTTCCGTTGTCGTTTCTCGGTGCCGGTGTGCTGAAAATGAATGAGGGCCGAGTGCAAGGGGGACTGCTGGTCTACGACAGTCACAATACGCCGACCACCAGCGGGTTCGACGAGTTGTTTGACAACGGTGCCAATATCGCGGGACTGTGGCGGTTCTTCACCGAGTTCCGTGGCCTTCCCGGTTCCCATGGTTTTATGGGAACCTGGGCCAGCGGGGAATTCACCAGCCTAGACCGAACAGGATGGTCCTTCATTCCTGGCGCCGGCATTGTTCCTGGGGAACAGTCGGACTCGTGGAGCTTGCAGTATATTCTGGAGCAGCGACTTTGGGCTGATCCGTGTTGTGACAAGCGGAATATCGGTATCCTCAGCCAATGGGGACTTGCCGACCCGAAAACATCCCCCTACGCCTGGATCTGCAACGTATCGCTACAGGCCCAGGGTCTCGTGGCCTGCCGGGAGCAAGACACGATGGGCGTGGGCTATTTCTACAGCGGAGTAAGTGCTGACCTGAAAAATCTGTTTCCGCGGCTGCTACCGCTGGATGACGTGCAAGGCGTCGAGTTGTACTACAACGCCGCGATTACGCCTTGGTTCCACCTGACCGCCGACCTCCAGGTCGTCGAGCCAGCCAATTCCGAACGGGACACCGCACTGGTCTTGGGACTGCGGGGAAAGGTTGATTTCTAGGAGCCTGTCTGGGAACCGCCGCGTCCATCAAGTTTTCAAATCAGTTCGACATTGGGTGAACCGGCTCGTCTCCGCGTCCTCGAACAAATCACGGTTCACATTTCGCGAAGCCATCTCATCCGCGATAATCAGCAGAATGTTCGGTTTGCCCTGCGGGCCGTCAGTCGCTGGACAGTCAGATGGCACAAGGGCCATAATGGGCGTCAGAATTGCGGCAGTCGCCCGTAGGTACGGCATTTTCTTGTTGACCTCAGTCAGGAGATGCAGTTTCTCACGAGGATTTCAACTTCTGTGCGTCTTCGTCTATCGAAATTCCGCAAAACCATGAAAACCTTGCCGCCGTCCACCAAGCCCGTGACGCCCAACCCTTCGTCGGCCGTCACGGTTCTCGAAATCAGCGACCCGACGGCGATTGGCCAGACCATTCAGGTGCTCGAACACGACGCGGTGCAACTGGAGTCGAGGCCCCTACGGGCCCGGCGGATCGTCGTTCGCCTGGGCGCCAGCGTCCTGGTGTTCTATTCGACCAATCTGTCCATCCGCACGCGCACGAGGTTGCAGGACGGTTTCGTGGCGTTTGTCGCCTTTGGCCCACGAGCGGCCGGCACGCTGAACGGGTTGCCCGTCGGACCTGACCGCGTGTTGGCGAGCCTGTCGGGGGTCGAGGTGGAGTTCGTCGTAGCCGGCGGGTACGAGAGCGTTTCCTTCCTCCTGCCGCCCGACGACATCCGGGCGCACCTTCGAAGCCGCCACCGGGAAGACGAGTTCCGCCTGCCCAATGGCGTCGAGTTGCTGCAGCCGAATCCCGCCGCCGCCCGCGGGCTGTATGGCTTGGGACGGCGCTTGGTCGACGTAGCCGCCCGGCAACCCGAAGTGTTCGACACACCGCAAACGCAGACCGCCGCCCACGTCGAAGTCCTCGAAACCCTGCTGGCGACCCTCGGATCGGCCGGCCACGCTGACTTTGCCCCTCAAGACGTGACGCGGCAGTCTCACAGCCGAATCGTACAGACCACCGAAGACTACGCGCTGGCACACACTGCCGAACCTCTGTACGTGACCGACTTGTGTGAGGCAGCGGGGGTGAGCGAGCGGACCTTGCAGTACGCTTTCAAGGAAGTGATGGGGATGACCCCGGTCGCCTACCTGACCCGACTGCGACTACATCGGGTGCGGCAGGCGCTACGGGCCGCGACCCACGGCTCGACCACGGTCTCGGCCGAGGCGTTGCGGTGGGGCTTCTGGCACTTCAGCGAGTTCTCTCGGGCCTACAAGGAGTGCTTCGGCGAGTTGCCATCGGACACCTTACGGCAGACGCCGCCAGCTGCGGTCAATCCGGGCAGTGGGGCCGTAGAGTCCCGACTGACGCCAAGATGACCCTTACCTTGTTCCGCAGGGCAAGGGGCTTCGGAATCAGTTCCTGGGTACGATCTTCACGCCCATCAGCGCAATGACGACGGAAGCGACCGCAATCACGTCCGCCAGTCCCCCTGAAATCTCGCACATCCCTTCCGGCAGCGGTGCGACCGGCTGCTCCCGATACCTTCTCCACCGGTGGCGGTGGAAATCACGCCCGCCGGTGTGATTCCCAACGAGGCATCCGCCATGATAATCAAGGGGTCCGCCCGCCCGATCCGCCGTCCTGATCGGCTTACAGCCGCCAGCCGTCGCGGTAGGGGTAGGCGAGCCGCTGATTGGCTTCCGCGTGACTGGTGACTCGTCCTGCCAGCGGGTCGTAGGTTAGAGTTTCTCCAGGGAACAGCGTGGCGATATTGCCCAGCATCAGCAATTCGCTCAAGGGGCCGCCGTTGTCGAAACTGGCCAGGATCTGCGGCTGCTCGCCCCGGCACGCATCGATCCAGTCGCGGTACAGCCCGTGCGACGAGGCGATCCGCTGCGGCTGGTTGGTCTCGATCTGCTGAAACTTGTCCTTGGGTAGCGCGGTCACTTGGACGCTGTGGTCGTTGGCCAGCAGCGCCCCGTCGCTGCCCAGCAGCAGGGAGCCGGCGGTGGCCATCAGGGTGTCGGCTTCTTCGGGCTTCACGATGCCCAACGGGCGGAGCTTGTCGTGGATCAAGTCCCGCGTGCCCGGCGCGTACTCGGGGCCGTGGTGCCAAGTGATCGTCACCGGCGGCATCTGACCGCGAGCGGGGATTTCCCAACGTACACGTTCCCACCGCGGGAACGAAATCCGGTTCAGCCGGGCGCATTCGGCCTGGACGCGAATCGCCGCGCCCGGCGCGTTCCACAGCTCGCGCAGTCCCAGTGTCAGGAAGGGAAAGATCGTGGTGTGCGGACCGAAGCTGCCCAGCCCGCCGCTGCACGTCTCCCGCCAATGCGCATAGCTCATCCAATCCGGGTGGTACTCGCGCCACGCCAGCGGCCCCAACCAGAGGTTCCAATCGAGTCCTGCGGGGACCGGCTGCTGGCCTTGCGGCAGCGCGTCGCGATCGGGTCCGCCGCGCCGGAACCAGATGTGAGCCTCCCGGACCTGGCCGACGACTCCGTCTTGTACCAACTCGATGGCCCGGCGGAACTGCCCGGTACTGGTGCCGGGACTGCGGTAGACGGTGGGCAGCTTTGTCTCGGCGGCCAAGGCCCGCAGGGCTCGCGCATCGCCGATCGTGAACCCCAGTGGTCGTTCGCTGCACACCGGTTTTCCCGCCCGCAGCGCCGCTCCGCAGGCGACGCCGTGCAGGTGATCGTACTCGGAGACGACCAGGGCATCGATCTGGTCGGCCATCTCGGCGAACAGCTGGCGGATATCGGCGAAGATCTTCACGCCTTCGCCTTGGGCCATGCGGCGGTACCGCTGGGCCACGCGCTGCTGCTCCGGGTTACCGGGAGCATCCAGCTTGGTCGCCTGCTCGTCCCATTTCTTCCTGATGTCGGGAATCTTGCGCTGGTCGACATTGCCCACCGCGACCAGTTCGGCGTTGTAGATATGCGACCCGGTGACGAACGCGGCCGCATTGTACATGTTGCCGAACAGGGCCAGACGCAGCCGCTGGTTGGCGTCGTAAGCGAACGCGGTGCGTGAGGACGCCAGCACCAACAAGCCCCCGGCGCCGCGGGCGGTGCCGGCGAGGAACTGGCGGCGGGTCAACCGGCGTCGTCGCGAGGTTCGTTTGTTTGACGCTTCCATGTTCTGAAATCTCCCGGAACGTCAGATCGTATAACCCGGACGGTACTCGTAACGCAACCGGGCCGCCGCGCGGGGATGGTTCGTGATCTGACCGCTGGACGGATCGAACTCGATCGTCTCGCCGGGGAACCGTGTGGCCAAGCTCCCCACGGTCAGCAGTTCGGCCAGCGTCGCGGCGTACTCGAAATGCGAGATCGGCTGCGGGCCTCCGCGGCAGGCATGGATCCATTCCCTGTAATGGCCCGGCGATGTCGGCAGCGTGACCGGACGGGTTTGTTCGACGTGCTCGAACTTTGGCCGGGGCAGCAGGTGTACCTCGGTGTTGTGGCTGGGGGTCGCCAGCAGGCCCTGGCTGCCCAGGATCACGCAGCCGGCGCCGTTTTGCGGCAGGAACTCCTTCAGCTCCTCGTCTGTTGCGCCGTGATCGCCCAGCAGGCTCTCCAACATGCTTCGCGTGCCCAGTGCATAATCGGGCGGATAGCCGTGGTGCCAGGTAAAGGTGACCGGCGGCAACGAACCCCGCGCGGGGATCTCCCAGTGGATCCGCTCCCAGCGCGGGTACGAGATCTGGTTGACCTCGGAGCATTCGGCCGTGACGAAAATCCTGCCGCGGTCGGCACCCGCTTCCCACAACTCGTTCACCCTCAGGCCCATGAACGCCATGTTGGCGGAATGCGGCCCGAAGTTGCCCAGCTCGCCGATGCTCGTATCGCGCCAGGCGATGCGGTTGATCCAATCCGCGTGGTAATCGCGCCACTTGACCTGGGCCAGCCAGAGGTCCCAGTTCAGTTCCTTGGGCACGGGCTGCGAGCCTTGCGGGGTGGCTTGGAAATTCCGCCCGCCGCGGGCGAAGAACACGTGGACTTGCCGCACGTCGCCGAGAACGCCTTCGCGGAGCAGTTCCACCCCGCGGCGGAAGCCCGGCGCGGCGGCCCCGCCGGTGTTCACCTGCGTGGGCAGCTTGCACTGTTTGGCCAGCTGGAACAGCGCCCGGGCTTCGTAGGCGCTGATGGCCAGTGGTTTTTCCGCCATCACCGGCTTGCCTGCCCGCAGGGCGGCTGCTGCGATGATCGCATGGGTGTGATCCGGCGTGGCGACCATGACCGCGTCGAACTGGTCGGCGGCCCCGTCGAAAAGACGGCGGAAGTCGGCGACCAGCGGCGGCGGCTTTTCCGCCAGCGGGCCGTAGAACCGGGCCGCCGCGGCGCGCTCTTCCGCCTTCTCCGACTTGCCCCATTCCGTCGCCCGCGCCGCCCAGAATTCGTAGATCTTCTGGACCTTCCGCTGGTCCACGTCGCACGAGATCGTGTACTCGACATTTTCGAGCAGGTGCAGCCCCGAGGCGAATCCGACGTAGGCCCCGTAGCCGGCCATGCCGACCACCGCCAGTCGCACACGGTCGTTGGCTTGATAACCGAACGCCGAGCGGGCGGAGGGCAGGATCAGCAGGCCGCCCAGTCCCGAGGCTGCGCCCTGCAGGAAACGACGACGGCTCGCAATACCTGTCATGGCTCATCTCCTGGTGGGCTCGCTCCAGCACGGTTCCGCCTTTGTCCCGGCAGAAGTCGTCCGTATCATACCAAGATATCTCCCCGCTCTCCAGTCTTGGCACCGAGGCCGGCTGTCGCGTAGAATAGACCGTGGAGGGAGCGTTCATGCCGCTTCGAGATCCTTTCCATCCACCGGTCAGCGAGTTTTGCTCGTGGGAAGAGATCCACGGGGGATGGCCGATGGTGATAGTCCAGCAGCTTGGCAAAGTGCTTCCCCCGCAGTACACGGCTGGCCCCCGTGTTCATCTCGGGTCGGAGGTCGAGATCGACGTCGCGACGTTCGACACCGAGCCTACGGCGGGGCCGTTTCGCTCGACCTCCGACGGGGGCGTTGCCGTCGCCACGACTTGGGCGCCCGCCAAGCCGACACTGGCCGTCGAAACCGAGTTGTCGGATTTCGATGAATACGAAGTCCGCGTGTACGACATTCGCCGGCGCCGGCAGCTGGTGGCTGCCATCGAACTCGTCAGCCCGGCCAACAAGGACCGGCGGGAGCATCGCAGCCAGTTCACGTCCAAATGTGCCGCCCTGTTGCGGCAGGGCGTGTCGCTCGTGCTGGTCGATGTGGTGACGGCGCGAGACGTCAATCTGTATGCCGATCTGTTGGAGCTGATTGGCCAGTGGGATCCGTCCTTGGGGGATCGTCCCCCGGCAACCTACGCGGTCGCCTGCCGCTGGCGGCCGCGCGGCGCGCGGCGTTGGCTGGAGAGCTGGAACCAGACCCTGGAACCCGGCCTGCCGCTGCCGCGCGTCCCGCTCTGGCTGACCGAGGACTTCGCCATCCCGCTCGATCTGGAAGTGAGCTACGAGCAAACCTGCCGCGATCTGCGGATCGCCTGACCGCCGTCCGCGCGTCGCGGGTGACCACCATCGGCCAGGCATGGTCCTACGGCAATATCCCGCCGGAGTTGAAGTAGCGGGCATGACCAAGATCGATCGCGACGCACGGATCTTGATTCTGGGCGCCGGGCCGGGGGGCCTGACGGCGGCCCATTACTTGCGCCGGCATGGATACAAGCACGTGACGGTGTTTGAGAAACTGGGCCGCGTCGGCGGTCTGTGCTGTTCGATCACGGAGGACAACCAGGCATTTGATCTGGGAGCGGTGATGACGTCGCCCGACTATCGCGAGGTCCATCGGCTCGCGCGCCGCGTCGGCATGCGGTTGGACAAGCTGTACGGTATCGCCGCCTTTTCGCTGGACCGCGTCGGGCAACCCGCGGCACCCTATCACCGTCTGTTGGACTGCGTGGCCGGCGGTTCCACGTTTGCGGCGCATCTGCGCTACTGGTGGCAGTGCCTGCGCTATGTCTGGATTCGATTCCGGATGCGGAAGCTGTTTCGCAAACCGGGATGGGCCGGGATCGGCGAGCATCCCGAACTCTGCGTTTCGGTCTTGCAGTGGTTGCGCGATCATCGTCTGGAGGGACTGGCCCGCGCGTTCGAGATGCCGGTGACGGCTTTTGGGTACGGGAATTTGGACGAGATCCCGGCGCCCTACGCGCTGCGATATGCCACGGGATGCGGTCTGGTCGCGTTCCTCCTGAGCGCCGCCCCGTTTGCCCGCTGGATTCCGAAGTGCCTGCTGCTGAAGCGATTCCGGCACGGATTTCAGCGGCTGTGGGAGCGGCTGGCCTGGGACTTGAACGTGCGGCTCAACGTGCAGGTGACCTCGATCCAGCGGCAGTCCGAGGGGATCGTCGTCACCTATACGCACCCCGTCCAGTTGTTGAATCAGCAGGTGACGGATGCCGAGGACCGGGCCGACTTCGATTACCTGATCATTGCTTGTCCGTTGGTCAAGCAAGATCTGGAACGGATCATGACGCTGACGGCGGAAGAAGCGGACTTGCAGGCGCGCCTGCAGTTCATTCCCTACGCGGTCGCCTCGTTCGAGATTTCCGACGTCGTGCTCAAAGAGCGCGTCGCGTTTCACCTGCCCATGCCTGAGACCGGCGCACCGATGATTGTCTACCAGCCGCACCCCGACAACGAGTTGATGGTCTTCTACGCCCGGCTGACCAGCAGTCAGCCTACGTCCGACGATGAGCGCCGCCTGCGGGAGCACATCGAACGATACGTGCGGGCCTTCGGCGGCCGGATCAACATCGACGACGATTGGCACTCGTACGACGCCTGGCTGTATTTCAAACACGTCACGGCCGAAGACATGCGCAACGGCTACTACGACCGCTGGGAGCGGATTCAAGGTCAGAACCGGACCTTTTACGTCGGCGGGTTGTTCGATTTCGACTACGTCGAAGGCGTCGCCCGCTACAGCCGGTCGGTGGTCGAAAGGCACTTCGCGGACAAGGCGAACCGTCGCTGAACGGGTCAGTTGACCACGCCTGCGACGACGAACGCGTCCGCAGGAGCTGCCGACGAAACGAAGCAGAACGCCCCTTGTCGCGACTTACTTCGACGCGGTCTGAACGGCGGCACAGGTCGTTTCGATGGAACGTGCGCGCTACCCGGGGCGACAGACGCAACGAGTTACGGTTCAACGAGTTGACCTCGGTGAGATCATCATCCACGACCGCCACCTCACCGCGACCGAAATCGAAGCCGTCGAGGAAGACCTCGCCCTGCGCTACGGCGTCGGCGACCGGCCGCGCCGGCGCTGACAGATGGCAGGAGTCCCCTCGCCACCATATTGCTCTGGCGGTCAGGTCGTCTCAGAAAAGCCACCGCGCTACCGGCCGGAGTGACGGCGGCGAAACGCGGCGGGGGTATCGCCGGTCAGGCGGCCAAGCGTTCGGGTCAGGTACTGCACGGTCTGGAATCCGGCCTGCTGAGCGATCTGTTTGATCGGCAGGCGCGGGAGGACTCGATCAAGATGGCCACGTGTCGCATGACGCTCATCATCCCCGGCCAGGATCTCCAGATACTCTGCGGCATCGACTTGATCACGCCGCGGAAGAGGCCCTTGCTTGAGTTTGATGAACGCGTGCCGTCGGTTCGAGCTTTGTCCGGGCAAAGGCGATCAGGTCCTCGGGTATGCCCTCAGGCCGCGGAATACGGACTCGGGCCGCGCGCCGCCGGACTTCGGCCAGCAGCGCAGCCTTCAGACGCTCTTCGCCCCGCTTCGACCGTTCCAGGACGTTGTCCCCCGGCCAGTTGGTCAGCAGCGGGTCGCTGTGTCCGGTACTCAGATAGCGTTCGATCTCGGTTTTGCTCCCCGCCAGGATACGTTCTACCGGGCACCCTGTCGAGATGCCGCCGCCCGAACGAAAATGAGCTGCCAGAGAAACATGAAGCGTAACGATCCCACGGACAAGCCGCGGGGCCGCCGATTCCGGCGAAAGAGGAGACCACTTTTTCGGCGAGCTTGGGAGCCACCCGAGCGCCCCGGCCGCGCCCGTCGCCCCGCTCAGCTCCTCACCTGGAACCCGTTCCCTCTGTGAGTCGCCCCCGCGGGTGGCTCCCGCCTCGCCGGAATTCTGGCTCCCTCCGCCGCCGGGCGCCGCATCCCGCGGCACGTCGTAACTCGCCGAACGCTTCAGCAGCCGATAGACGCACTCCTGGACCACGTCGTCCGCCTCGCTTGCGTCGCGCACGAGCGACCGCGCGTAGACGATCGCCCTAGGCAAGCACTCCGCCAGCCACGCGCGCACGTCATCGCCAAAACCGCCCGTCCCGGAGACCGCCATGCAGGAATCACCGCAGGAAGCCGCTTGCCCGGGAAACCGAGTTCGGTCCAGGACAACCAGCTCCCCTACCTCTACAACACAGAAGCCGTCGTTTTTTTACAGCCAATTTCCGGCTGGCCCACAAAGAGATGAAACCCCTGAATTGGCAAGAAGTTCCGCCGCGGCGCAACCAAACCGCTTCGGACCGCAGACCTAGAAATACGTGGTCAACCCATCGCAGAGAGCGGCGGGATTGACGATGCTGCTCAGGGGCAAGATAACAGATCTGCGTGATCTGGGGGCCGGCACCAATCTGGGACCCGCCAAAGAACTCAACGTGCGGATGGAACCGATGAGTTTCGGGGCCGACCGCATCGAAGGCCGCGAGTTGGCCGTTGAACTCGACGGAGAGAAAACAAGGAATCCGACATGCAACACAGCTTCCTTCGATTATTGATGTACAGTTTCTGGGCTCTCGTGTCGATCTTGTCGTTCGGACCGCCTTCCGCGACGGCCGCAACGGAGTTCTTCGTGGCCGCCAACGGAAACGACGCTTGGTCGGGCAAGCTGGCTGAGCCGAACCCAGAAAAGACCGACGGGCCGTTCGCCTCGCTGCAAAAAGCACGTGATGCCATCCGCGAGTTGAAAGAGCCCGGAGGACTCCCGGAGCGTGGCGCGACCGTCTTCGTTCGTGGAGGCACGTACTCGCTGCCGGAGACGCTGAGGTTCGAGGCCCGAGACTCCGGCTCGCCGGAAGCCCCCGTCACGTACCGGGCTCACCAGCGCGAGACGCCCGTCATGATTGGCGGCAAGCCGATCACCGGCTTCGAGCCACACCAGGGTAAGATCCTCAAGGCCGACGTCGCCTCCCAGGGGCTGGAGGGCGTGGAGTTCCGCCAACTGGTCTGCAACGGCCGGCGCATGCACTTGGCGCGGTACCCGAACTTCGATCCGCAGAATCCGTACGGCGGCGGCTGGGCGTACGCGGACGGCAAGCCCGTGCCCATGTACGCCGACGTGCCGGACGAGGACCGGCGCACGCTGCACTACAAGGCGTCGGACGCACGCGATTGGGCACGCCCTGAGGAGGGCGAAGTGTTCGTGTTTCCTCGCTACAACTGGTGGAACAACATCGTGCGCATCAAGAGCATTGACCGCGAGAAGCGGCTCGTTACGCTAGCGGGGAATTGCTCGTATGCCATCCGCCCGACGGACCGGTACTACGTGCGCGGCATGAGAGAGGAGCTGGACGCGCCGGGTGAATGGTACTTGGACAAACGCACGTGGACGCTGTACGTCATTCCCCCGGCCGACGCAGATCCGAACACCATGACGGTGTTCGCACCGCACCTGCGCACGATCGTCGAACTCGCGCCGGGGACGGCCAACATTACGTTCCGCGGGTTCACGTTCGAGTGCAGCCAGAGCACGGCCATTGTGCTCAAAGACGCGACGAACTGCCTGATCGCCGGCTGTACGATCCGCAACGTGGGCGACTACGGCGGCAGCGGCGTGTCGGTGAGCGGCGGGACGAACAACGGCGTCGTGGGCAACGACATCTGCGCGGTCGGCCGCGACGGCATCAGCATCGGAGGCGGCGACCGCAAGACGCTGACGCCCGCGGGAAACTACGCGGACAACAACTACATCCACCACATCGGCGTGTTCTACAAGCAGGGCGTCGGCGTGTCGCTGTCCGGCTGCGGCAACCGGGCATCGCACAACCTGATCCACGACGGCCCCCGCTGGGGCATCGGGTTCGCAGGCAACAACCTCGTCATCGAGTACAACCACATCCGGCACGTGAACCTGGAAACCGCGGACACCGGGGCGGTCTATACCGGCGGCCGGGACTGGCTGGGCTCGCGCGGCACGGTCATCCGCTACAACTACTTCCACGACATCCTGGGCTACGGCCAGGAGCACGGCCAGTGGGTCTCGCCGCACTACGCCTGGGGCGTATACCTGGACGACAACACGGGCGGCGTGGACGTCATCGGCAATATCGTCTCCCGCTGCGTGCTGGCACTCATTCATCTGCACAACGGCCGGGACAACCTCGTCGAGAACAACATCTTCATCGACGGCAAGCAGCAGCAGATCCAGTGCAGCGGCTGGACCGGTTCGGGCAAACCGTGGAAGGAACACCTGGATACCATGATCCAGGGCTACGAGTCGGTCATGGACCAGCCGGCATGGAAGGCGATGCGCAACATGCACGTCCACCCCAACGACGCGGTCCTGCCCAACGGCATGACCATGACCGGCAACGTCTTCCGCCGCAACATCTGCTACTACACGGATCCCGACAGCCGGCTGCTGAGGCTGCGGGACATGCCGTTGGACCACAACCAGTTCGACGACAACCTGTACTGGCACGCCGGCCTGCCCATCGAGACCGGTCAGTCCGGCGTGAAGGGGACGGCCGGTGCGAACCTGGCGCCCAACCCGAGCTTCGAGTCCGGCGAGCCCGGTGCTATGCCGGCGGATTGGCGGTGGCAAGTGCGGCCCAACGACTCGAAGGCCGCGATCGACCGGGAGGTGCGTGGCGAAGGCACCCAGTCGGTGCGCATCGACGGCCTCGGCACGGTGAAAAACGCCAGCGGCCAGGTCCTCGTGCCCAACTTCGTCAGTTCCGAGATCCCCCTCGAACCCGGCCGGACGTATCGGCTCACCGCACGCATCAAGGCCGCCGAGC
Organism: uncultured Pirellulaceae bacterium; assembly: GCA_964443915.1. Lineage (GTDB taxonomy): Bacteria > Planctomycetota > Planctomycetia > Pirellulales > Pirellulaceae > Anammoximicrobium. The sequence continues at coordinate 16,403 of CAYUFW010000137.1, forward strand.
CGGACACCGAGTTCTCCATGATGCCGCAGTCCTACAAGGCCGACGTCTTCTTTTGGTCCAAAGGGATGTCCGGCAAGGCCGGCACGGAGTGGAAGCAGTACGACGCCATCTTCAAGTTCCCTGAGCCGGGTGACAGCGACTACCGCGACGAGATGAAGACCGCCTGTATCCGCTTCGATATCCGGAAAGGGACCGGCACGATCTGGGTGGACGACGTAACCTTGCATGCGGCGGTTGTCATGGACCCGTTTGAAGCGTGGCAGGCGTCGGGGATGGACACGCACTCCGTCGTCGCTGATCCGCTCTTCGTCGATGCGCTGAGGGGCGACTACCGATTGCGCCCCGACTCGCCCGCGCTCAAGCTTGGCTTCCAACCCATTCCGGTCGAGAAGATCGGGCCATACCAGGACGAGCTGCGTGCGTCCTGGCCCATCGTCGAAGCGGAAGGCGTTCGCGAGCACCCGCTCCCGGCCGCGCGGATGCGGCTCTGGCCCGACACGGCTCCGGTGGGCGATGGGACCCGCGAGCCAGCGGAAACCGTCATGACGGTCTTCCTGCCGCCATGCGAAAAAGCGACGGGAGCGGCTGTCGTGATTTGCCCGGGTGGAGGCTACATCCGCCATGTGCTCGACCGCGAGGGCCCCATCGTGGCTCGCTGGCTGACGGATCATGGCATCGCGGGAATCGTGCTTGAGTACCGATTGCCGAACGGTCGCCCTTACATCCCGCTGCTGGATGCCCAGCGTGCTCTGCGCATGGTCCGCTCGAACGCGAAAGCATGGAACCTTGACCCGCAACGCATCGGCATCATGGGCTTCTCGGCGGGCGGGCATGTCGCCTCCACCGCCGGCACGCACTTCGACGCCGGCGATCCCAAGGCCACTGACCCGATCGACCGCGAGAGCTGCCGTCCCGACTTCATGGTACTGGTTTATCCGGTCGTCACGATGGGCGAGAAGACCCACCAAGGATCGCGGCAGAATCTCCTGGGCCCCGATCCGAAGCCCGAGCTGATCCAGTTGTTTTCCAACGAGCAGCAAGTCACCGATCAGACGCCGCCGGCGTTTCTGGCCCACGCCCGAGACGACGTAGGGGTGCCGCCGGAGAACAGCCGGGCGCTGCGCGACGCCCTGAAATCGCATGGCGTGGCCGTCGAGTACCTGGAACTGCCCGAAGGCGGCCACGGCCTCTTCGGCTGCAAAGGCCCCATGTGGGAAGCTTGGAAGACGAGGGCCCTTGAGTGGCTGGCTGCTCAAGGCGTCGTCCCACGAGGAGCATAATGGCATCCACCACACCAATCGGGGCGTCCGCGCCGGATCGCGAGCCGTTTCGTTGGACGGCGCCGGCAGCCGCGTGTCGCACTTTCCAAGAGAAGGTCGGAACCAGGGACTACTTCACGAGTTCGGTAGCGCCGAAGAACTGCCCTGTGGCCGGCAACTCAGTCAACCAGTCTTGGCCTTCGCCCAGCAGATAATAGCGCCGCACAATCTCGCCGGTGTCCGCGTCCCACACCACGGCCAACTCGCCCCCGCGATGACGGGCGACGATGCGCTGACCGTCGCCGCTGAACCCGAGGCAGTTCAACAAGCCCGTCACGTCGGCAGGGACGCCGTGGAACGTCTGCCGCTTGGCGCCGCTGTCGATGTCCCACAGGATGGCGACTTCGCCCGGCGAGACCGTCAGCAACTCTGCAGCCCCGGGACGGAGATGAGCAAGAGGCCGCTGGGAGTGCGGGAACGGCAAACATTGCAAGGGCGTGGCCGTCTCCGGGTCCCAAACCGTCGCCTCGGCGTGCTGCAACGTGACCAGGCGGCCGTCGGAGAGGAAAAACGGTGACTGCAGATTGCCGCTCAAGGGCGGTTCGTAGCTGGCGTCCTGGTAGACGTGAAGCCGCTGGCCGGTCGCGGCATCCCACACCGCCAGCGCCTGGGGGTGTGTCGTGATCACGCGGCCGCCGTCGGGAGTGAAGAAGGCATCGTACGGTCTTTTGTCGGATTCTGTCGCCAGGTCGGAAATCAACTCGCCCGCTTCGAAGTCCCACAGCCCGTTGCCGGTGACCGACGAGACCAAGGTCAACATCCGCGTCCCAGCCGGGTCGAAACGCAACAACGTGTTCCAACGCGGCCCGAGCTTGTGCCGTACCCTGCCGGATTCGGCGTCCCACATCACCGTGCCGTCGTTCCCCGAAGAAATGAGCCATTTGCCGTTGGGGCTGAACAGGACGCCGTCCACGCCGTTGTAGGAAGCGCCCAGATCGGCCAGCGGCTGTTGCGTCCCGATGTCCCACAGTGTCGCCCGGTCGCCGTAGCACACCACCCGCCGACTGTCCGGGCTGAACAGCGCGATGGGACGTATCGGGAACGACGTCCGCCGGCCCGATACAAAGAAGCTGGCGTCGCCTTGCAGATCCAGCAGGTACGCCAGATCATCAGCGTCCCGCCTGCCGATGCCCAACGCTACGAAACGCTCGTCCGGGCTGAGCACCACGGCTTTACACGTCCACACGTGACTGTCCATCCACACGTGATTCTTCCCGGGAATCACAAACTGGCGGATCTTCTGAGCGGTGGCGACGTCCCAGACGATCAGCGAGGTCTCCCGCTGGTCGTGATAGAGAATCAACACCTGCGTATCGTCGCGATTGAACGCGGCGGCCCAAGGGGCCAGCGGTCTGGCATCCAGCGTGGCCAAGTCCTTGTTGGATAATCCGTCGAAGACGATCGCCACGTTCTGGTTCCACTGGCCTTCGACAGGTTCTTGGTTTGCGACACGGATTTCCCGGCAGGTTCGGGGACTCCGCACCAGCGTGCGCTTGCGGTAATTTTCGGCCGCGGGCGCGGCGACGGCATTCGCGCCGAGATTGATCAGCCATGTCCGGGTGTCGTCATCCAGACCGGGGATCGACGCTACGGTCTCCCGGCCGGACTCGGTGAGCCAGACGTCGGCCAGCGAGGAACCCGAACCCAGACGCCCAAACCGGAATTCTCCCCGTGCTGCGGAGCTTTCTGTGGACGGGCGCTGGACGACGTCATCGCCCCGCATCGGGTCTCCCTGATAGTACTCCTGAAAAGTATGCACGGCGGCGCCGCTGTCGGTCTTCCATAACCGCAGAGGTTCCGCGACCGTCACCGGCTGGACTGACGAACCTACACCGATCATCTTCGTGCGAGCCCCGAGGGCCCAGCGGCCGTTAGGGCTGAGAAGAATGCCATGCGTGGGCAACGCAGCAAGGCGGGCCACCTGTTTGCCGCTGGCTGCCTCCCATAAGGTGGTGTGGTGCGCTTGATAGCCCGTGGACCACGAACCTTGTGTGACGATCCGCGTTCCATCGGGCGAGTAGGCCGCGATGGCGCGCTCGGTGCGTTGAAGAGACGAATTCAGGACGACCAGAGCCTTCCCGGTTTGGGCCGAGTACGCCGTCGTCCGGCCGTCGTCGCCGGCGACAAGTATCGAGGAACTGTCGGGGGCGTAGGCTACGCAGCGGACGTTCTCCCCATGACCTGTAAACTGCTGAAGCCGCGTGCCAGTTGCGGCGTCCCGGCCTTGATCGTAACGTTGCGAAATGCCAGCAGCTAGCGTGGGGGCGCGACC
>CAYUFW010000138.1:0-1088 GCA_964443915.1 uncultured Pirellulaceae bacterium
AGCCCCGTTCCTGTCCGGACGCGGCTTTCCGTGGATCTCATCGCATTCGGCTCAGGCCCTCGACGAACATCCGACCGCGATCGACCAACGGCGCCGGCCCTCGACCGTGCCGGTTGGACAGCACGAAATCGGTGTCGCGGTACCAGAGCATCGCCAGCGGCCCGCGCAGCCGGGTGTCGTCCGAGCAGAGCGTGTTGGCGGCGCTGGTGTTCTGGTGCGTCCAATTCCCGGCGCCCTCCAAGGGCCCGCGGGCGGCGAGCGACATTGCGCCCGAACGTCCCAGGCAGGCCATGCCGCCGTGCGGTCGCTGTAGGCGCTGCACGTCGGAGCCGGAAACTGCTTCGGGACCGTCCGACAGCGCTCGCTGCGACACCACCAAGTCGGCGAAATAATCGGGATAGGGAATCTCGGACAGATTGGCCTGATGGATCGTCACCCGCGTGCCGTACAGGCCCGCCCGGTCCAACCGCTTCCGCGCGGTCGCCACCAAGGCCGCGTCGGCCTCCAGTCCGAAGATTTGCAGCTCCGTGCGGCGGGCGAGTTCGAGAGCCAAGCTGCCGTCACCGCAGCCAACATCGACGCAGAAGCCCCTCGTGATTCCCGTGCGGCGCACGATTTCCTCGGCGGCAGCGGCGTACCGCGGGTCTGGCGGTGGCGGAGTCACATTGGTCGCTCCGGACACGACGGTCGACGTCGCCGGACCCGCGCGGAAGCAGTAGATCCGCCCTCGATCGGTACTCACAAACAGCCGGCCATCCGCCACGGCCAGCCCGCAGGCCGCGCCGGCGACGTCGGCCTTCCAGGTCACCGCGCGGGTCGCCAAGTCGACGCTCAGCACACAATCCTGACCGCCCACGACCGCCGAGTTGCCTGCGACGATCAGGGCGGCCGGTTGACCTTGAATCGGCAGCTCGATCCAGTTCGTGGACCCCATCTGCTTGCCTTCCGGTTTCTCCGTGCCCGGCCGTTCCGCTGCTCGCAGCATCGCCGCTTCTGGCAACTCCAGGGTCCACAGCGGTTTGGTCAGCGAGCGGACGGTGATCGGCGCGCCTTTGCGATCCACCGCCGGCCGCTCGACGACCAATTGC
>CAYUFW010000138.1:1114-9366 GCA_964443915.1 uncultured Pirellulaceae bacterium
TGTTGAAGAACCAGTCGCCGAGCCCCAAGACGTCCGTGCCGCCCAAGCTGGTGTTGGGCTGCAGATTGAGGCTCAGGAACTTGCCTCCCGTCCGCTCGAAGACCGCCGGGACACCGCGGCCCGTGGGGACGTACAAGCGGTTGGCGTCGATCACCAGGTAGCCCTGTGCCGCGACCCCGCTTTTCGCGCGGGCCGTCGGATGCGGCTGGTCCAATTCGAGCGTTCCGGACGAGTCGTTGCACCAGACCACACGGCCGCTGCCGGCGTCGAGGGCGTACACGTACACTCCCTCGCTGGGCCAGATACCGGCCGCAAAGTAGACCAGACCGTCCGCCACCACGGGTCCGCCGCGCGCCGGCCAGCGGGAGACCATCCGGTCGTTGCCCAGGAGCATATCCGGCCGCGGGCCGCCGCGCTGTTTCCAGATCAGCCGGCCATCGTCGTCGGCGAGGCAGTACAGGTAGCCGTCGTCGCTAACGACCAGGACGCGATCTCGCCAAACCGCCGGGGCGAACCGCACCGGCCCGCCTGTGAAGAACTCCCAACGCAGGCCCCCGTGGTCGGCGTCCAAGGCGTAGACCTTGCCGTCGGCCGAGCTGCCGAAATACAAACTTCGACCGGCGATCACGGGCTGATACGCGACATCGAACCGCTGCCGAGTGCGCGTCGGCCACGCAGGCCTGGGAGCGTGCCGCGACTCGAACGTCCACGCCAGCGACAGCGCGGCCGGCAGGCTTTCCGCCGTGTACCCCGTCCGCGCGGCATCCGCTCGGTACGTCGGCCAATCGCCAGCGTGTGCCTGCCACGGCGCGGCCACCATCATGACGCTGCTGAGCGCAAAGACAAAACGCCGGTACATGCCAAGTCCTCCCTTCACCACGGCTGCCAAACGCGAAGCATTGGCCAAAGCTGTCGGCCTGTCAACTCCAACGACGCCACAGCGCAAAGAAAAAGCAGCCTCGCCAAGGCGACGCTGCTCAGAGGTCCCCGTCCTTCCGCGGAATCGTTTAGTTGAACGGCCCGGATCACGCGGGCGGCCCTGACGCCGTCCATCAACAACCGACCCCAACCGCCGCTCGCGATCATCCTTTAGTTCGGCGTTTCTTCCTGCTGCCGTTCTCTTCACGACCACGACTTGCCGATTCAACTTGCTGCCAGAACTCATCGTGCTCGATTCCGGCACCTTCGTCCATGCGACGATCTGCTGCGTCAAGGATCGCGCCGAGTTTCCGCGAATGACCCAAGAGCAGTCGCTCCAGTTCGTCGTCATCACTGACGCCGAGCAGCACCGCCACCGCGGCGCCGTTCCGCGTGACCACCACGGGCCCCGCCGAGCTTGCCTTGAGATAGGAACTGAGGTGGGCCTTCACTTCCGCCACAGACGCAATTTTCATAATTCCACCTCCTCGCCAGCGATGTAGAGCCGGTTTCCCTCTTTGACGGCAATTGCCAGAATCCGAATCTGGCCACGCTCGACATCTACACGATAGAAGACGCGAAAGCGGTTGTCCGGCCCCAATCGCAATTCCCACCGCGCTCCCAGTTCGAGCGGCCGCCGCAGCGGCTTTCGGTTCCGCGTCACCCTCTCGGGCTCGAATTCCAACTGCTCCTTGATCGTGGTGCGGATCAGCGAATGATACTTCACCTCGATGGCCGCCAGATGTCGGCTGACATCCGAGTCGTAGATCAAAACGTAGGGTGGTTTCTTCCCCATGACCGCAATTATGGTCATCAGGCCGAAAACGGTCAAGGCCGGGGGACGCGTGAACACGGTGCAGGAACGCGTCCGCCTCTCCCCATCGGCTACCCGCAACTGCCGACAGACGCGTCTGCCGACGAGCCTCTGGTGACGCTGGCTACGAGCCGCCGGTCAGCCGCCCGATGTAAACGACACGGATGACCGAGCGGCGACAGAGTGAGCGCACCAACCCGCTGGACGTAACCGGCGCGTGAATTCATTCCAGCGCCAGGGCCAGGCCCATGCCGCCGCCGACGCACAGGGTGGCCAGGGCCCGCTTGGTCCGGCCTCGTGCGATGCGGTGGGCCAGGTGCACGGCCAATCGAGCGCCCGAGGCGCCGATGGGGTGCCCCAGGGCGATCGCGCCGCCGTCCGGGTTGACTCGATCGACGTCCAGGGACAACTCCCGCACGCAGGCCAACGCCTGGGCCGCGAAGGCTTCGTTCAACTCGATCGTATCGAAGTCGCTCAGTTGGATCTGCGACCGTTCGCACAACCGGCGCGTGGCGTGGACGGGGCCCAGTCCCATCCACTGCGGATCGCAGCCCACGGCCGCGTACGGGCCGATCGTGGCCAGGATGGACCAGCCGCTACGGATCGCCACCGGCTCGGCACACACGACCAGCATGGCGGCGCCGTCGTTGATCCCGGAGGCATTGCCCGCCGTGACGGTGCCGTCGGCCTGGAACGCGGGACGCAGCGCGGCCAACTGCTCCAGGGTCGTGTCGGGCCGAGGATGCTCGTCCCGCTCGAGCTTGTCCACGGGCACCAGTTCATCTTGGTAGCGGCCCTCGGCGTACGCACGCCGCGTGTTCTGCTGACTGCGGAGGGCAAAGGCGTCTTGAGCCGCGCGGTCGATGCCGTAGTGCTGAGCCAGCCGTTCGGCCGACAAGGCCATGTGCTGGCCGCTGGGAGTGTCCACCAAGCCGTCGCGCAGCAGGCCGTCGATCAACGCGCCGTCGCCCATGCGGTAGCCGGAGCGGGCCCGCTGGAGCAGGTACGGGGTGTTGGACATCGACTCGGTGCCGCCGCACAGCACGACCTCGGCCTGGCCCGTCGCAATGGCCTGGCTTGCCAAGACCACCGCCTGCAGGCCGGAGGCACACATCATGTTGACCGTGAATGCCGGCCGGTCGATCGGCACGCCCAGGGCCAAGCCGATTTGGCGGGCGACGTTCATGCCCAGTCCTGCGCCCAGCACGTTTCCCACGATGGTCTGGTCGATGCGGTCCGGGCCGATGTCCTGCAGCGCGGCCTGTCCGGCGGCCACAGCCAAGTCCAATGCGGTCCGCCGGGACAACTCGCCCAAGAACCGCCCCTGCGGCGTGCGTTTGGCGGCGACGATACAGGTCCGTGTCATGCGACTATCCTTCCGGTGCTGCAAAGACGTGGGAGGGCATCAGGCGAACCAGGCGGACGACCGGCGCGAAGGGCATCCGGTTCAGAATCTGCTGCTGCAAATCGATGCCGGGAGCGATCTCGACGAGTTCCAGCCGTTCGTCCAGCGGCCGAAACACGGCCCGCTCGGTGACGTACAGGACTTCCTGCCCGATTTGGCGGGCGCGGCGGGCGCTGAACGACACCTGCTCGACCTGCTCGACAAACTTCGGGACCCGGCCTTCCGAGACGATTTTCAGCTGGCCGTTTTCGACGGCGACCTCCAATCCGTCGGTCGTGAACGTGCCGCAGAAGACGACTTTCTTGGCCGTCTGGGTGATGTTCACGAATCCGCCGACTCCGGCTAGACGCGCGGCGAACTTGGAGACATTCACGTTGCACTGGGCATCGACCTGGGCCGCGCCCAGGGCGGCGAAATCCAGGCCGCGGCCGTCGTAGAAATCGAACTGGGCCGGCTGATCGACGATCGCCTGGGGATGGACCGACACGCCGAAGCTCAATCCGCCGGCCGGAATCCCGCCGATGGGCCCGCTTTCGACCGTCAGGGTCAAGCGATCCAGCAAGCCCCGCTCGGCCGCGATGCGGGCGATCCCCTCCGGCATCCCGATGCCCAAATTGGCGATCGCGCCGGCGGGGATTTCATCACAAGCGCGGGCTGCAATGATCCGCCGAGGGCCCATGGGGAGCGGTTCCCGCGCGGCGATCTCGCGCAATTCCGCCGGCGCGCCGGGCGTCACGAACGCTTCGTTGAAGTCGCTCTGAGCAAAGGTCTGCGGATGGTCCTGCGGATCGGAAACGACAATCCGGTCCACGAGAATGCCGGGCACGCGCACCAGTTGCGGTGGAGCCGGCTCCGCCGCCAGCCGGCGCACTTGGGCGATCACCAATCCGCCGTTATTATGCGCCGCCTGGGCGATCGGCAGCATTTCGCCGAACAGGCCCTCTTCGTCCATGACCAGATTGCCGTACGGGTCGGCCGCGGTGGCTCGGATCAGCCCGACGTCGATCGGCACGGCCTTGTACCACAGCCACGTGCGGCCCCCCAAGTCAACCCGCTGGACAAGGCCCGGCGGGGTACACTCGTTCAGACGGCCGCCGGCATGAATCGGATCGATGAACGTGTCCAGTCCGATATGCGTGATGCAGCCCGGCCGGCCGGCCGCTGTGTCGCGGAACAGCTGGCAGATGACGCCTTGGGGGAAGTTGTAGGCCTCGATCTTGCCCTCGATGGCCAGCCGGCCCATCCGCGGGGCGAGCCCCCAATGGCCGCCGATGACGCGTTTGACCAGACCCACGTGAGCCAGATGGTTAATGCCCCGGTCGCGGCCGTCACCCTGACCGGCCGCGTAGACAATGGTCAGATCGCGCGGCGCGGCGGTCGATGTGAACCGCTGCTCCAACACCCGCAGCAGCGTTTCGGGGACCCCGGCGCCGACAAACCCGCCCGAGGCCACGGTCTGCCCGTCGCGGATCAAACCGACGGCTTCTTCGGCCGAGCACAACTTGGCACCGCTGGTTGTTGTCATCCTCACCAATCCTCCTGCAAGTCCTCCGTCAGTCGCTGTAAGGCAACAGCCCGGATTCTGTCAGCCAAGGGAAACGTGTGTTCGCCAGCGTGGATCACGTCCAACTGCTGCAGTCCCAGGTCCGCCAAGGCCGTCCGCATGGACGGAGTGACCGTCGGCGCCGTCGTCCACTTGATCTCAAAGCCGCGTCGTTTCCGGCCCCGCACCACGAGCAAGTCGAGTTCTGCACCGCCGTGCGTCGCCCAGAAGTAACACTCTTCAGGACGGGCCTGGAGTTGCCGGACGATCTGTTCGATCGCAAACCCTTCCCACGATGCGCCGACTTTCGGATGGCCTTCCAGTTCGTTGCGAGTGGCGATGCCGAGCAGGACATGGAGTAGACCGCTGTCGGCCACGTAGACCTTGGGGGCTTTGACTTGCCGCTTGGCGATGTTCTCGAACCACGGCGGCAACTGACGGACTACCAAGGCCCCCGTCAGCCGGTCCAAATAGCCACGCACCGTCGTGTCGGCAACCCCGAATGAGCGGCCGAACTCGGACGCGTTCCAGACCTGCCCGTGGTAATGGGCCAGCATCGTCCAGAATCGGCGCAGCGCCACGGCGCCGATGTTGATACCCAATTGCGGAAGGTCTCGCTCCAAAAAAGTCCGCACGAACCCGCGCCGCCACTCCACGCTGGCGGCTTCGGAGGACGCCAAGAAGGAACGGGGAAAGCCGCCGCGAAGCCACAGCCGACCGCGACGCCGGAGCCCAACTTCGTCGAGACTGAATCCACCCAACTCATGATACGTGATGCGGCCCGCCAGGGTTTCCGAGCCCTGCCGCAAGAGGTCGGGCGAAGCGCTACCGAGAACCAGGAACCGTGCCGGCGTGCGCGGCCGGTCCGCCAGGACGCGCAGCACAGGGAACAGCCCCGGCTGATGTTGGACTTCGTCAATCACGACCAGCCCGCGAAGCCCTTTCAGCGCCAGGAGGGGATCGGCCAGACGAGCAAGGTCCTCGGGAGACTCCAAGTCGAAAACCGTCACGGGCTGTTGGCGTTCCTTGGCGACCCAGCGTGCCAAGGTCGTCTTGCCGACTTGCCGCGCCCCGATGATGCCCACCACAGGAGATCGCCGCAGCAGGCCACGGACCGTTTGTAACTCACGAGGTCGTTCCAACATGGCTTAAGTTCTACCTTGAAAATTCGGTGGCGTCAACCGAATTTTCAAGGTCATCCGTACCAGCCTCCGTTGACATGAATCACCTGTCCGGTCACGTACGAGGCCAGATCGCTGGCCAGGAACAGGATCACGCCGGCCACTTCGTCGGGCTCGCCGAATCGGCCCAGCGGGATCAGTTTGAGCATCTCGATCCGCGTCGCTTCCGGGATCGTTTGGCCCATCTCCGTCAAGATGACGCCCGGAGCGACTGCGTTGACCGTGATCCGCCGTTTGGCCAGTTCTCGGCTCAGGACCTTGGTCAGCCCGATCACGCCCGCTTTGGCCGCGGCGTAATTGGATTGCCCAAAGAAGCCGACGGCGGCCGAGATGGATGCCAAGTTGATGATCCGGCCGCCGTCCGAGAGCCTGTCCGCTGCCGCTTTGCAGACGTTGTACACGCCCGTCAGGTTCGTGTCGATCACGGCTTGCCAGTCCTCGGCCGAGAGCTTCTTCAACGTCCGGTCGCGGACGATGCCGGCATTGTTGACGACGATATCGAGCCGGCCGAAATGCTGGATGGTCTGCTCGATCATCGCTTCGACCTGCGGCCCGTCGCGCACGTCGGCTTCGACGGCCATCGCCCGCGTGCCGATCCGCAGGGTGGTCTGCTCGGCCCGTTTCCGGTTGACGCCGCCGGGATCGGCGACGTAATTCACCACCACGTTCGCGCCCGCGCGGGCAAGCACACCGGCCGTGGCTGCGCCTAAGCCCTGACCTCCGCCGGTAACCAACGCCGTTTTGCCAGCCAAATCGATTGCCGTCATGAACTGTCCTCGCAGGTCATGATCTTATCCGTCAAGGCAGGGGACTCGCAACTCCGCGAGGCGAACTTTGCGGACTCCCAGACCGACTTGTCGTCGTTCGACGCATTGACAGCCGTTTTCCAGACTGATAAGCTACTCTTGAAATAGGGAGATTCGTTGGTCCGATTTGGGGCCGTCAGGCTATGGGTTCTTGGTGAGCCGTATTTCGTTCTTGTCTCATTCCTCTGGAGGCGATTGTGATGCCCTCGTTTTCATGCCATAGGTTTCGGCGCCGGGCGTTCGGCTTTACGCTTGTCGAACTCCTGGTTGTGATTGCGATCATCGGGATTCTGGTCGCATTGCTGCTGCCCGCGATCCAAGCTGCTCGGGAGGCGGCACGGCGCTCCCAGTGCAGCAACAACCTGAAGCAGCTGGGACTTGGCCTGCACAACTACCACGATACGCACGGGTGGTTTCCGCCTGGCGTAATCGCCAACACGTTGAATTTGGGCACGACCCCCCCTGGGGCCATGTCCTGGATGCCGTTGCTTCTGCCCTTCATGGAACAAGCCCCGTTGCACGAGCAACTGCTGCCGTACATGGTGACGCGAAGCTCGTCGGGCTTTCCCAGCCATCTGATGAATTCGGTCGTTCCAGGCCTAATGTGTCCTTCCGATCCGGCGGCACCGAAGACTGGTGAAATTCACGGCGCGGGAACTCCTCCAGACGGAGTGCCGCCGGACTACAATGACGGGTTCTCCGGAAACTACCTGTTGTGTCACGGCAGCCAACAGGTGACCGCGGCGAATGCCACCGGAATGAACGGGATGTTCTACTACCGCTCCAGAATCCGAATGGCCTCGGTAGTCGATGGCACCGCCAACACCGTGATGGGGGCTGAAATCATCACCGTACCCGAAATCACCACCGCTCATCGGGACTGGCGCGGCCGCTACTACCGGGCCGATCACTTGAGCAGCATTTTCAGTACGAACCAGCCGCCCAATACGACCCTGTCAGACTATTGCCGGACCTGCCAAGCGCCGGCTGTGAAAGAGGCCCCGTGCTACACGAGTACGGATCCCCAGTATCTGTTTGCCCGCAGCTTCCATCCAGGAGGGGTCCAGGCAGTTCTGGCGGACGCGAGTGTGCGGTTTGTCTCGAACAGCATCGATACGGCGGTTTGGCAGGCTTTGGGAACGCGCGAAGCCGGCGAACCTCCGACGGCGTATTGACGGAACCGCAGTCAGGACCCGCAAGAAGGGGCGCGGCGAGGACCGTGGCGACGTTGGCGAAGGCGCGGTCACCGCTGGGACGTTTTTCCTTGCTTTTCGCAGTAACAGTGCGACGGAAGGTTGGAATATGGTTCTTACGTTATTCCGTGGACTTTTGTTTCCTCTGGTGTCGATCGTCCTGCTGACCCTTGCCGGCTGTGGTGGCGGACCGCGAGAGTATGGGGTGAAAGGCACCGTGACGCTCGACGGCCAGCCGGTCGAGAAAGGCGAAGTCCGTTTTATTCCGGCCGGAACCCAGGGGACGGCGTACGGGGGCGCAATCGAGAACGGCAAGTTCCAGTGCAAGGTGACGGAAGGCCAGAAACGAGTCGAGATCTCGGCGACGCGCGAGGCGGCGACGCCGGCGCCTG
>CAYUFW010000138.1:9376-10490 GCA_964443915.1 uncultured Pirellulaceae bacterium
CCTGATGGCCTGCCGGACTACGTCAGCTACATCCCGGCGGAATACAACACCCAGAGCACGCTGAAGGCGGAAGTAAAGTCCAGCGGCGACAACACGTTCACGTTTGATTTGAAGTCTCAGGGCACGAAGCCATGAGTGAGTACCGGCTGAGGATTTTGCGTCGGGAATGAAACCTGGCGTTTTCGAAACAGCCGGACTCTCATGCGGCAAGCAACTGCCTGAGCTTGACGCGGATTCATCGGCATTTCCAGAACGGCATCATTCCAGGCGAGAAGGGTATTTTCTTGGGGGACTCATTATGCGATCTGTAACTCGTCGCGGTTTTACGCTCGTTGAACTACTCGTGGTGATTGCCATCATTGGCATTCTGGTGGCGTTGCTGCTGCCTGCGATTCAGGCGGCTCGCGAGGCGGCACGGCGTTCTCAGTGCTCGAACAACGCCAAGCAAATCGCCTTGGGACTGCAAAACTACCACGACACTCACAAGACTTTTCCCCCAGGCGTGATCTGGGGCCCGGGCGCGCCGCCTTACACGCTCCCGTACCACCACACCTGGAACGTCATGATCCTGCCCTTCATCGAGCAGCAGTCGCTGTACAGCACAGTTGATTTTCGACTGCCAATTTGGGGGCAGGCGATCGTCAGCACCCCCGTTTCCACGTTGCGCTGCCCCTCGGACCAACGCACGCTGCCGAGCGAGACGCAAAACATTGCGGTGACCAACTATCCGGGCAGCGAGGGCTATCACTGGCATCAAGGTTCAACCTATAACGGGAATAGCGCACCTTGGAACACCTTTGGGGATCCGTTCGGGGACACGATGAGCCTGAATGGCGTATTCACGGTGACGATGACCACCAAGATGTCGGGTGTCAGGGACGGGACATCCAACACGATCGCCTTTGCGGAAGACGATTCCATGGGCTATGGCGGCGGTGCCCTTCGCACCTGCGGGACCGGCTTGCGGAGGACGGGAACACCCGTCTTCGACAGCGCCTTTGTCGGCACGGCATACGGCGGATGGGGAGCGAACGAAACGGCAACTAACGTGGTTAACCCGGATGGGTCAGCCAAGACCGTTTGGACTTGGTTTCGTAATCATGCCTTCACGCCC
>CAYUFW010000138.1:10571-19951 GCA_964443915.1 uncultured Pirellulaceae bacterium
GGAAGCGTCGGCTTCATCACCGCCACTATCGACTGGGGGACTTGGGCCAAGCTGAATGCGATTGCCGATGGCCACTCGATGGCCGCTGCGAGATAGGAGCGACAAGTGATATTGAAGGGAGGTGTCCAGTGCGCATGTTGTGGGCTTTGTTGGTTGTGGTTTCTGTCCTCGGGATGACTGGCAGCGGATGCGGCGAGCCGGAACCGCGAGACAGTTCTAAGTTTGATAAGGCGGCCTACGAAGACGTGGATGCGGTGGGCAGGACCATGTCCCAAGACGAAGCGGGGAAGCAGTAGGCCTAGTTCGGGTCGTACGCGACGCGTTGGGCAGTTCGAGAGCGAGCCGCGTTGGTAATAGTGCAAGCACGAAACGCAAGCGAGTGGCGGCCAATGCAAGGTTTTCCAGCTTGTTTTCGTACTGTTGTAGGCCCGATGAAAGTCACGCTGGCCGATCAGTCCCGCCTCGCGAAAAGTTCGCTTGCGGGACAGTCTGACTTGCGTCTGTAGTTCGATTCTGGGATCGACGACGATCTCCTGGCTCAGCCGCATCGGATCTAGGCGGTCGGCACCCGATTCCAGCGAAGCCCGGCGTTTCTGAGACCGCCGGGCTTCCGCCTCGATGAATGCCCCAGAAGGCACATCCGCGACGGCCTACGGAGACATCGCCTTCCATCTCGCGACCGTTTCCTCCGCCAATTCTGTACGCCTAAGCCCTTTGGTTGCGTCCGCCGACTGCGTTACGGTTTGACGGCTGGTCGCGGCTTCGCGTCAGCAGCAGGCTTGGCTTCCGCGGGCGGCTTGGGTTCCGCGGGCGGTTTGTCGGCGGCGGGCGCGGGAGGCGGGGCGGGCGGTGTGGGGGAGGCTCGGCCCAGGTCCGCCAAAAGGTATCCGGCCCAGAAGAACGGGGCCTCGGCCGTCAACTCCACCGGCCCCCCTGCCGCATTCAGACGCGGTTCGAGTTCCACCGCGATGGGATTCGAGCGCGCCAACTGGACGCTCCGCCGCCACGCCTCGGACGCTGGGACGAAGGGCAACTCCTGGACGTATTCCCGCGTCAGATCGAACGCCGACTGCCCCGCCACCGACCAGCGGCTGAGCAGAACGGAACGGCTGCCGCTGGCCATCAGGCCGCAAAGGGCGAAGAAGACCTCGTCCCCATTGCTGTCCCGCTTCAAGCCGCTCTCGGCCGCCGAGTGAAAGCCGGGCAGCACGACGTCGGTTGGTCCGGGCCAGGGGAGAGGGAACCAGGCGTCCAGCGTCCCGCCGGGTTTGCCGCGGTCCAGCGCCAGCGGCGACCAGGCGTACGGGCCGCGGCCGCTGGGCTCCAAATCGCTCAGCACGATCAGCCGATCGCAGACGCTGGAGAACAGACTGGACGGAACCGCCAGCCGGTCTGCACCGCGGCTGACGCCTTCCAGCGCCCGCCGGATGCCCTCATAGGCGTCGGCGGTAATCTGCTTGTCCTGGCCGGGCACCATCGGGCCCGTGACGACCAGCGTCCGTGCCTGAGGCTTCGGGCCGGGACCCCGCATCGTCACCAGTCCGGCGGTCGGCAGGTAGCGGATGCGGACTTTGGAAATCAGCGGCGCCGCACCGGCCGGTCCGGGCACTTGGAGGGCTTCAAACGGCACGTACCACAGGGGCCCGTCCGGCACCAAAATCAACTCGCGGTACATGTCCCAAGCGTTGGAGTTGGCGTTGTTCGTCAGTTTCTGAAGCAGATCGGCGGCCGTCGCTTTCCAGGTTTCGTCCTTCAAGGCGGCAGGATCCAAACCTGGCTTGCGGTCGGCCAAGCCCATTTGTCTCAGCAGGTCGGCGATTTGTTTCAGCACCGCCGCCGGGGACTCGATTTGCCACGCGGAGAACTTGTCCTTGGCGATGGCGAAGCCCAGGACGTAGCGATCGGACGTGGTATAGGCCAGCACCAACTGCTCGGCCTTCATCTCCTGCTGGATTTGCTTGACCGTCCGCAACGGCGGAAACACGAACTCGGAAGGTTCCCGGCGCAGGGCCAGATCCTGCAGGATCAATTCCTGTGCCGCGCTGACTTGTCCGAGTTGCTCGAAGCGTTCCGTCTGTTTCTTCAACTCGTCCTGTTTCTCCGGGACCAGCGGCAGTCTCTCCAATTCACCGCGGATCTCCGCGGCCCGGGCCGACAACTTGGCGAAGTCGGCGTACCGGGCCAGCAGGTCACGGCGTTGCAGCGCGGCGGACTGCGAAAGCGACGTTTCCGGGGCCTCCAGAATCCAACGCAGCGCCAGCAGCCGGCCGCCGACCGGCAGGCTGCAGAAGAAACGATGCCGCCGGATGCGGTCGGCGATCTCCAGGGATTTCTCCAGGTCTTTGCGGGCCCACGTTGCTCCCAGCCAGCGCTGCAACGGCAAGGGGTGGGGAGTCAGCACGACAGCCAACGTGTCCATGGGCTCGACGGTCCAGTCGGCGGCCGTCGGCTCGCGCAGCACGTTGGCGTACAGTTCATCCGCCACGCGCTGGGTCACCGAGTTGGAGACAAAGGCCGCATCGGCCAGATCGATTTGGAACAGCCGTTTCGAGCTGACCTTCAGGAAGCTGATCGCCTGGTTCAGTTGCGTCGTGCCGGCCGCCAGATTCCGGCGCTGGAACTCGACCATCGCGGACACGTAATTAAATCGCGCGCCCAAAACCCCGCCGCGCAGCTCGCGTATGCCGACCGCTTGCCGCGCTTCCCCCAGCAGACCGAACGCCCGCGCCGCGTCGCCGGCCGCAGCGTAGTTCTCCGCGGCCAGCAGCATCAGCCAGGCCTGTAAGGCCCGCGAGTGGCGCCGCGCCCAGACGGATGCCGGGGCCAAAGGCGGATAGAGCCCTTTCTGGCCCGAAACCAAGTGCGTCATCAGCCCCCACTGAAACGCCTCCTGAATGACGTCGAACTGATCGAAGGCGGCGGCGGGAAAGGTCGCTTCCAAGAAGTAGTTGGCCGCCATCTGCGTTTGGCCCTGCGCGAACGCCAACTTGCCAAGTTCCAGCAGCGCCATCGAGGTCAGTTCATGGTCGAACTGCCCGGCCAGCACCAGCGACTTGGTCAGCTCCGACACCGCTTGCTCCACCTTGCCGGCCGCCGCGTACGCCATTCCCAGGTGACAGCTGACCCAGGCCTGGGACCAATGATTGGGACGCGTCGGATAGCCGGCAAAATCGGACAGCAACTGGGCGGTGAACGGGTCGTGCTGGCAGACGGGGCCCATGATCTCCTGGCGACGACGCAGGGCTAGCGAGATGCACCGCGTCACTTCCTTGGCGTTGAGTGGATACAATTGAGCGCTGGCGATCGGGCCGCCTCTCCGGATATCTTGCTCCGTGAGCATCTGGCCTTGAAAGCTGCTCATCCGGTCGGGAATGCGGGCCAGTTGCGTGGGCCGCTGGGAGGGGCCCCAGGTGATGGTGCTGCGAACGGTCGAGGCCCTCGGCTCCAACAGCTCCGGAAACTCGACCCGCACCATCCAACCTTTGTGGGCGATGGCCAGTTTGAGCGCCGAATTGTACTGGTCCAGCGCTTTGGCGATGTCGCCCATCTGGTAGAAGCACTCGCCAATCATCGTGTGATAGCAGATCGAGTCGACCCAGCGTCCTTCCGTGCTGCGAATCCCGCCTCGGGCGGCCGACTGGAACGCTTCCAGTGCGGTCTTGTATTCGCCTTCGAAGTACGGGGCAAAGGCCAGATGGTACTCCATCGGCGGCACCGTCATGTCTCGCTGCTGGGCCCAAGTTGGCGCGGCCAGACTGGTCAGCGCCAGCACCCAAATCGCACACCTCCTGCTGTCCATGGCAACATTCCTCATCCACTGGTCGGCGACCGTGGTTGGCTGAACCATCGGAAACCACTCGCTTCTCTCAATCATAGCGGATGGCTGCGAGCCGATGTCAAATCTGGATCGATTTTGCGGGTTTCGTCAAAGATGCGGATAGGGAAGGCCGATACAGAGTGTGACACATGCGCCGGTTATGCCGACAGCAAGGAGTTTAAGGAATATGAAGCCAGAAGCAGCAAAACGGTGGCTCTCTTCAGTCCTCTGCGCGGTCGGCCTGCTGGCAGCGATCAGCTCGACCGGCTGCCAAGTCAGCGTCGGCGGCCAAACGCTACCGAGTCCCCACTATTTGACGGATGATGTCCAGTACTATGCACCCGGTACGGAATTCAAACTCTCCCGCGAAGCAGCTGCCATGAAAGCGTACAAGGCGGAGCAGGAACTGCAGCAGTCCGGGCCTTGACGTACCGCATGCGATGGTCGGCAGCGTGCCGACGATCTGGTCTTCTGCGCGGCGATCAGCCCTGCTTCGCGCTGTCACAAGAAACGCGCAACGTCAATCCGGTTAGTATCTTAGGTCGCCTTGCCGGACCTTTCTCGCCGGCGGACGGCGAAACATCCGGATCGTGCTGCCGCCGCTGCCAGCCTGAATTCGCTGGCCGCGCCTCGTCGGCCCCATCCTCGGTTGCAGACGCGACGACTGCCGGTATACTAGTACGCTTTCGGCAACGTGGCTCCGATCAAGGGGTTTGCGCCGGCGCACCCGTCGGCGGTCCAGCACTGGCAGGAAGGGAAGAATTCGATGTCGCGCGTGTGCGAAGTGTGTGGGAAGGGTACGCAGGTGGGAAATGCCGTGGAGACCCGCGGCAAAGCGAAGTATTTGGGTGGCGTGGGTACGAAAATCACCGGAATCACCCGGCGCAAGTTCAAGCCGAATCTGCAGCGAGTGAAGGTCTCCTCGCCAAACGGAACGCACAAAACGATGTGCGTCTGCACCCGCTGTCTGCGGAATGGGGCCGTGCGCAAAGTGGTCCGGCAGAAGCCGTTTAAGCTGCCGACCAAGTAGCTGCTAGCTCCCCGGCGCGCTGTTTCCGTGTCTCCCAGGGGATAGCGACAGCCCAAAAGCCGGCTTTTTCGGCAAAGCGGGGCGTCTCGTCGATAGTGTGGCAAGCCTTTGCTGGGGTCGTCCGATGAGTCTCACGCGGCAAGATGTCGAAAAAGTCTCCCTGTTGGCCCGGTTGCGGCTGGAGGGTGACGAACTCGACCGAATGACGATCCAATTGGGCGAAATCGTGGGTTACGTGGACCAGTTGTCCGAACTGGACACGGCTGAGGTTCCGCCGATGGCGCATGCGGTGGAAATGGCAAATGTCTTTGCTGACGACGTCGTGCGGCCCAGCTTCGAGCGCGAGGCGATTCTGGCCAACGCCCCGAAACGAGATGACGAGTGCTACCGGGTGCCGGCGGTGTTGGGGGAATAGAAGTTGGACCGGCCCGGATGAGTTAGCGTCGCCGAATCAATAATGGTCGGATTGTGGCCTTTCGCTCCGCGAAAGGGCGTTCTTTCGCGGAGCGAAAGACGACACTTATTTCCTTGCCGATTCTTATGTCGCTGTGCTATTGTTCCGCCGTTGACCTGCTCCACAAACTCGATTCCGGCGAAGCGTCGTCCGTCGAGGTGACGGGGGCCTTTCTGGATCAGATTGCCGCCCGCAACGCCACGGTTTTCGCTTTCTTGCGGTTGGACGACGACGCGGCGTTAACCCGGGCTGCCGAGATCGACCAACGGCGGCGAGCGGGTCAACGCATGGGCCCGCTGGCCGGCCTGCCGGTGGCGGTCAAGGACAACCTGTGTACGCGCGGCCAGCCCACGACGTGCGCATCACGGATGCTCGAGGACTTCACGCCGCCTTACGATGCCACCGTCATCACGCGTCTGGAGCAGGCGGACGCCGTGATCCTCGGCAAGACGAACATGGACGAGTTCGCGATGGGCGGCACCACGGAGAACTCGTGCTTCGGCCCGACGCGGAACCCGTGGGACCTGCAGCGTGTGCCCGGCGGCTCCAGCGGCGGCGCGGCGGCCAGCCTGGCAGCGGGCATGACGCCGCTGTCGGTCGGCAGCGACACCGGCGGCTCGATCCGCCAACCAGCGTCCTTCTGCGGCGTCTGCGGTCTGAAACCCACCTACGGCCGCGTCAGCCGTTACGGCCTGGTCGCGTTTGCCAGCAGCCTGGATCAGATCGGTCCGCTGGGACGCTCGGTCGCAGATGTGGCGCTGCTGCTGAAGGTGTTGGCAGGCCACGATCCGCTGGATTCGACCTCGGCCAATGTGCCCGTTCCGGACTACCCGCAAACCGTCGCGGAGCCTCTGGACGGCTTGACCGTGGGCGTGGTGCGGGAGCATTTCGGCGAGGGGTTGGACGGCGAAGTCGAGGCCGCCGTGCGCGAGGCGGTGCGCGTGTACCAGTCGCGGGGCGCTAGGATCCGCGAGATCTCGCTGCCGCACAGCAAGTACGCCATCGCCACGTACTACATCATCGCGCCCTGCGAAGCGTCCAGCAATCTGGCCCGCTACGACGGCGTGCATTACGGGTACCGCACGGACGAGGCCGAGATGCTGGCGGAATGGAATGCCGAGCGGCGGCGATTCGAGCGGGAGGGCGACCAGCGGGCGCTGGACAACCTGGATTCGACCCTGGTCCGCATGTACCGCCGCAGCCGCTCGGAAGGGTTCGGCCCGGAGGTCAAGCGGCGGATCATGCTGGGCACGTACGCGCTGAGCGCGGGCTACTACGACGCCTACTATCTCAAGGCGCTTCGCGTCCGGCGGCTGATTCGGCGCGATTTCGACGAGGCTTTCCGCGAGGTGGACGTGATCGCCGGTCCGGTGGCCCCCACGGCCGCCTATCGCATCCGCGAGAAGATCGACGATCCGCTGGCGATGTACCTGGGTGACTTGTACACGGTCAGCGCAAATCTGGCCGGACTGCCGGGCATCTCGATCCCCTGCGGCTTTACCCGCGATTCGTTGCCGATCGGGCTGCAGCTGCAAGGGCCGCCCATGCAAGAGGAACGACTGTTGCGGGCCGCGCACCTGTTCCAACAGGCGACGGATTGGCACACGCGCAGGCCCCCGCTGACGAGCACGCGACCATGAGTACCCAACCGTACGATGTCGTCATCGGTCTGGAAGTCCACGTCCAGCTGCTGACGCAGTCCAAGATGTTCTGCCGCTGCAGCACCCGGTTCGGGGCGCCGCCGAACACGCAGACCTGCCCCGTGTGTACCGGGATGCCCGGCTCGCTGCCGGTCATGAACCGGGAGGCTTTCCAACTGTCGCTCAAGACGGCCGTGGCCCTGAACTGCGAGATCCCCGAATTCACGAAGTGGGACCGCAAACAGTACTACTATCCGGACCTGCCGAAAAACTACCAGATCAGCCAATACGACTTGCCGCTGTCGCGCGAGGGCTGGCTGGAGATCAGCGATCCCAAGGGGGCCTTCGAGCCCAAACGCGTGCGGATCATCCGCGCGCACCTGGAGGAAGACGCCGGCAAGAGCATGCACGACGAAGTGGCCGGCAAGGCGGACAGCCGCATCGACCTGAACCGCACGGGCACGCCGCTGCTGGAAATCGTCAGCCACCCCGACATGCGCTCGCCGCAAGAGGCCCGCGCCTATCTGAACGAATTGAAACTCCTGCTGACGTACCTGGGCGTGTCGGACTGCAACATGCAGGAAGGCAGCCTCCGCGTCGACGCCAACATCAACTTGCACATCCCGTCGCCCGCCGGCAAGGTGGCCACGCCGATCGTGGAAGTCAAGAACATGAACAGCTTCCGGGCCGTCGAACGGGCGTTGGCCTACGAGGCGGCGCGGCAATACGACGCCTGGCAGGAGACGGGACTGACGCTGGGCGCTCCCGGCGGCCACAAGACGACGCGGGGCTGGGACGATCAAGCCCAGGTGACGCGCCCGCAGCGGCAGAAAGAGGAATCCAGCGATTACCGCTACTTCCCCGATCCCGATCTGGTGCCGGTCATCGTGAAACCCGACGAGGTCGAACGCGTGCGCAAGGGGCTGGGCGAGTTGCCGGCCGCGATCCGCCAGCGGTTGCAGGCCGTGTACGGCATCGACGCCTACGATGCCGACGTGATCGTGAATCAGGGCCGCGCGCTGGTCGATTACTACGTCGTCCTGGCGGATGCCGTGGGGGATGGCAAGCGGGCCAGCAACTGGGTGCAGCAGGACGTGCTCCGCACCTTGAACGAGCGCAGCATCGGCATCGACGCCTTTCCGATTTCGGCGGCGGCATTAGCCGAATTACTGCAAATGGTCCAGCGCGGCGATCTGGACAACTCGCGCGCGCGGGACGTGTTTGGCGAGATGCTCTCTTCCGGCAAGTCCCCGGCGGACGCGATGCAGGCCCTGGGCATCGCCCGCGTGGACCGCGGCGAGATCGTCGAACTGTGCCGGCGTCTGCTCCGGGAAAACCCGCAGATCGTGGCCGAAGTGAAGGGCGGCAAGCAAAAGGCGCTGGGCGCGTTGATCGGCCAAGCCAAGCGTCACAATCCCAACGCCAACCCCGCGACGGTGCGCGAAGTCTGCCTGCAGTTGATCGAGACGATGTGACCGGTCGCATTCAGCCGGCAGACGCACTGCCCAGCGAAGAGACGGGCTGGTCCTCAAGGACCGCTTGGACACGTTCGCAGTCCGCCAGCGCGTGGAGGCCGGCGGCGGCCGTTTGTTCAGACGGCGGCCTTTCGGACATTCCTGCGGGCTACGCCCACGAGCGCACGGAGGGCCGTGTTCACCGACTCCGAATCGGGGAAAAAACTCGGCCACGTCCGCCGCCAAGATGACGATGTTCGTGCCCTCGGCGTACCGTTTTGCGTACTTGCCACGGACGCCCTTGCTGAAGTCGCATTCGTCCAGCATGTCAGGTGCCGGTGCTTTCTTAACGGCCTTTTTCATAGTCCTTTCTCTCCCCGCGGGTTGCTGCCCGTGCACTGATGATGCGTATTCGATCACCCCGATCGGTGAACACGACCACCAAGAGGCGTCGCCGTTGTGATTCTCCTAGGACGACGTACCGATCTTCGTCGTCCGAATGGACCGGATCGTAAATCGTTACCGACAAAGGATCGGCAAACACAGTACTGGCCTCTTCAAAGGTGACGCGGTGCTTGCGGCGGTTCACCGCTCACAGGCATCGAGAACGCCAACCAGACGTTGGCGGCACAGGCCGCCGCGAAAAGGCCACCCGTCACGACGACGTGCTGAATCAGGAAATCGACAGTCCAGTCAGCCATGGGGTCGCCCCTGAACGCTCGATGGAGCGCGGCCGGCCAACCGCCACCGATCGTCGCGAGGAGTGCGTAGCACAAAGCGAGGCTCACGAGCAAGACGCGGGAAACCGCGTGCGCGGATATCGCAGGGAGCAGATGACCCCCAGACCTGCCTGGGCAATGGCAGTCGCAATGAGCGGAATCAGCAGCACCCACATGGCAATCCGGACCCCGTGTCGCGTACAGGCTCGTCGAACGAATTGCGATCTATCCGGCTGTACCCGGCCGGATAGATCGTGCGTTGAACT
>CAYUFW010000139.1:0-19932 GCA_964443915.1 uncultured Pirellulaceae bacterium
GTATGCCTTCGGCTACAGCAACCACCAGGGGCTCAAACCGCGGACCGCTTGGTTCGCGGAGCAGTTGGAATTGTATTATCGCTTTTATCCCGAAGAAGGCGTGCAACGCTTCGACGAGATCCAGGACTATCAGGCCAGCTCCTGGAGCCGTCCGCGGCGGCTGTTGGTGAAGACGGAGATCAATTTTCGAGGCACCAACCAACGGTATCCACTCAAACGCTAGCGGCACCGTGGACCATTTCGGGGACTGCCGGCCCGCGTGAATCCGGCACCGCCCAAATTCGTCGGACAGGGCCAGGATCAGCGATCGCAAGTCAGGACCAAAATCGCCCGCGTCGTAACCCGGCGGCAGCGGACCTCGAAAGAAGCTGCCCGCCTCGGCCGAGTAGTACACGTGCCGTACGAAGCGAATATGGTGTGCCGCGATGCGGATGTCTTGCACCACGATCGTTTCATCGGAGCACCGTTGGGCATCAGGCGGCAGTTGCTGCGGATCCAGGGGGCACTCACGTTCTTCCTGAATGACGAGGTCCTTGAACGTGCGTCGGTCGGTGGCGGGTGGCGCTGGAGGAGGCTCCCGTTTGCGGCGTTGCCTTTCGTAAGAATGATCGGACGAGCCGGACGACGGGGATTGGTTCGGGCCGGAGCCGCTGGTCTTGTTCCTCTTCTTCTGTTCCAGCAACTCCTGGAGCCGTTGAACCTCGGCCAGGAGGTGGCGTTGCTCCGCGACCAACTGCTCGACGAGATTCAACAACTGCCGGACGGCAGATTCCGCTTCAGGCGGCACCACCCCGTTCAACTGGGCCTCTACGGCTGTCAAGATGTCCGGCACCTGGTCGAGCTTCATTCCGTAATCAATACGGATGAGTCAAAACGCGGGTTCGCTACAGGGCAAACGCTTCAATTCCCCCTGTTTTCCACCGCAAAGCCGGCTCGCACCGCCGGTCAAGCCCTGGTGCGTTTGCGCGAGCGTTGGTTGCCGCGGCTCAAGATCGGCTGCGACCGCGAGAGGGTCATCGCTGTTGCAGGAAAGAAATACGTCAAAGGACATCGGCCGTCTGCTGGCGGGGAGACGCTTGATCTACCCTCCCACTACGGTCAGACGAGATTGGTTGCTTCCACAGGCCGTGCTACAATGGCGGCATGAAGCGACGTCTGGCTCAACTGCCGCTGCACTCCGGCAAAGCGCCGCCCTGGCTGTTCCAGCGCATGACCAAACTGGCCGGCGCGATCACCATGGCGATCGTGGACGAGTTCGGCCCGGAGGAGATGCTGCAACGCCTGGCCGATCCCTGGTGGTTCCAGGCGTTCGGCTGCGTGCTCGGTTTCGACTGGCACAGTTCCGGGGTGACGACCGTCACCTGCGGCGCGATGAAGGAAGCGGCCAAGCGGTTCGGCCCAGATCTGGGCATCCTCGTGGCCGGGGGCAAAGGCGGCGTCAGCCGCAAGACGCCGCAGGAGATCGCCGCGGCCGCCGAGCGGTACGCGATCAGCGGGGGCGAGCGGCTGATCTACGCCTCGCGGATGAGCGCCAAAGTGGACTCGGCGGCGGTCCAGGACGGGTTCGATCTGTACCACCACGCGTTCTTCTTCACGCCCCAGGGACCGTGGTGTGTGGTCCAGCAAGGGATGAACGAGCAAAGCGGCTGGGCGCGGCGCTACCACTGGCTGGGCGAAACCGTGGACGATTTCGTCTGCGAGCCTCACGCTGCGATTCAGGACTTGTCCGGCGACGCGCCGGATGCGGCACCCGGCAGTTCGTGCAAGCGGCAGTTGCTGCTGAACATGGTCGCGCGCGAAGCGGAAGACAACCGCCGGGCCAGTGTGGCCGTGGTCCACCAACGGCCGGAGAGCCTCTTGCAGGAGGTCGAGATCCTGACCGAAGGCCCAACGCTGTTCGCGCCCCAACGGCATCACGTGCTGCCCGCCGATGTGAACCTGCCGCGGCTGCGGAAGATCGTGATCGAGACCCACGAGCAGCATCCCGCTGACTTCGAATCGCTGTTGGGCCTGCGCGGCGTCGGCCCGGCCGCGATCCGCAGTCTGTCGCTGCTGGCCGAGATCATCTTCAGTGCGCCGCCGTCCCACCGCGACCCGGCCGCGGCGATCGGCGCGTCCGATGTGGAATCCTCCGGCACGCGGCGCTGGGCCGACTACTCGTACGCCCACGGCGGCAAGGACGGGATCCCCTTCCCGGTCAACCGCGAGACCTACGACCGCAACATCGCCGTGCTGACCGACGCCGTGCGGAAAGCTCGCCTGGGCGAGAACGACAAATTCGACGCCCTGCGGCGGCTGGGCAAATTGGAATCGCGGTCGGCTTGACGCGGAGCGCGCCGAAATCTGGAAGCCCGCACGGATGGCAGAGCCAGAGCACGGATGAAGAAACGAAGGATTACTCTCCCCGACCGACGGCTCTTAATCCGTGCTCGGGCTCTGCCATCCGTGCGTTAACTCTTTATCCGTGTTCTGGCCCTGCCATCCGTGCGTTGTCTCTTCATCCGTGCGGGGCGAGTCGATTTGTTGGCTACCTCTAGCCCCGCGACGGGCCGGCATCCTGCAGCTTCTGGAGCAACGCCGTTTTCGTGTAGAACCCCATCAGGACGATCGGCTCTTGAGCCCGGCCGGCGGGGAAGATCGCCACGACCGGCACTTGCTTGCTGCCCAGCGACTCCAGCTTGCGGCTGATCTCGGCATTGCCGTCCGTCCAGTCGGCCTGCAGGGTCACGACGCCGTTGCCCCGCAGCAGGTCGCGAACCTCCTGCGTGTTCAGCACGGTCGCTTCCAGCGTCTTGCAGGTCAGGCACCAATCGGCTGTGAAGTCGACCAGCACGGTCCGCTTGTCGCTCGTCAGGCGGTCCAAGCGGCGTTCGCTGTAGGGCAGCCAGCGAATGGTGGTCATGTGCTGCGTGATTTCGGGCGAGTTCAGGATTTCGTC
This sequence comes from uncultured Pirellulaceae bacterium, assembly GCA_964443915.1. GTDB lineage: Bacteria > Planctomycetota > Planctomycetia > Pirellulales > Pirellulaceae > Anammoximicrobium. Next base: position 2,939 of record CAYUFW010000139.1, read on the forward strand.
GCCGCCGGAATGCAGCGCGGCCTGCTGCTGGACGTACTTGTCCAAGCGATGCTCCATAATCCCGCGCAACCCGTACACCTCGCTGCCACGGATCGTCGTCTTGCCCGTGAACGCCAGCAAAGAGGACAGCGCCACGATCGCAGTCCCGGCCAGCCAGCCGCGCAGCCGGACCGGGAATTCGCTCGTGATGGGAATCCGTCCAATCCACCAGCACGCCGCCCCCACGCCCAGCAGCAAGGCGACCGCGGGCAGCACGTTGGCCCAATCGGTAAAGCTGAGCAGGTAGATCACCGTTCCCAGCAAGACCAGTCCCATCACCCGCTCGAACGTTTCCATCCAAGCGCCGGGGCGGGGCAGCAGTTTCAGGAATTTCGGGAAAGCGCCGATCATCAGGTAGGGACTCGCCATCCCCAGACCCACCATCGCGAAGATCGTATAGACCACACTTGGCGGCTTGCCCTGACAGTACGCCAAGGCGATGGCCATTCCCGGACCGCTGCACGGCGTCGCCAGGATGGTCGTGATGATGCCTTTGGCAAAGGCTCCCGCGGGCCCTTCCTTCTCCGCCAACTCGGTCGCGGTGTCGCCCATCGCGAAGCCGGGGATCGGCATCTGCCAGACGCCCAGGAAACTGAGCCCCATGGCGAACACGATGGCGGCCAGCGTGATCGTCAGACCCTCGCTGCTGAACTGCTCGCCCCAACCCACGTTCCAGACCACGAGCAACGTCGCCAAGACGAGGAACACCGAGATCAGTCCCAGCGCGTACCACACGTTCAGCGCGAGTACCTTCGCGCGGCTCTCTCCCGCTTGCTGAACGAAGGCCATGATCTTCAAGCCGATCACGGGGAGCACGCAGGGCATGACGTTCAGAATGAGTCCGCCCAGGAATGCGTAGACCAACACCAGGGGCAGAGGCATTTGGCTGGTCGCGTTGGGCGGTGACGTTGGAGCGGCTTCGGCGGCCGCCGGCGCCGGCGAGGGCACGGGCGACGCAGCGGTCGCCGGGGCCTCGGTCGGCGGCGCCGCTGGGGAGGCCGCTGGCGGCGGCGTGGTCGGCGCCGGCGCGGCTTCGGCCGAACTGGCCGCAGCCGCCAGTGTCGCCGCTTCCGCGTACCGGTCCGCGGTAAAAGCCAGCGGTCGGCGTTCGCCGCCGGCCGGGCTGCCCACCGTCACCTTCGCCGTGAATCGGGCCGCCAGCGGGCGATCGCAACCGGTATCCGTACAGGTCTGATAACCCACGATTCCGGCCAGCGAATGCTCGCCCGCAGGCGCATCGGCCGGCACCGTCAATTCGGCGGTCCAAGTGACGGAGCCCTCGTGGTAGCTGACCGCCGGCTGTTCGCCGTCGGCCTGCTTGACGATCGGAGCTTGCGACGCGGCAACGGAACCGAGCTTCCATGTGGCGGGCTCCGCGAGCACGATCAGCGTAGGTTTGGCCACCAGTTGCGGGTCGCGCGGCGCGTAGGCGTAAATGTGCCAGCCGGAGTCGAGCGACGCCGTGATCGCCAGCCGCTGCTTTCCTCCTGGCGCCACGCTGGATGGTTCGACGTAACCTCGCAGGCTGACGCGCGAGCGGGGTGCGCGAAACTCGCCCGTTGACGCAGGCACCTCAGGCGCGGCCGGTTTAGACTCCGCAGCCGGTACTTCCGCCGCGCCGATGAACCCGCCGAAAACAATCTCGATTTTCTTGCCGAAGATGGGCTTGCAACCGACGTCGTCGTTGCAGATCTGTCCGTCGAACTGGGCCTGAAGCTTCAGCTTTTCCGGATCCACCCCGGCACTCAGTTCGAGGGGCGCGGTCCAGGTGACCTCGCCGTAGTGCTCGCGCAGCGGCGTGTCGAAAAACTCCACCTTGCGGACTTCGGGCGGCTTGTCGGGGCGAAAATCGCCAGTCAAGCGGACTTGGTCCGTCGCCGGCAAGGTGATCTTTGTCGGCCCGGGACCGCCGTCCTGGTCCACCGCGTAGATATGCCAGGATGGCGCCAGCACAGCCCGGACTTGAATCACGCCCGTGCGCTGGCCACGATTCACCTGGAAGCTGCCGGCGAGAGTCAATTCGTCCGCGCCCTCGCCAGCCCCGCCCAGAAAGTCCCCCATGCCCGGCAGTTTGTCCAGATCACTGAGCATCGTGGGCGGATTCACCGGGGGGCTAACGCCGCCCCGTTCGCCGGCCGGCAGTTTGTCCAGATCACTGGGCATCGTGGGCGGGGCCGGCTGGCGGCTGTCCTGGCCCGCGGGCGGCTGAGGGGCTTGGCCCGCCAGCCACGACGCCGGGAACATCGCTGCAACTGCAATGCTCGTAACGAGAACCAACCACCATCTGCGACTACTTGCCGTCGTCATCCGTTGATTTCCTGTCAGATAAGGAGCCGTCCATCTGTAGGCATGGTATCGAATCGAAGGCCACAGGGTCAATGCGGCGCCCCACTTGTCAAATCTGGCGTCGGCGGGTCTAACTCCCCTATTAGACCCGTCAGGTCGCTTGGGGTGACAACGGGGTGCCCAAGCTCCCGATAGACAGCTAGCAGGGAACGACGTAGCCTATGACCGATTCTCCCGCTGCCCGTAAACGAGTGGTGGTCGTTGGAGGCGGAATCTCCGGTTTGGCGGCCGCTCACCGTTTGCAGGAACTCGCGCCGGACATGGAGGTGCTTTTGTTCGAGGCCGCGCCGCGTCTGGGCGGCGTGTTGGAGACCGTCCGGCAGGACGGCTTCCTGATCGAACGCGGGGCGGACAACTTCATCACCAACGTGCCCTGGGGCATCGATCTGTGCCGCCGTTTGGGGCTGGGCGATCAGTTGCTGCAGACGAACCATCAGCACCGGCACGCGTTCGTCGTCTGCCGTGGCCGGCTGCGCCGCATCCCGGAGGGCTTTGTGATCATGGCCCCCAGCCGGATGTGGCCGATCGTGACCACTCCGATTCTCAGCCCGTGGGGCAAGTTGCGGATGGCCTGGGAGTACTTCGTGCCCAAACGGCAAGAGGAAGGCGACGAGAGTCTCGCTTCGTTTGTGACCCGGCGGTTCGGGCGGGAAACGTACGACCGGCTGGTCCAGCCCCTGATCGGCGGCATCTACACAGGGGACCCGACGAAATTGAGCGTGCGGGCGACCATGCCCCGCTTCCAGGACATGGAACGCAATCACGGCAGCTTGATCCGCGCCGTCTGGAAACAGGCGGCCAAGCAGCGTTCGCAAATGCAGGGCGGCAGCGGGGCCCGCTACAGCATGTTCATGACGCTGCGGGACGGGATTTCGAGTCTGATCGACACCCTGGCCAGCCGGCTGCCGCCAGGCAGCGTCCGCACCGCGACGCCGGTCACCCGCTTGGCCCGCGACCCGAGCGGCGGCTGGACGGTGACCGTGGGCGATGCACAGGCGGAAACGTTGCATGGCGACGCCGTCGTGCTGGCCCCGAAGGCTATGGCAGCCGCCCGCCTGGTCGCGGACTTGCATCCGCAGTTCGCCCGCACCCTGTCGGAGATTCCGCATGCCAGCTGTTCCGTCGTCTCGTTGGGCTACCGCCGCGATCAGATCTCGCACGCGATGGACGGATTCGGCTTTGTGGTGCCGCACTCGGAGAACCGAAAGATCCTGTCGGGCAGCTTTGCCAGCGTCAAGTATCCAGGACGAGCGCCCGACGGTGCGGCCCTCGTCCGCGCTTTCATCGGCGGCGAAATGCAGCCCGAGTTGGCGGCTCTGCCCGACGACGAACTGGTCGCCATCGCCCACGACGAACTGGGGCAGTTGCTGGGCATCTCCGGCGAGCCGACGCTGGTGCTGATCAGTCGCTACGAGCAGGCCATGCCCCAATACTACGTCGGACACGGCGAGCGCGTGCAGCGGATCGAAGCCGGCCTGCAAGAGTTGCCAGGCCTGTTCTTCACCGGCAACGCCTTCGGCGGCGTCGGCATCCCCTTCTGTATCCACAAGAGCGAGCAGGTGGCCGAAAAGGTGACGGCGCACTTGCGGGGCAATCCAGTCTCGGCGGGCTAGACACGTAGGCCGGAACAAGTCCGCGCAGTTCCGGCACGGCCTCCCAGGAGACCGCGGGAATTCCTGCCGGAGCTGCGCGGACCTGTTCCGGCCTACGGGAGGCTCAGCGTAAGTTCGCGTTGAAGAAGTCGACCGTGCGTTGCCAGGCGAGTTTGGCGGCGGCCTCGTCATAGCGCGGCGTCGTGTCGTTGTGAAAGCCGTGGTTCACCCCCGCGTAAATGTACGCCTGGTAGCGCACCTTGGCTGCCTTCAGGGCCTGCTCGTAAGCCGGCCAACCGGCGTTGATGCGCTGGTCCAGTTCGGCGTAGTGCAGCAAGAGCGACGCCTTGATCTTCGGCACGTCCGCGGCCGCCGGTTGCCGGCCGTAGAAAGGCACGGCGGCCACGATCACGTCGGGAATGCGGACGGCCAGCGTATTGGCGATGCCGCCTCCGAAGCAGAACCCGACCACGCCGACTTGGCCGCTCGACAAAGCGTGCTTCTGCAGCAACTGGGCGGCCGCGATGAAGTCCTGCGTCATCTCCTCCGGGTCCCGTTTGCTCTGCAGTTCCCGCCCTTGATCGTCGTTGCCCGGATAACCGCCCAGCGGCGTCAAAGCGTCCGGGGCCAACGCCAGGAACCCCGCGATCCCCAAGCGGCGAGTCACGTCTTCGATGTAAGGATTCAACCCGCGGTTCTCGTGGATCACCGCCACGGCCGGCAACTTGCCCTGGGGCGAAGCGGGGTGGACGAGATAGCCCCGCATCTTTCCGGCGCCCTGGGGCGACTCGTATTTGAGGTACTCCGTTTTCAGCCGCGGGTCATCCTTCGCCACCTGTTGTGCCCAGGCGTAGTTCGGACTCAACGTCGCCAGCAACGCCTCCGCCGTCAGCCCCCCGACCGCAAACTTGGCGGCCCCCTCCAGAAACCCGCGGCGATGGATCCGCCCGTGCGCGTAATCGTCGTACAGGTCCAGTAACTCCTGGTCAAAGTCCGCCGTTTGTTTTCGATACATAACGGTCTCCCTGTCGTTTTCTTCGGTGTCCAATTCCGCATTATCCATCGGCACGATGCCGTGACTTTCTAGTCAGCTCCGAGGCATCTGGCAACTGCTCGGTCACAAACAGGTCGTCGAACCAGGCGGTGCCGCTGTGGCCGCGGAGCAGGAGGTACACGTTCACGTGGCGGATCGGCTTGGCGGGCTCGATCAGGAGTTCGCCGTACTGCCAGTCGGTGGTTCCCGTCGGCCAATCGATGGTCTGGCCGTACAGCGGCGTGCCGTCGGTGTAGTAGATGTCGACGTAGACGGCAAACGACCGGTCGGCATGGCCGCTGACGTTTTCCGCCTTGGCATGACCGCGCACGAAGATCGGGCGCGGAGCCTGCTGGTTGAGCGTGATCGTCTGCGAGGCGCTGCCGCGGTCTTGGGCGGAGGCGTTGTGCAGCCGCAGGGACTGCCGGCCGCTGTGAGATTGCCTGTCGTCGATCTGGTATCCGCCTTCGTTCTTGGACCAGTTGGCCCCGCCGGATTCGAAACCCGGATTCTGCAGCCGGTTGAGCGACGCGGGAAGGAACCGCAGGACGCGGGAGAAGCGGAGCGGCGCCGGAAGTCTTGGCGACGTGAGTTCCACCGCGATTTCCTCGCTGCCGGGCTGGGCCTCAGGGCCGGGCTTGACCGAAAACGGAATCCGCTGCTGCGATTTAGGTCCGATCGGGCGCGTTTCGAGCGGCTTGGGCAATTCCCAGCCGGGGGGCAGCTGCGCGCGAAGTGCGACGTCGGTCGGCGACGACGCGTGGTTCGTCACGTCCAACGAGAAGTGGAACTCGTCGCCCGCCGGGGACAGGTCGCGCAGGACCAGAGCCGCCTCGAGCGCGGGCACGACGCGCACTTGGGCTGTCGCTTGCAGCGGAAGCGACATCCCCGGCGACGACTCGATGGTGGCCGTGGCGACCAACTCCGCCGTGGTGCCCAGAGCATTGTGGGGAACCGAAACGCGGAAGCCGCCGTCGCCCGCCGCCGCAACCGGCCAGCCGTCCGAGGCCGTCAGGGTGTAGGTGATCTTCGTCCGCGGAACGCCCTCGACGCTCACTCGCACCGGCACTTCTTCGCCGGGCACCGCGGTTGCCGGCACGTCCAGGCGCGGACCGCTGACGCCCAACAGCGCCGCGCCGACCAAGGACAGCCGGGCGGACAGATCGTCGATCTCGCGCACGTCGCGGCGGCATGGGTTGCTCAGCTTGCTGTCCTGAATCCATTGTTTGAACTCCCCGGCGGTTTTCCGAAGCGACAGACAGGCGTCCAGAACGCCAGAGGGATCGGCGCGCTCGACGGCAGCCAGAGCTTGGCGAACTGCCGAGAAGAGGGCATCCACCTCCGCCCGTTGGGCGTTGGTCGGTTGCTCGTACCACTGGTCCGTGCCGGGATCGACCACGTACTCATGGTCCGGTTGGCTGACGGGCGTGAGGGAGATTTCGTCGATCCAAACCGTCCCTGCGCACCTCCAGAGATACACCGACAGCTGGATGCTGCGCAGCGGGCGTGAGGGTTCGATGATGATCTCCTCCGATTGCCAGTCGTGCGAGACCGACTTCAGTTCAAACCGCTCCGTTTTCTGTTCGGTGAACTGGGTCTTCATGTTGACGTGAGCCAGGACGGCGTCGACGCGCACGCCGCCGGCGCGGATGGGCCGCGCGCTGTCGGACTTCAACCTCAGCCGCAGTCTCAGCGGCTCGGCGGTCTCTTGATAGAGCATCACCCATTGGGTCGCGCCCCGGATACCGTCGTCCGAATCGTTGGCCAGCTTGATCGCAGTCGCTCCCTCGACGCGATCCGATGCATATCCGCCGTGCCGCGCCGGCGGCCAATGCACCAACCGCTCCGGGCGGTCACGGTCCAGTTCCGCCATCTGTTGGCGGAGATCCAGATTGCCGGCGATCTGCCGCGTATGACTGCGGACGAGTTGCTGCCGGGGCGCGGCGTGAAGAACGGCCAGGGATTGCGGCTCCAGGTGCACGGGAACCTCCAGGCTTTCACCTTTGACGGTTGCCTTCGCTAGGGGCCGCGAGCTGACTTCCTCCACGATCACGGAATCCGGCGGGAGGGCACTGACGGGAATCGATAGCCGGGCGTCCACCGGCACCGGCTCGTCGTTCAGCACCGTGAAGAAGACTTCGCCGGCTGCCGCCGTGCCGAAGCGTTCGACCACCAAGGCGGCATCGGAACTGCGGGCCAGCGTCAAGGGTTGCCAGCCGGCCTCGGCCAGCTGTTGGCACAGCGCCTGGTACTTGCGATGGTTCAGGCGGTCCCGTTCGTACCACTCGGCATGGTCCCAGTACCGCGAGCCGGGCCCCAGGCCGCTGGGCGGCCAATCGAAAAACCCGGGGAACACGCCGAACGCAACGCAACGCTTCATGAACCCGGCAAAGTCGTCGGCCGTCAATTGGCTGAAGTTCCCCTTCAGCAGCGTCACGAACGGTTTCTGCCAGCAGATCGTGCGGACGTAGTTGAAGCTGGCCCGATCGATCCGCAGGCCGGTTTCCGCGCCCATCACGTCCAAGTAGGGCGCCGTGTAGTAGCTGCTGCCCAAAGCGCCGTTCATCATCGTGATCTTGCCTTGGGCGTGCAGACGCTCCGCCGTCGCCTTGGCAAACTCGACCGACGAGAAATAGTTGTACAGCAGCGGCTTCTTGGCCACGGGGTCCCAAATCGGCGGATAGCCGGCGGAGCGGAAGTGCTCGCGGCGGTAGTTGATTCCCGTCGTGATGCCGTCGTAGTAGAAGCCGTCCAACTCGCCGCCGCGGCGCTGGCGGAAATCCTGAAAGACGCGGTCAATGGTGCCCAGCATGTGCTGGCCGTAAGGCAAATCGGGGTCCAGGTTGTATTGGGCGATGATGTGCCCGTAGACGGCCGTGCGGGCGATCGACGGTTTGTCTTTCGCGTCGAACAGCGCCGAGGCGTCGAAGATCTCCGCCTTGCCGGTCTGCCGGGCGAATTGCGCCCGCATGGCGGCCAGCTGCCGCTCGTAGGAAGGCGCCGGATCGGTTTCCGGGTTGTAGTCCGGGATGTTGGCGAACATGCCGGCGTGCGTGAAGTAGGTCAGGCTGTCCACGCCCAGCCGGTCGTCGTATCCCGGCTCGGGCGCGCCCTCTTGATACGCGAAGCGGAACTCGTTGGCGTTGTCGATCTCCGACAGGCTGGAGAAAGCCATCCATTGCCCCTGGCGGCGGACGTGCTTCGTGAAGAATTGCGGGAACAGGCCGTAATAGCGGTCCAACGCGCTCCGCAGACCCCATTGCGGATCGCAGCGGTACACGTGGAACGTGAACTCGGCCTCGCTGGGCGGCTGTGTCTCCCGTGCCAAGGCGACGTCGTAGACGATGTAGAACGACCGGCTTGCCGCGTCACAGCCGACGCGGAAGATGCGCGGCTGGTCCAGCGGCACCGCGTAGCAAATCCCCACCGGACCCGTGATCGCGTTGCAGAAGTTGACCGCGCTCCTGCCGACGCTCAGCTCCGGCTTGTCTCGCCATTCGGGCAAGGCCGCGAACTCGCGGACGCCTCGCGAGTTCTCGAACGTCCCGCTCGTGCCCATCGGACGCGCCCGATCCAGATCGTCCCACCACCGCCAGCCCTCGGCCTGGATCGGCAGGGCAAACCGGATCAGCAGTCCGCGGTCGGCGCCCGACGTGTCCCGGACGCTCAAGTGGACGTTGACCGTTTCGCCGGTCGCCGCATACCGGGCGGTGACGGCCAGCGCCAGGTCGGTCAGCTCTGCTTGCTGGACAATCGTGCCGCCCTCCCGCACGATCGTCTTGCCGGTCACAGGCACGAACTGGGCACCCCGCGCCAGATCGCAAACGCTGACCGGCGAATCCCCCCGGCCGTCGCTGGGCAGCAGATCCTGGCCGCCGACGGACAGCCCGCTGAGCGTTCCCGCCGGCGAGAACGACAGCCGCAAATCGTCGCCGGTTGACACCGTCCAGTCCTCTGCCCGGCCATGCGCTCCCAGCGAGATGATCGCGGCCACGCCAATTACGAACTGAGCCCACAGATGATTGGACATCATCGCCGATTCTCCAAGCTTCCCAAGGGACAACAACGCAGCGCTTAGCACCGTTCGAGAAATCAGTGGCGTACGCTTCCCGCTTGCGAGGCCGCGATCTACCGCAAGCTGGAAGCTTACGCCACGGAGATGGACAGCTGGCCGATCTATTGGGCGGCGGTGACGACGTAGACGCTGTATCTCATGCCCGGCACGGCGGGGATGCCCTGAAGGGAAACGCAAGATCAGAGCAAGTCTGCTGACGCTCGTCGTGACGCTGCTGTCAGGCCGTGCAGGGGCGGCTTCGCGCGGACCTACTTGGCCACCTCGGCCAGCATCTCCAGGAGTGCCTCCGTCATTTTCCGCGATGCATCCACCTCCAGGTAACTGCTCGTGCAGCGCCACGTCTCGTAGCCGCCCAGCGCGTGCTGTTCCGGCGAGGGGAGGTAGCCGTAGTAGCCGTTGGCCAGTTGGATCGTGAACGTCGGACGCAAGGGACTGCGGCGTTTGAGTTCCAGGCCGATCTCGGCAAAGACCTCGCAGGGCATGCTCACGATGCCCTGGTCGCCGATGCGGATCGCCTGGAGCTTGACGTCGACCGTGTCAGGGAACTTGTCGATGGTCAGCGCCGATTCGGCATAGTAGCGGGCCAGGCTGGGCAGTTTCTTCTCGTCCTTTTCGGCCAGCACGGCCCGGGCCTGCGTCAGTTCCTCGGCGCTGGCCTTGCGGACCCCCAAGCTGATCTGGCGCTCGACCATCGCCAGCGTCACGCGGTCGTGGTACTTCATCTCACGGCAAGCGGCCTGGGCCGCGTCGGCCACGCGCGAGGCCACCGTCGTGATTCGCTGGAAGATCGGCACCGCCTTGCGCGGCTCGCGGAACTGGATGTTGTTCACGTCGCCGCTGGTGCCGTTGGTCAGCATCGCCACGAACGGGCCGTCGGGGGCCAGACGCTGCTCGATCTGCCTGGCGAACTCGCCGAAGTAGTCGGCCGAGACCGCGCCCGCCGGGACATCGCCCACGTAGTGCAGCGAGTAATTGGCCAGCAGGGCCAGCGGCTTGCCATCCGCCGTCTGGATCGAAACGACGGACACGTCCGGGTCGGTAGGTCCGGCAGGCCGCACCAGTTCCGCGCTGCCGGCCGGCGGATTCATGCGCACGCGGTCCATGCGGCCGAAGGGATTCGGCCCCAGCAACTCCTGGCGCATGTACCAGCGGCGATTGTTGACTTCCCCCGGCAACGGCGTCGCTCCCCAGCCGATCCGCGCCGGCAGCACGCGGCCGGCTGCCTGGTCGATGGCTTGGGCCAGGCCCTCGATGACCTGCTTCACGTACTCCGGATCGCACGGAACTCGCGGGTTCAGATCGCTCAGGGTCGGCGCGCTGTGCGTGTGCGTCGAGGCGATCAACATGCGGTCCACCGGAATCCCCGTCCGTTGGCTGGCCAGTTGTTTGGCCTGATCGACCAGTTCCCGCGGGATGACGCACGTGTCGACGGTGGCGATGGCCAGCCGCGTGCGGCCGTCGTCCAGCACGACGGCGCGGACCATCAGCGGGTCGTGGGCCGAAGTCGCCTGCCGGTCGTTGAAGCTGCCCAGCATGGAAACCGGCCAGCGGCGGGGCGTGACATCGACCAGGCCCGTCCCCACCCGGACCACGCCGGGTTCCGCGCCGCGGGCCGGCGGTCCTGCGATAGAGTCCAGCAACCACACGCAACTCAACACGCTCCACAGGATAGCTTGAAATCGCATCGCTCGTTCCTTTCGATTCACGGACTCTTTGATTTAGCTACCGCTCGGCCCCGCTCCGAGTACCAGCATTCCCCCGAAGCTAGCAGACCGGCTCGTTTTGAAAAAGCCGGGTCTGTTTGTGCCGGAGCATTTCTCGGATCCGGCACATGCAGCCACTTCCTGCCGCTGTCCCGGATCTGCACGATTAAAAAATGGTCGCATCCGGCGCTGATTTGGGCCCCGGATCGGCGGAAGCGGTCATCGCCCGCAGCTTGCTGCGCAGGGTCACGCGGCTGAGGCCGAGGATCTCCGAGGCCCGGTATTGATTGCCGCCGGTTTCCTGGAATGTGCGCGAGAGCACCAGCCGGTCAAAGTGATCTTTCGCCCGCCGGTACACGTCCTGCTCGCCTCCCGCCACGGCGGCATCGACGAATTGGCCCAGGCCCAGCCAATCCAGGTCCGGCGTCGCGACGGGTTCGCCGTTCGTTTCGGCCGCGCCGTCCTTGGACAGTTCGGCCGGCAGGAATTCGGGCAAGATGGTCGGACCGGCCGAAGCGACGAGGGCTTCGCGGATGACGCTCTGCAACTCGCGCACGTTTCCGGGCCAGTCGTACCGCTCCAGCAACTCCATCGCCTCCGCCGAGATGGATTGCACGGACGTGCCGATTTGCCGGTTATAGCGGAACAGGAAGTAATGGGCCAATTCGGGGATATCGTCGCGGCGGTCGCGGAGGGCGGGAATCTGCAGGGTCACTCCGCGCAGGCGGTAATACAGATCCTTGCGGAAGCGGCCTTCCTCAATCAGCCGGTCCAGATTTTGGTTCGTGGCCGCGATGACGCGGACGTCGCTGGTGATCATCTCGCTTCCGCCCAGGCGTTCGAACCGTCCCTCCTGGAGCAAACGCAGGATCTTGGCCTGGGTGGCGGGAGCCATGTCCCCGATTTCATCCAGGAACAGCGTCCCCGTGTGGCACTGTTCGAACTTGCCGATCCGCTTGCGGTCCGCGCCCGTGAAGCTGCCGCGTTCGTGCCCGAAGAGTTCGCTCTCCAAGAGGGTTTCGGGAATGGCCGCGCAGTTGATGGCCAGGAAGGGGGCTTGATGGCGGCGGCTGTGGTGGTAGATCGCCCGCGCCACCAACTCCTTCCCCGTGCCGCTTTCTCCCAGGATCAGCACGTTGATGTCTTGTGCCGCCACGCGGCCGATCTGCTTGCACACGGCCTGCATTCTGGCGCTGCTCCCGACGAGCCGGTCCGGCTTGTCTTCGGGCCTGTCACCCACTTCCATGTGGGCCGGGACGTGCATCAAACGGCTGATCTGCAGCGCCTGCCGGACGACCTGTTCCAGTTGGGCTGCATCCAGGGGCTTCACGAGGTAATCGTACGCCCCCAGCTTCATGGCTTCGATCGCCGTCTCGGCGGTCCCGTAGCCGGTGATGAAGACGATCATCATCTTGGGGTCGAGCCGGCGCAATTCGTGGAACAATTCCAGGCCGGAAGCGGCACCCAGGGCAATGTCGAGCAGGACGACCTCCGGGGACTCGTCGGCGGCGGCCTGCAGACCTTCCTCGGCCGTGGCGGCTCCCAGCACCCGGATGTCCGCGCCGTCGAAAACGGCTTCGATGCTGAAACGGATATTCGCTTCATCGTCGATCACCAACAGCTTTGGCACAGCAAATTCTCCTTCCGTCCCCGAACGGCTAACGGTTCTTCGCCGCGTTTGGCTCTGCTGGCGGTTGGGGCGCGGCGGGACTGGTGGGCAGCTCGACCGCGAACTCCGCTCCGCCCTCTTCGCGGTTCGCAACGCGAATGGCGCCGCCATGCTCTTCGACGATCCGCCGGCTGATCGCCAAGCCGAGGCCGATCCCTTGTTCCTTGGTCGTGAAAAACGGTTCAAAGAGCCGGTCGAGCGCGGCTGCGGGAATGCCTTTTCCGAAGTCGCGAAACGAGATCTGGCAGGGGCCTCCCGGCGTCTCGGACGGGCTGACGACGACCTGCAGCACGCCACCGCGGCCTGCGGCATCCATGCCGTTGAGCAGCAGGTTCACGAAGACCTGATGGATCTGAGCGGGATCCCCGTCGACCATGAGCGGCGTCTCGGGCAGTTGGGTCCGGACGGCCAAATTCTGCTGTTTCGCGCGTCCCTCGACCAGACTCACCGCCCGCTGAACCGTGTCGCGCAGGTCATGCCGGACGCGGTCCAAGAGCGGCGGACGGGCAAAATCGAGCAGCCCTTGGATGGTGTTCTCCATGCGGGCGATTTCTTCCTGGATCACCCAGAGCTGTTTCTCGTTCAACCCGGCTTTGGAGCCCGGCCGGGCGGCCGTCTGGATCAAGAGTTTGACCGACGTGAGCGGGTTTCGCAGTTCGTGCGCCACGCCGGCGGCCAATTGGCCCACCACGGCGAGTTGATCGGACCGAACCAACTGCCGCTGCGTTTGCTGGAGTTGGTCGAGCACATGGCGGATCCGCTGCCCCACCGCCTCGACCTGCTGCTGCAGGGCAGGCAAATCGTCGGCCGGTGTGACCGTGACCAGCCCCAGCGGCTGCGAGTCTACCGTCGCCGTGCTGCTGAGCGTCACGCTGATGCGGGAGATCGAGCGGCGAAACCCGCGGGCAATCCACATCCCGCACGCGATCCCGAGTACGGTGCCCAAGGCCGTCAACACGAGCCGGAGTGGGTGAAGTGCAACATAGAACTGCGAGATCGTCACCGCGCGGGACATCAACCGCTCATTGATTTCCCGCAGCCGCGAGAGGGAAGCCGTCATGTTCTCCACCGAAGCCGACGCCAGCGGGCCGGGGGCCTCCGGCGACCGGCCCGACTCGCGCTGCCACACTCCCCACTCGCGGAAGCAGTAGTCAGAGAACTCCTGCCGCAGAGCAGCGACCAGCGCACGCCCTTCGGCGGACGCCGTCGTGTCGTCCGCGGCAGCCAAGCCTCGCTCGAAATCGGACAGCAGTTGCTCGACGCGGTAAGCCCCACCCGGAGGTTGCGAAGCCCGGCCGGATGCCGTCAGAGCCTGCAGTTGCAGCAGAGAGTCTTGCATGTCGGCAACCGCTAGGATCGTCCCCACGTTCTCGTCAAGGACGCGGATGTGCAGTCGGGCGAGCCAATCGATGTAAAAAGTCGTGGCCACGCCGACCGCGATCCAGATGGAAATCACCAGCAACGTCGGAGTCAGCACTTTTCGCCACATGGGGTCGCCTCGGAGCCAGTACGTGTCGGGGCTGGTGACGCTTTGCACCTGTCCGGAAACAGTTTCGTAGGTTGGACATTCCTGTCCGACGCCGCGTGACGGGCAGGAATGCCCATCCTACCGGTTAAACTGCGGAGTTGTTCGACTGGTGCTTGCCATGAACGTACCACTTTCCTGTCTCGCTGGCACGTCCCTTGCGGAAGCGTTTTACCGGAGAATCGGCCGCGAGGGAATTCAAGGACTGACGGATGCCTGCCCGCATTTTGATTGCCGACGCTGACCGGCGCCTGAGCGAAGTCTATCGCGTCCACCTGCAGGACCTCGGTCTGGCCGTACGGACCGCCGCAGACGGAGTGGACTGTATCGCCCTGCTGAGGGCGTTCCGCCCGGATTTGTTGCTCCTGGGCACGTCCTTGCCCGGGGGTGGCTGTGATGGCGTGCTGGCGTTGTTCGAGGAAGAACCGGACCTTCGGCCCGAGTCCGTCATCATCCTCGCCGACCGTTCCGACTGTCACGTCCTGTACCGCGTGGCACCCTTCCACATCGGCGACTTTCTCTTCAAGCCGCTGTCTCCCGCGCGCCTGGAGCAGTACCTCCAGGAGCTGCTGGGGGCCTGTTCGGACTCCGCGAGCCCAGGCTCGGCAGCAAAGGAACTTTCCCACCGGTGGCAGAACTGTTTCCCCTAGGGAGAACCGGGGGCGCGACAGGCGATCACGAAATTGTCGACTCTTGTCGCGTACGGGAAATGCGCGGTGATGCCCGCCACGAACTGCGGGTCGACCTTCTCCGAATGGCCTGGCTGAAGATTGATCACGACCACGGGGATGTTGTGCCGCGCGAGCAGTTCCAATTGCCGTTCGGTGCGTCTCTCGGAAGCATCAAAGAAGTCGAACAAGGTCCGTGTCGGGTTCTTCCGTCCGCTCAGAAAATAAACCTCCGGACAATCCGGCGTGGCGTAGATGTAGCTCCCCGGCGGAGAATGTCCGTTAACGAGGCGCACCAGGGTCTCGTACTTCAGCTTGTCACGCATGGAGACCAACAAACCGGCCCGATCCAAAGCGAGCGTGTTGACCGGCGGGTCTAAACGGTCGATGCTAGGGTCGTCAAAGAACGTGCGGCGGTTCAGGAAACCGACGGCAAAAACCAAACAAAACGCCAGGAAGCACAGCTGCATCCGTCGCGGCGCATGCGGTTGCGACGACAGGACGAACTGGACGGCCAATCCCACCAGGGGGGCGACGTAGCAGAAATAGATTGGAACGGACAACGGAAACTGCACCAGACAGTGGAACGCCATCATGGTGATGACGAGGAACAACTCCTGTCGGCGTGTGACAGACAACGTACCAGCGTCGCTCAGCAGGAGCCAAACCGCCAGGATCGCGACGAGGGGCACGGCACAGCGGACCGACAAAAAGATCGCCTGATTGACCATGTCATTGGACGCCAGCCACAAGAGAACCGCGAGCGCCGGTGCCACACCCAAGGTCAGCCATCCGTCGCGTTGGCCCAGACGCGTGAGGCCCAAAGCCAACAGACACGCCACCGGAATTGCCAGGGTCATGGCCCAAAGCGGCGGCAGCGAACTAGAGGCATGGTCCAGCCGTAACTGTGGGGTCACGAACACCCCGCGGAACAGATCGCCGAGGGCGCCTCCGCTGGCAAACGGCACCAGGAAACAAGCGATGGGCAGCAAGACGCCAAGCGACAGCACGGTCAGGTCGCGGCCAAGCCCCGCGAACCGCTCCTTGGTGAGCCCGCCACCGTTTCGCCAAGCGTCCCCCAATAGCGCTGCGCAGACGGCTAGGGACGGAACCACGAATTGCAGCACCAACATCGTGTCCAAGTGCCGACGCACCAATATCCACACGCATCCCAGCCAGACGGCCGACACGATGCCGGCGGCGGCCAGCATCGCATCCCGACGAACTGGCGCCGACCGAGGGTCCTCCTGCCTCGCCAGAAGCTGATTTCGGTAAACCAGGAAAAACACGGCGGCCCCCACATAGTAGAGGGCCACGATCTTGACAAGCAGCCCCAGCCCACCGCAGATTCCGGCCACGAACAGCCAGCGTCTCCGTTGTGTATCGGTGTACTTCAGCAGCGCCAGCATCCCAAACGTGGCAAAGAACAGACTGTACCAGGAGGGAAGAGCGGCAAAGTAGTTCGGGACGCTCCACCCCACGCAGGCGAGAACAACCAGTCCGGCGATCCAGGGCGGCGCGGCGCGCGCCGCAATGGCATACGCGGCGAGCACGAATGCCAGAACAAACACGAATAAAACGGTCCGAATCGAACTCAGCCGGTCCCCCAAGACCTGGAAGGCCGCCGCGTGCAGGTAGCTGATCCCCCCCGTGTACATGTCGTCGAAATCGCGATGCGGGATTTCGCCGCGGAGCACGCGTTCGGCACACTGGCCGAGAGTTCCGGCGTCGGCCGGTATCCAACCGCGATAGGCGAACCCAGACAGGTAGACGCCCGCCACCAATAACACCACAGCAGGCACGAGCCACGCCCATCGAGCGGCGGAATTCCGGGAGATGGTGTCGCCGGTTGGATGCGACGGAGCCCGATTGCGCCCAGACGCGCGTCTGCGATTGCGTTTTCTGGGTCCCGGCAGGGCAACGGGCCTGACGCGCTGCTCTGGTCGAGTTGCCTGCGTATCGAGCATGGCAAGGGCGCCCCCACGAGCCTGCCTCGGATGCAGATGTCACAAACCTGCGTCTGTCACAGGTGGCACTGGATAGAAAGTTTCCTGTGAAAAGTTTCTTTCCCGAACGGAAGCCGTTTCGCCCCCGCTGGCTCGCTCGGTGCCGACTGGCCGGCGCGCGGTCGACCAAGCCGGAAGCCGATTTCGGCGCATCCGGGGTCACTCGCCGCCGCGGTCGTCTGGTGAAGGAGGTTTCCGTACCCGCCGCCCACTCAGATTCGAAAAGCACGCAACCTTTTGACACCGTTGGGGTTTAACGTCTTGTCAGGGACATTTTGAACCCCTCCTAGTGCCGTTTCCAGTTTCTAACTTCCCTTCTTGACGACTGTAAGTGCTAG
>CAYUFW010000140.1:0-1012 GCA_964443915.1 uncultured Pirellulaceae bacterium
CCGGGCCACTAGGTCTCGCAGGTTCTCTGTCAGATGCTCTCCGTACTCCTGCCATGTCACACCATCTACACCACTGGCGCCTCTGGGCGCCCCGCTCGGAGTCCGTGTCCCTGGTCACGTGGCCCGCCTCGGGATGCACCGAGACCCCGATGACACCTCAGCCGGACGGCTTTTTTGTCTGCCAACGCCCTCTGGTGGAAGAGGGCCTGCGCTACGCCTATCGGCTGGCCGACGGACGCGAGTACCCGGATCCCGCCTCACGCTGGCAGCCGGACGGCGAGCACCGTCCGTCGGCCGTCTTCTTCCCGGATGCGTTTATCTGGTCCGACCAGGCGTGGCGCGGACTGCGGCGCGAGGATCTGGTCATCTACGAGTTGCACGTTGGTACGTTCACACCGGAGGGTACGTTTGCCGCCGTGATCCCACGCTTGCCGTCGCTCCGGGAACTCGGCGTGACCGCGCTGGAAATCATGCCTGTGGCCCAGTTTCCCGGCGACAGGAACTGGGGCTATGACGGCGTGTTTCCCTATGCCGTGCAGCAGAGCTACGGCGGGCCGCACCGGCTGCAGCAATTGGTGGATGCCGCCCACGCCGCTGGCCTGGCGGTGATTCTGGACGTGGTCTACAACCATCTGGGCAGCGAAGGGAATTACCTCGCCAAATTCGCCCCGTACTTCACCGACCGCTACCGCACACCGTGGGGCGAAGCGATCAACTACGACGGTCCCGACAGCGACGCCGTGCGGCAGTATGTCCTGGACAATGCCCGCCAATGGATTCGCGATTTTCACCTGGACGGGCTGCGACTGGACGCCGTCCAGACGATTTACGACTTGGGGACGCGGCACATCCTGACCGAGATCCAAGAGGCGGTGGAGCGCGAAGCCGTGGCCGTGGACAGAATCGTACACGTCATCGCGGAGTCCGACCAGAACGACCCGCGCCTGGTCGCCCCGGTCGAGCGCGGAGGGTTCGGGCTCGGAGCGGTGTGGAGCGACGATTTCCACCACAG
>CAYUFW010000140.1:1022-11887 GCA_964443915.1 uncultured Pirellulaceae bacterium
CGGGGCGATGGTTTCGGTCGCCCCCAGCAGGTGGCCAAAGCTCTGGAGTCTGTGTTCGTCTACGATGGCTGCTACAGCCAGCTGCGCCGCCGCCGGCATGGCAGCCGGGCGGGCGACCTCGACCGCTCCCGGTTCGTGATCTCCATCCAGAATCACGACCAGGTGGGCAATCGCGCCCGAGGGGAACGTCTGGGGACACTCGTGCCGCCCGCCGCCCATCACGGCCCTTCTCCTGGCCGGGCTCTGCTTGGTGCTCAGCGCTACGTACCTATACTCCTGTGGCAGCACCGGCATTTTGCGTGTACGATAGGCATGTGTCCACGATTTCGACCTGGAAGTCCGCGACGTTCTGACCTCTTGCCGCTTGGACTCTTTCACTTTTGCACTTTTGCACTTTTACACTCTTACACTTCTTCCCCTTTCGACTTTCCCCCGAGGATTCGCGATGCCCTTGGATCCGCAGACTCGCGTACTGCTGCAGCAGATGAAAAAGGCCAACTTGACGCCGTACGAGGCGATGACGCCGCAAGAGTCGCGTCGGCAGATGGCGTTGGGCAGTTGCTTCTTGGAGCGGCCGCCGGAGGTAGCTTCTTGGGAAGACCGCGAGGTTCCGGGGCCGGCGGGCCGCATTCGGATTCGCCTGTACCGACCGTCCGCTCAGGCGGTCTTGCCCGTCGTGGTCTTCTTCCACGGCGGCGGCTGGGTGATGGGCAGCATCGAGACGCACGACGTGTATTGCCGCCAATTGACCAATGCCTCGGGTCATGCCGTGGTGTCTGTGGATTACCGCTTGGCCCCCGAAGACAAGTTTCCGGCGGGACTGGAGGACGCGTACGCCGCCACGCGCTGGGTTTCGGAGCACGCCGCAGAGATCGGCGTGGACGCGAAACGCATCGCGGTGGCCGGCGACAGCGCCGGCGGAAACCTGGCCGCCGCCGTGTGCTTGTTGGCCCGCGATCGGGGCGGACCGGGGCTGGCGTTCCAGCTGCTCATGTACCCGGTCATCGACTACCATTTCGACACGCCTTCGTACCGCGAGAACGCCACGGGCTACCACTTGACGCGGGCCGCCATGATCTGGTCTTGGCGGCACTATCTCAAGAACGAACTCGACGGCCGGTCTCCCTACGCCTCGCCGTTGCGTGCCCAAGACTTGAGCGGGCTGCCGGCGGCGCTGATCATGACCGCCGAGTACGATCCGCTGCGGGACGAAGGCGAAGCGTACGCCGAACGTCTGCGGGCCGCTGGCGTGCCGGTGGAACTCCGCCGCTACGACGGCCTGATCCACGGTTTTGCCCGCCGCACGAACGTCCTGGACCGCGCCCGCGAGGCGTTGCAGGACGTGGCGAGTGCCCTGCGCAATGCACCGGCGAGCGGGTGAGCGGGTCCGGCACGGCCAACAAGTAGGCCGTGCCACACTGGCGGCCGGCGAGCGGGTGACAAACTCCCGAAGGAAGCTCGGCCACCGGCGAGCGATCCTAAGCGGAAAGGACCGGCATCCGCAGATAGAACTCCCCACGGATGGCATGGCGATACCGCGGATGAAGACCCAAAGCTGTTCCCATCCGTGGTATTGCCATGCCATCCGCGGGGATGAATGCCCCCGTCGAAGCCCGGCTTTTCCGCAGAAAGCCGGGCTTCTTGGGTAGCCGCCGCAGGACGCGTCGCGTCCCTTGTTGGCGTTCTTAGGGGGATGTGCTAAGATTCGGCCTACGGATTTTCTCTTCCTCAGCACGGAAGTAGTCCATGTCCAAGAAGCACAAGCACGGCGGCACCAAGCAGGGTTTCGATCCCTTCCAGCGGGCGCAGCGCGAGTTGGCCAAAGGCAACGTGAAAGAGGCCCTGAAGGAGGCCAAGGTCTGTTTTCGCGATGCCCCCACCCCGGAACGTCGGCGGCTGTTGGAACAGGCGTTTGCCGCACGGGCCGGGCAACTGCAGAAGGCCGGTTTGCAGGACCAAGCCAAGGATGTGTTTGCCGAGTTGACGCGACTGGGCGTCACCGATCCCGATGTCCAGGCCCAACTGCCACGCCTGCAGATTCTGCTGGGACTGGCGGAACCCGGTCCCGCAGGCGACTCGGCGGGCGTCTGGGAATCTAATCCGGACCTGATGATCGAATTGGCGGACCAGGCCGTTTCTCATCCGCAGCGGATTCCCGACAAGTACGTCGAAATGCGGCGGGATTGCCAGCGGGTCCGCGCGGCGTTGGAGGCCGTCGAGCGGGGCGACGACGCGGCGGCGGCCGAACAGTTGAACGACATCCCCCGCCGTTCTCCGTTTGCGGATTGGAGGTTGTTCGTACGCGGGTTGTCCGCGTTTTACACGGGGGATGCGGAGCGGGCCCGTGCCAACTGGGACCGCCTGGAGCCGAAACGTCCCGCCTTCCGGATCGCCCAGACGCTGCTGGTGCATTCCGGACAGCTGACACCCGACAAGGCGGTGCTCGACGTGGCGAACGGTCTGCGGCGTCTGGAGTACGCCGTGCAAAACGATCCGGTGTGCGGACAACTGAAGGAGATGGGCGAGCGCGCCCAGGCAGATTACTGGCCGGGCGTGTTCCATGTCTTTCGCGCGTTCCGGCAGCGGTTCGCCAACTCACACGGACCGCTGATCGAGCGGGTCACCGATCTGCTCTGGAAGCGGATGGTCCGGGACAGCTCGGAGCATGGCCTGAACCGGCTGGTGCAGATGGCCCCGGCGCCGCGGCTCGATCCCCGTTGGAACCGGGCCCGCGCGCTGATGGCCGAACAATCGCAGGGTGAAAGCTACGAAACGGCCGAGAAGCGTTGGAAGGCTTACGTCCAGGATCTGCTCTCCGGGGATTTCCTCCGCGAGGACGAACGGCGGATCGCGGCCGGCCTGGTCCATCAGCGACTGGCTCGCCAGCTGGTCATCCAGGCGCATCGCGAAGAGGCTTCGCATCCGTTTCCTTCCTTCTTCGACGGCGGGTCCTATGCGGAAGAGTACCGCGCCGGCGCCGTGGGCCATTACGAGGACTGTCTCCGTGTGGCGCCGCAACTGCTGACCGCGCACAAGGAACTGGCCTCGCTGCACCTGGAGATGGACAAGGACGGAAAAGCGGTCAAGGTCTTTCAATCGCTGCTGAAGCATTTCCCCGACGATTACGAGACGCACCGCTGGCTGGCCGATTACTATTTGGAGGACGACAAGCCGGACAAGGCGGAACGCCACGCCAAAGAGGTGCTGCGACTGCGGCCGCGCGATCCCGCCACGGCGAACCTGGTGTGGAACCAGCGGGTGGCCATGATCCGGCTGTGTGCCAAGAAACGCAAGTTTGAGATGGCCCGGCGGGAGTGGGAGTCGCTGGTGCAGCAGCGCCCGGTGGACACGCCAGCGTACTGGTTGGACCTGTTGCGGGCCGCCGTGGAATACAAGGCGAACGCCGTGGGCGTGGCGGAGAAGTACGTCGCGGAAGCGGAGGCCAAGCTGCCGGACCCGACGCCGGTTTGGATGGTCATGCACGCGCACGCGGCCCGGTTCGGGTTGAATCGCGAGGTCAAGAACCAGTTCGGCGCCCGTTTCAAGACGGCCGTGGCCGGCGCCTGCCGCGGCGACACGGCCGGACAGATGGCCCGAATCCTACTGCCCTTCGTCTCCAAGCAAATCAAGTACACGGGGTTGGCCACGCACCAGCGGCTGGTCATGGACTACTTGCAGCGCTGTCAAGGCCAGCCCTGGACACGCGACGATCTCTGGTACGTGGTCCAGTTCGTGGCGCTGTCGCAGAGCTGGCGGCACCGGGCACTGCGCGACCGGCTCATCGGGACGGGCATGGGCTGTTTCCCGCACGATCCCGTCTTCCCCTATCTGGCGGGCCGTGTCGCGATGGAAGACGGGCCGTACAGTCTCGATGTGGACCGGACCCGCGGCTATTTCCAGTTGGCGTTAACGTTGAACGAGACGGCGTCCCAGCCGCTGTCGGACGAGTGCGTCCAGACTGCCAAGCACGCCTTGACCGTCCTCGATCGCGCCATCGAGATGCGAAGCCGGATGAGCGCGTGGGAGGAGGATGAGTTCGACGACGAATACGACGACGACGAATACGACGACGATGAATACGACGACGAGTTCGGCGACGAGTACGACGACGAGTACGATGATGACTCGGAGTTCGGTGCGGGGTTTGACGTAGAGGAATTGAAACGCATGGCGCCGCCCTTTTTGCTGGACGCCTTCAAGCGGGCCGCTGCCCAAAAGGGAATGAGCCTGCAGGAGCTGTTGGAGGGTATCGCGTCGGGCGAGTTGGGTCCGCAGGACATCTTCGGGCCGTTGGAGTCCGGCGGGCCAGCGCCGCCCGAGTGGTGCCACAAACGAAAACACAAGTCAGCCCGCAGGAGATAGGAAGACGTAAGTTGGGACTCCGTCCCGACCGGGTCGGGTCGGAGACCCAATCTACTTGGTTGCGGCTGATGGGGGCGTGAGGAGGCCACGATGATCGACCCTTACGAAGTGCTCGGAGTAAGTGCGGAAGCTACCGAAGAGCAGATCCGCCAGCGGTACCTAGCCTTGGTGCGGGAGTTTCCGCCGGAACAGGAGCCGAAGCGGTTCGCCGAGGTTCGCGCGGCGTACGACCAACTTCGCGATCCTGTGGCCAGTATGGAACGGCGGCTGTTCAATTTGACGGCGGTGGATACGTTCGACACCCTGCTGGCAGCGGAACGTCTGCGGCAGCGCGGAAAACGCCTGCCGACGTCCGTGTTGCTGTCGCTGGGCGAACCGTAACGCACCGCCTGCCGATGACGATCTGCCTCCCCGACGAACCTGCTTTGGGACATTCATGGGCCTCGATACCGAAGACATCCTGCGTCGTTTCCAGCAGTGGTTGACGCAGACGAACCAGGAGCTGGAGCAGGCGGAGGAGCCGCAGCCTGCGGCCGAGGCGCCGTCGCCGCCGGTCGGCTTGCTCCAGTTGATCGAGGCCTTTACGGCCCTGCGGCACGAATTGAAGCTGCAGACCAAAAGCGCCCGTGGTTTGGAGGAATCGCTGCAGACGGCGCTGGGCGGACTGGACCGGGCGATGGAACAGTTTCGCGGCGTCCAGCCGCAGGAGACCGCTGCCGCGGAGCGGGCCGCGCGGCCGTTGGTCGAGGCGCTGATCGAATTGGACGAAGCGCTGCGGCGTGGCGAAAAGGCGATTGCCGCCACGCAACGGCGGCTGCTGGAGGAAACGCCGCAACGGCTGGCCGAGGGCCTGCAGCAGCGTTTCGCCCAGCTCTCCTCTTGGCAGCGCTGGCGCGGTCGGCGGTGGCAGGCGGAAGTGCTGCAACGGTGTCGCCAACTGGTCGCCGAAACGCAGACGCCCGTCTTGTCGTCGTTGGGAGAAGGCTATCAATTGATCTGTGCGCGGCTGCAGCGCATGTTGAGCGAACAGCGGATCGAACGCCTGCCGTGCCTCGGCCGGCGCGTCGATCCGTCGCAGATGAAAGTGATCGAACTGGTCGACGCGCCGGACGCGGCTCCGGAGACGGTGGTCGACGAATTGCGGCCGGGGTATCTGTGGCGCGGACAGGTGGTGCGCTATGCCGAGGTCCGCGCCACACGGGCCGTGCCGCAGTTCTCGGACGCGGACGGCGGACGCTGGCAGTGACAGGAAGGGAAGCTCGCGATGGACACGATTATCGGGATTGATTTGGGCACCACCAACAGCGCCGTCTCGGTGATCCGGGACGGCTTGCCCGTCATGCTGCAGGCGGCCGATGGCCAGCCGATCCTGCCGTCGGTGGTGGGGCTGGACAGCGAAGGCCGGCTGCTGGTCGGGCAAACGGCCCGCAATCAGTACGTCCTGGCTCCGGACCGGACGGTGAAGTCCGTCAAACGGCAAATGGGGCAGGACGTCATGTTGCCGCTGGGGCCGCAGCAATACACGCCCCAGGAAATCTCCGCCATGATCCTGCGGACGCTCAAGGAGCAGGCCGAGCGGGCCTTGGGCCATCCCGTCCGCAAAGCCGTGATCACCGTGCCCGCGTTCTTCAACGAGACCCAGCGCGAGGCGACCCGCGCCGCCGGCGACCTGGCCGACTTGGAGGTGGTGCGGATCATCAACGAGCCGACCGCCGCGACGCTGGTGTACGAACCCCAGAGCGACCGCCACGAGCGGCTGCTGGTGTACGACCTGGGCGGCGGCACGTTCGACGTGTCCGTCGTGCAAATCGAACAGGGCGTGATCGAAGTGCTGTCCAGCCACGGCGACACGCAACTGGGCGGCGACGACTTTGACGAACTGCTGCTGACCTGGGTCTGCGAAGACTTCCTGGACAAGCACGACGTCGATCTGCGCGACATCCCGACCGCCAAATCGCGGCTGCTGCAGGCCGTCGAAGAGGCCAAGAAGCGACTCTCGTTCGAGGCCTACACCGAGTTGGCCGAGGAGTTCATCGCGGAAAAGGACGGCCTGCCGCTGAACCTGAAAATGACACTGGAGCGGCGCGACTACGAAGAACTGATCGAACCGCTGCTGAACAAGACCGTCAAGTGCGTCGACGCCGCCCTGCACGACGCCGGCCTGCGCTCGGAGCAGATCGACAAGGTGGTCCTGGTGGGCGGCAGCAGCCGCACGCCGCTGGTGCATCATCTGCTGCAGGAGCAGTTGGGGCAGCAGCCGCACTTCGAGATCGATCCGGACCTGTGCGTGGCGATGGGCGCCGCGGTCCAGGGCGGCCTGATTGCCGGCGTCGACGTGGGCGCCGTGCTGGTGGACATCACGCCGCACACGCTGGGGGTCGAATGCGTCGGCCCGCTGCACGGCGTCGTCTCGCCCCACCTGTTTTCGCCGATCATCGAGCGCAACACCCCGCTGCCGGCCACGCGGTCCGAGATCTACTACACCGGCGTGGACGGGCAAGAGAAGGCCGAGATCCACGTCCTGCAGGGCGAAGACGAGGACGCGCGGCGCAACCAGTCGGTCGGCAAGTTCATGCTCGAGGGCCTGGACGAGAAGGCCGCTCAGGGCAGCGAGGTGCTGGTCCGCTTCGAACTGAACCTGGACGGCATCCTGACGGTCACGGCCGTCGAACGGGCCACGTCGCTGGAGAAGAAGCTGACGATCGACAACGCCGTCGCCCAGTTCCGCGCCAAGAGCCGGGACGAAGCCAGGGCCAAGCTGGCCTCGATGTTCGGAGTTGTGGATGGGGCTGAGCACCTCGTGTTGCCGGTCGGGCAGCCGGTCGAACAGCCCGTCGATGCGAAACGAGAAGCGGCGATTGCCGACGCACGGGACTTGATCGCCAAGTCCCGCAAGTTGGCCGCCTCCGCCGCAGGCGAGGACGCCGACGAGATCCGCGATTTTCTCGGCCAACTCGAAGCCGCAATCGAGGGTGGCTCGACCGACGAGATCTGGGACATCGCCGCCAAGCTGGAGGACGTCGTGTTCTACCTGGAGGACGCCTAACGTGGCTCCTCCCGTTTAACCGCGACCCAACGGGGAGCGCGGCCTCACGCACCGCTCGCGAGAAACAGCACTGATGGACCACGAACCGCCCCCCGCGCGAGAACCCGCGCCCGACGATTTCCGTTGTCCCACCTGCGGGGCCCGGCAGAGTTGGTCCGACGTCTGCCGCCGCTGCAAGTGCGACTTGTCGCTGGCCGTCGCCGCCCACCGCCGCCGCAGTCAGCTGCGGACGCGCTGTCTGGCCCAACTCCGCGCCGGCCAACTGGAAGCGGCGGTACGGGCCGCCGCCGAACTGCACGCCCTGGCCCCCGACGCCGACAGCCTTCGCCTGCTGGCCGTCGCCCGCCTGCTGCAAGGCGACTACGCCGCCGCGATAGAGACGCTCGCAAAATAGCGGCGCCATCGGCAAACAGACGCGTCGCTAACAGAACGTGTGCCCACCCGAGGAAGACGGGACTGGCTCCGATCAGCGCGAGCCGCGTCTGTCCTCCACGTTCCATCACGGCACGAACCCGATGAGCATATCCGCGGCACACCGCAGTCGGGCTGGAGATGAGTCGGCTGAGTTCGTCGATGCAACGATTGATTGGGCCGGCGGCTATGAAAGCCGCCACGAACCCGTTCGTCCCGTAGCCACGTACGCCCAGCTTCGCGATTTCGAACCGCTGATGAACCGCGTGGTCAAGCCGCGCGAGAAGGGCCACACGGCGGCGAGCGACTAATGCGGAATGTTTCTCTCCGCCCAAGCGTCGAGATCGATTCACCTTGGCGTTAGTCTACCAGTTTCTGAAACGTCGTGCGCTGATCGGCAACGAACGGTCCCACGACGAACTGCTGGACGTGACGAATGGTGACTCACCGACCTGGCACGCGAATTCGCCGTGAGCCGCGTGCAACTTCGGGACTGGGCGAAGCACGGCTGGGTCAACAGCCGCAAGACGCACCTCCAAGGCCGCTAGATCCTGTGGGCCGATGAGGACGAACGGGCCCGTCTTGGCCAGCTCTTGGCGCAGAGTCGTCGCGGAGTGAACGCCTAGGCGTGGCAAGCATCTCCCGGCTCGGCTCACCCGCCCGAGCGTACCCCCAAGGTTGCTCGACTACGGTCGAAATCGTATACTTGCGGCAGGCTTGGCTTTCCGTGTATCGATCAGACGAGAGACGGCGTCGCAAACATCGCTCCGCGTCTAGCATTGCACCGAAGGCGTCTGGCGTGGTTCGGTAGCGTTCCCAAGGGGAGCAAATTCTGCTGAGCAGCGAGGTGAGGTGAAAGCATGCGTGTCACGGTTTTTCAATGCGGACCGATGGCTAATGAAAGCGAGCGGAAAGCCGTTGAGCACTTGAAGCATTGCCTGCAATCGCAACCGGGCGACGACGAGTGGGTTCTGCTGACCAACCTGGCGTTCTCCGTCACGCATCAGCTTCAATCCGACGAGATCGACATCGTGGCGATCGGACCGCCCGGAGTTCGCGTTATCGAAGTAAAACACTTGACGGCTTCCTGGGTGAACGAGCACAGCCGCGAAGTCGAGCGTTACGCCGACGGAGTCACCAACAAGGCACGAAAGATTGGCTCCACGTTGCGCAAGATCTTTGCCGATCTTCCGCGAGTAGACGGTGCGTTCTTGCTTACGCAGGAGTCCACCAAAGTCCGACGCCTGGCGGGCCAAGTGACGCGCGGCGTCCCCTTCTACGCGCTGAACGCGTGGAAAGACGTTGTCGGCTTCGACCTGCCGGCGGTCCTGTCCGCGCGCGACGTGAAACGCTTCAGTCAGGTTCTGGAGCCCAGAAGTCCTGTAGCTGTCGACGGCTCGCTTCGTCGGATGGCTGGCTACGTCAACCTTGAACTGCAGACGCCGAAAGACGAGCGGTTTCACCGCGTTTACAAAGGCAGCCACCCGACGCGCCGGGACCGTGTCGTGCTGCATCTCTACGACTTGTCGGCCGTCGATGACCCGAACGCGGAAACAAAGGCCAAGCGTGAATTCGACACACTTCATCGTCTCCAGCTTTTCCCCTGGGTGCCGCGCATCCTGGATTCCTACCAGGAGGCGCCGGGATACGCCGGCGAGATGTTCTTTTTCACACTGGTCGATCCCGCGGCCCCTTCCCTCGACAAGCGTGCGACGGACGACACGTGGACAACCCTTAACCGGATCGAGTTCGCGCGAGCCGCAGTGCGGGTGCTCCGCGACCTGCACCAGGCCGGTCTGGAAGAGGAACCGATCGTTCATCGCCAGCTTTGTCCGCGGGTGATTCTGGTCAAGCACGACAACTCGCCCATCTTGACCGGTTTTGACCGCAGCAAGATCCCGTCGGATGTCAGCGTTGCATCCAGCACGCGCCACACTGGCACCTGAAGTTCTAGCGCAGGGGTTGACCGCAGCGGATTGCCGTTCCGACATCTACTCACTTTGCGCATCGCTGGTCTTTCTGTTTGAGGGGCGGGATGACCGGGACAGTCTTCGCGTCCTGGGAATGCTGCGCTCCGGCATCACGGAGGCCCCGGCGGAACGCTGCAGCCTCAAGGAGCTCGATGGCCGATTATCCTCGATTCTGGGGGAATCGGTCCCCTCAGCGCCACCACCGCCCGAGGACCAAGTTATTCCGTTCCGTGATCGAAGGTACCGGATCGTCAACCGCTTGGGATCGGGCGGCATCGGCACGGCGTTCAAGGTGGTCGAGATCGATTCCGGCACGCGTCAGGAATTGGGCACCTTCGTGGCGAAGGTCGGACACGATCACGACGCGGGCGCTCGCGTCGTGAAAGCGTACAGCCTAGCCCGTCCCCACCTCGGCCGTCGGCCGGGGCTGTCAACGATTTTCGAAGTGGCCCGGGAATGGCACGAGAACAGTTTCGTCGCCCTGATGAATTGGATTGAGGGAACGCCGCTTGCGGAGTTCACCGGCATCTTTCCATTGCTGGCCGAGGAACAACGCGAGATTTCCGGCGAAGCGCTCGCTCTGCGGTGGTTGCGTGGAATCTGCGAAGGACTGGACGAACTCCATCGAAATGGCCTGATCCACGGCGACATCAGCCCCCGCAACTTAATTGTCTCGGGCAGCGATCTCGTGCTGACCGACTTCGACTTCGTCGGCAAGATCGGGGAGCCGCTGTCCGGGCCAGCCACGGTCATGTACGCGTCCTCATCGTATGCGGACCGGTTGCCCGCGAGCCCCGCCGACGATCTTTACGCGCTGGCCGCAACATTCTTTCATGTTCTGTTCGAACGGGAGCCATTCCGCTACGGCAGCGAATTCGAAAAGAAACGGGGGCTGAACTGGGAAGGGCTGGACCGGTCCCCGTATCCAACGCTCAATATTTTCTTAGACCGGGCTACCGATCCGGATCCTCAGCGACGGTTGGGCTCGGTCTCCGAGGCGGTCCGATGTCTGACACCGCCGACCGCCGAGATTGCTCCCACCAAGCCGGTGCCACCATCGGCGGGAGGGAGTATTT
>CAYUFW010000140.1:11897-13140 GCA_964443915.1 uncultured Pirellulaceae bacterium
GGTCAACCCACCAGACCGCCCGCCGCCCGAAGTCGCTCAAGTCCAAGTGCGTGAGCAGCGGATTCCTTGGCTGCGCAGCCTGCTGCAATCGTTTCCCGGGTCGCCGCGCTGGGGAAACCGGGAGACACGCGGACTCGACACGCATTTTGCCAACGAGACGTACGTCACCACGGCCCTGGAGGAGACGCTGCTGCGCGATATTCGCGAGCGGCGGGTAAGTCTGGTGATCTTGTGCGGCAACGCCGGTGACGGCAAGACGGCCCTGCTGCAGCACTTGGCGGTTCGCTTGGGGCTCGGAAAGCACCCTTCGGAGCAGCGAATTCTAAAAGGCAAACTCCCCGACGGCTTGAAGGTAAAGATCAACCTAGATGGCTCGGCGGCCTGGAAAGAGCGGTCAGCCGATGAAATCCTGGACGAGTTTTTCGCTCCGTTCCAGGAGGGGCGACCGGCAGACGATCTGGTACACCTGCTGGCGATCAACGATGGCCGCTTGCTGGAATGGCTTGAACGCCACGACACGCCGTTGTCCAGTTCGCTTGACGACCTGCTCCAACAGGAGACGGCGACGCAGGCGTCGCACATCCGGTTGATCAGCCTGAACCAACGGTCGTTGGTCGGCGGCGTTTCGTCGGACCGCGCCGCGATCGTGACGGACTTTCTTGCGCGTTTGGTAGACCATCTGTATGGTGGCGAGAACGCATTCGGGATTTGGTCGGATTGTCGATCCTGTTCGGCGAAAGCGACCTGCGAAGTGTTTCGAGCGGCCCAGTTGTTCGGCCCGGACACGATGCCGGTGTTGGCCGACGCCCAGGTCCGCGCGCGGGCTCGACAACGGTTGTTCGAGGCCCTGCAGGCCGTGCATTTGCGGGGGGAAACGCACATCACGGTCCGCGAACTGCGGGCCGCGCTGGTTTACATCCTGTTCGGCATCCACTACTGCGACGATTACCATGACTTGCCGGAGGAGCTGCCGCCCGGCGCGCCGTACTGGGATCGCGCGTTCGGGGCCGAACAGTTCGCGCGGCAGGGCGAGGTGCTTCGCCAATTGGCCCTGTTCGATCCGGCGCTCGACGCGCATCCCCAAATCGATCGCCACCTCCGCAGCCGCCCTGTGTCCGACAGCCCGCCGACCGCCCCGTACTACGAGGGCCTCTCGTTGGCGTCGGCACGGCGGCGAGCCTTCTTTGAGTGGGCCGCGCAAGACATCGAACAGATCACGGGCGATGCCGAATCGCTAGACCTG
>CAYUFW010000140.1:13180-19712 GCA_964443915.1 uncultured Pirellulaceae bacterium
CGCGCGGCCGCCATCTCCGGCTGTTTCGCAACCTGCCCTTGATGGACAAGGCGGCTCTTGACGACCTCTGCCGGCGACTGTGCGCCGGCGTCTCGCGTCTGGAGGACTTGCCGCCGCAGGCCTTCCGACGCCCGGATGTCGTCCCCCTGCGGATCACACCGCGCACACCGACGGAAACGGCGTTCTGGGTCGAAAAGCCAGTGGCCTCTTTCCGGCTGGAAGCGGACTTGCCGTCGGAAACCGAAGGTGTCGAACGTTTTCACCGGCAAGCGCTGCTGATCTACCGCTGCGGCGATGGCCATCGGGAGGAGCAGTTGCGACTCGGGGCCGAACTGTTCCATTTGCTGCTGGAACTGAGCGAAGGATACCAACTGGGCGACGTTTCAACGGGCGATACGTTCGCGCATCTGTCGGTCTTCGTCCAACGCCTCGTGCAAGAGGAATCGCCAGAATTGATTGCGTTCAATCCAATGCAAGACGAAGTGATCTTCCGGCTCAAGACCGAGGTCCGCCAAACAGAGCAGAAGCCTGAGCAACAACTCGTTCTTACGCCTGCTGGATTGGGAGGATAAGCATGCCCACCGGGAAGACAACAACCGCGCGTGGCATCGTCGATGATGTGCTTTCACGGGCGATGACGCGGGAAATCTGGACGGCCAACTACGACAAGGCCCTGCCTCTGTCCGTTCAAGACTTCGACCTTGGAGCCGTGCTGCCGGCGGTGTTCTACATGTTCCGTTTCGGTCATCGCCGTGGGCAGGGCAAGTTTTTGGACACATTTGGCGCGGGAGGCTCCACGGCGAAGGACAAGAAACGGCTTGCCACCATCGAGCGCGTGGCGGAGCATTTGGCCCAAACGAAGTGGTTTAGCGGATTTGATGGCCCCACCGAGCGGGCGATTCTGGGCGATCTGCTGTTGTGTTACTGTCTGGAAAACCGCGCTCGTGCGCTGGGCCGAGCGGAACAGATACAGCGGGTCGCCCCTGCGCACTACATGGCCAGTTGGATCGACTTGCCGGATCATGTCGCACATCTGCGATTTGTCCCGGAAATGATCGTCGCCTTGTTGGCAGATCAATCGGGCAACGCCGTCGAACTTACCAAGGAGGGAGAGCGGAGTTGGTTCGCGGTCGGGCGAGGGTTTGAGGACAATGTCCTGTTAAAAGCGTTTCACCAGGGAGTCCAGCGCGGTGAGCCATTGGCGGATCTTAGAGGCGATCGATTTCAGGAGGAAGCCGAAGTTGGGCTCGACCAATTGCTGATGATCCGGCTGGCGCAAAGCGTGGGACAAGCGCCGGAAAAACTCCACGGAGCCGGCGGCGAGCGGATATCCAATCAGCGGCCCATTGCCGCTCAGCCTACGCGCTATTTCTCGGAGGATATCCGTCACTTTGTCCGAGTGTATTCGGGCGTCATTCCAAGGCATGCGTTTGTCGAGCTTCTCGAATCCTGTATGGCCGTCGGGCTCACGACGATCGTCACCAGCGTCATCGAGTTGTTGTTTGAATGGGCCGAAACCGGAATGGTCCGCGAGAAATGCAGCCAGCGACCGCCGGAATTGTTCGTGGATACGTCCCAGGGCGTCGACAGAAACCTTCGCGGACTCGCGGAGCAGTCGTTGGGCGATTTCTTTCGCCGCGTAGAGCGGTTTCCAGTGGTCCTGATGGGGCTGCGGCTTCTGGATCATGCGGTTCGGTACGATCCACAGCTCCGGAGACTGAATCTCGCTACGCGTCCGTATGCAACCGAATGGATCGCCCTGCTCGGAGACCTGCTCCACGCACGACGAGACGAGGCAAAGCCGATCCTGTACGAACTGGAACGGAAATCAAGTCAGTTGGCTGATCGGCTTGACGAAGACTTTCCGGACGCTGCGGAAATCCTACGGAACGAGCTAGTACAGCCAAACGTAGTGTGGCGGTTGGCCGAGGCGATCACGCTGCTACAGGGAAGAAAGAACACGCAAAACAATGTAATCGCCCTCGTCGACTCAGCGCTACTCATCAATCGGCCCAACGGTCTCGGCGTCCGGCGAGCAGTGATTCGAAAGACACTCACCTCGGCGACTGCCAGGAAATCGGATGTCCGTTCCTTGGTGTTCACCGACTCCGTGTTGGACTATCTGGTCCACGTCCACGTCCTGCACGGGAACAAGAGCAGCTACCGAGCGCGCTCGTTTCGGCGTTTCCTTGAGATTCTTCGGGAAAGGTACGGATTCTGCGTCGATGTTGCACCGACGGGAATGACGATTTCCAGCGAATTGTTGAATGCCAACCGGGCGGTGCTTGAGCAGCGTCTACGCGACCTCGGGCTGCTCGTAGGCGTCAACGACGCCGAGGCGATGAAACGCTTGCGGCCTCGATTCGGGCAAACGGAGTACGAACATGATCTGGACTGAACTTCACGGCCGGCTGATGGCCGAGGCATTCGAGCGTGTCTTGGGGCGTCCCGAGCAGGGAGCGATGGCGTTCGTTCGGTGTCTCCCGCCTGAAGTCGTCGAGGCATTGGCGAGCGACTGCCAGGCATTTGCCCCCAACAATTGGTTGGTGCGTCGTGTTGCCGACGTCGATGATGCGGCCGGCCGGACGATCAGGGCCGATCGAGCGGTCGAGTTGCGCGAGGCACCACCGCAGCCGGTGCTGTTGCTGGTCGACCCGACCCAGGCCGGCGCCGGGATGGACGGCATTTACAGTGCGACGCGCGAAATCAACGAGGCAACGCTTTTCAAGGAAGCGTCACGGTTGGCACTCGGGATGATTACGCGCCGTCTGTCCGCCGAGCAGCGCCGCTATGCGGAGCGAGCGGTCAAGAAGGCGCAAGGCCACGGTCAACGGCACAGCGTCTCGCCTTGGCAGGCGTTCGACTTCTTCGTTCGCGTGGCGGCGGAGCAGCGGCATCCCGGATCCTTGCTGCATCTGTTGGGGCTCTGGCCGGAGGACGGCGCCCAGGAGGACGGACTTGATATTTCCCGCCTGTTCGTTGATCGGTTGCTCGGATCGGCAGTCGCTGCTCGGACTCCGGCGCAGCGCATCGCTGCCTTGAAATTGGCCGAACCGACCGGCGCGCAGTTGAGCGATTTGGAGCGATTCCTGCGAATGGCGGCGACCAAGCCCTTGTTGACCGCGATGGCGGACTTGGCGGACAGATCGCAGTTGTGGGTTGGAAGCTTGAAGCTGGATTCGGGAGACCAACAGATTCGCCGCATCAAGCTGGAATCTTGGCGCAACGCGCGAAGTGGTAAGATTGCCGCTTGGACAGGGCTCAAAGAGGCGGACAACGCGGACGAACCGCCGCGTCTGATTCTCGATCCCAAGGCGGCGGAAACGGGCAATTACTCGAAGCTAGAAATACACTGGAAGACCGAACCGACCGGCCTGGAAAAAGGGACCGTCGAATATCGCGTGGCGATTGTCAGCGACATGGACGAAGAGTTGGTTTCTCAGCAGCTTCCGCACTCCGGGAAGACCGTAGAGAAGTGCCGGTTCAGTGACGACGACTTCTCCATGCTGAATGAAGACGCGCTTGTTTCGGCCAGGGCCATCGTCTCGGTCCTCGGAAACGAGGGGGTGGAAGCACAGGAGACTGAGGAGTTCAAGATCCTCTTCGGCCCGGTGAAGGAGCAGAAATCACCCGGTGTCGGCAAGAAAGTCCGAACCGCCAGCGAAGGGTTCATCGAACTTGATGACCGCGAGCAGGTAACCGCCTCGTCGACTCCCGACGAGGTGCTGACAATTGACTCCCGCAACTACGTGCTGGTGCGAACGAAGGAACGAAGCAAGGCGTATCGCGTCTACTGTCCGCCGTTAATCCAGGAAGTCACACGTGACTGGGCCGCACAAGTTGACGCCATTGGTCGGTGGCGAGTCCGCGTCCGGGCATCGGGCGACCGGACCGGGGCACCGGAATTCGTATCGCTTGACGCGCCTACCGAAGCTGCACGACGCAACGTTTGGGATCGAGCGGTGGCCGCCAGTCGGAACATCTCGAAGCGGTTTGTCGATTTCGGTGGCGTGGGCCATGTCTACGACGACAAGTCGCCGATCTACGAGACGGTGAAGGAGTACCTGCTGGCGTGGGCCGCTCTTCTCGAAGACGCAGATCCAGTATTGGCGCTGGCCAATACGGTCGAAATTCAATCGTTGTCGGGACGGACGATCGGCCTGATTGTCCTTCCCAGTCACCCGTTGCGAGTCGCTTGGCACATCGCCTACGACAATCTGGTCCTGCACGCGAAGTTTGGCGAAGGCCAGACGGCGAAGGACATCCGCAAGGAATTTGAGGTCATGGACGGCGCCATGTTCCCGGCGTTTCTACCCGGACTGCAGCCGGGCAGTGCGTTCGTGTTCGCCGACACGCTTGGTTTTCATGCCGTCGGGATGATCCCAGACAGCGACAAAGAGCCCAAGGCCGCCGTGGCCATCTTGGCCCGAGCTTTGGGGGAAAGCGAGTCGTTGGATTCGGTTCCGACGGTCGGGCGACAAAGCGCCCACGTCTTGGGCGACGAAATCCGGAAGTACCTGGAGTGTCACGATACCTCCCGCTTTCTGCGCATCCATGCCTTGCGCGCGGGCGACGGCCTGACCGTGGCCCGCTCGCTGGGCCGCGTCCAGCAGCGATACGAACGGTCAGCCGACGACGAACAGGATGACGAGCAGGAGCCGACGACGCCCGCGTTTGTGCTGGAACTGTATCCCTCGCCGGAGCAGCACGGGATTGCGGGGCGATTTATCGCGGAAACGCGGGAGAAGCGGCGCAGCGGGGCGGGGACGGTTGCCGAAGACGACCGGTGGATGCTGGAATCGTTGAGCCTGCCGGGCGGCATCAACGTGCCGCGTCTGCGCTGGGCTCGCAAGGAAACCGAACCCAAGACGGCGGCCCATTTGGCTGTGGCCTTCGACACATTCGAATCCCGTGTCGTCGCGGACGAGCAGGCGGCCGGCGGCACGACGGGGCCTTTTGTCGCCTTCGGCACGCTTTCCTTTTTCGCGCGGCAGTACGCGAGCCTCCCGGCACCGGTGTGGCGCTCTTTGGTGCCCGACCCGACGAGCGGCGAAAAACATCCGTCGGACCGTTTTCACACCGAGCGGTTAGTGCGCGTCCAGCAGGCAGTTCAGCGTTGCGTCGCGCGGCACTTGAATTCCGAAGCAAGCCGCTGCGTTCTGAAAACGGAGATCTCTCCGGAAAAGGCGCACAGCCTGCGCGAACTCCACCGATTGTGCGACTGGGTTATCACGCTGGACCGAAACGCCGGAATCGAGTACTTCGACTCGCCCCGCGACAACCGGGAGATCTACGACGCCTACGTCATTGATTGCGTCCCGGAGCGAGAGGATCTGGGTTGCCTGCAATTGATCACGTCGACGAGCAATATCGATGAAGTTCGGAAATTGCTCGACGCCGCGCTGGACCAGATGGGCCTGAGCCACTCGCGCCGAAACGCCGAATTCTTGATGGAACATTTGAAGGCGCTCAGCGGACGTCTGGCGATCCGCTTGACCGGACAACGAGCGCCAACCTCGGAGTTGATCGCGTTGGCCATGTCCCACGCCAATTGTTGGGACGTCGAGGAAGATACCGATTGCTGGACGACATTGCGGAGCGGTTTTCTGATTCCCGTGGACGATGTCCGCGATTTGCTGCCGCCGCTATCCGCTGCGGAGGGGCAAGATCAGGAAGCCGGGACGCGACCGGACCTGATCTACGTTTCGATGACTGCCCGCCGAGGGCTCACGTTTCGGTTTGTCGAGGTCAAGTACCGCCGGCACCTGCGGACGGCCCGTAGCCCGGAGACGCTGGAAACGATCCGTCGTCAAGTCGAGTCGCTCCGCGGCCGCTGGGAGGACTGGTACTCGGAAGACGTATGCTCGTCCTTTCGAGCCATTCGACGGGCCAAGCTGGCCCGCGTGCTGCACTTCTATGCCGATAAAGCGCGCCGCCACGCGGATGATGAACGACAAAAAGGTCTGTCTGCGGACGCTCATGACGCCGTCACCGCGGAGATTGACCGCATGCTCGAGAAGGGTGGCGACTATTCGTTCGCTCAGGTCGACAGACCGGATCGGGGCTGGGTGTTTTGTCCCGAATACGCCGGCACCAGCCCGCTGGAGATTTCGCCGGGAGACTGGGACACGCGGGTCTTCCTGTTTGGTCCCCGATTGATGCCCGACACGCCTTTGCGCCAAGACCCCGTTCAACTTGCCGATGGTGCCGCACCGGGCCGTACCGTTTCTGGAGACGAGCCGCGGGCCGTCACGCCGCAGGCCGCAGCCGACGGCGATGCCGCCGCCGATCGGCTGGCGACTCAATCGTCGCAGGCAGACGCCGCCCCCGCCGGCCAGACCGACGCTGGCGGCCCGACGCCTGGGGAAAGTCAGCAGGCCGTCGAACCGTCGGTTTGCCTGGGAACGGATCTGCTGTCCGGTGCCGAAGTCCGCTGGCCGTTGACCTTGAGAGGCAATCCGCACCTCCTGATCGCCGGCCTGCCGGGCATGGGAAAGACGACGTGCCTGACTAACCTGTGCAGACAAATGAT
>CAYUFW010000141.1:0-225 GCA_964443915.1 uncultured Pirellulaceae bacterium
ACCGCGGCCCGCCAACACCCTGCTACCGCGCCCCGCTAAGTTCCCGTTCCCAGACCAGCAGACTGTGGCTATGCTGACGGCTTCTGTTGGACTCCCGCATCACTTCAAGGGGACCCCCCGTTCCTTAACGCGCCACGGAGAAACACGATGTTGCTTTCTTCACAAGTCGTTCGTTCGTCGTCGACAGCACCGTTTCGTCAGCCGGTGCGATGGACGGCGTTGGTG
>CAYUFW010000141.1:235-19652 GCA_964443915.1 uncultured Pirellulaceae bacterium
GCCATGCTCACGGCCGCGGCGCTATCCGCCGGCGAGCCTTCGCCCGTGCCGCTGCCGCGGGCGTACACGATTCCGACGCTGGACTTGTCGGGCGACACGGCTCGGCAGGTGATCGTGGACCGCGAGGCCGGCCAGTATTTGGGGCATCCTACGACGGTGCTGCTGAAAGACGGCCGGACGATGCTGTGCGTCTACCCCAAAGGGCACGGCCGCGGAGCGATCGTGTATAAACGCAGCCCGGACGGCGGCCGGACCTGGTCCGAGCGCCTGCCGACGCCCGCGTCCTGGGCGACGAGCCTCGAAGTGCCGACGCTGCACCGCGTGGTGGACGCGGCGGGGAAGAAACGCGTGATCCTGTGGTCCGGCCTCTATCCGGCGCGGTTGGCGGTCAGCGAGGACGACGGGCAAACCTGGTCCGAACTCAAGCCGGCGGGGGACTGGGGCGGCATCGTGGTGATGGGCTCCGTCGAGGCACTGAAGACGCCCGGCCACTACCTGGCCATGTTCCACGACGACGGGCGGTTCTTCACGGCCACGGACCAACGCCAGAAACCGGTGGAATTCGCCTTGCTCAAGACCTTCTCCGCCGACGGCGGCTTGACGTGGTCGTTCCCGGAAGCCATCTGCCGCACGACCGACGTCCACCTGTGCGAACCGGGCGTGATCCGTTCGCCGGACGGCAAGCAGTTGGCGGCGCTGCTGCGCGAGAACAGCCGCCGCCGCAATTCGCACGTGATCTTCAGCGACGACGAGGGCCGCACCTGGACCGCGCCGCGCGAGTTGCCGGCGGCCCTGACCGGCGACCGCCACACGGGCAAGTACGCGCCCGACGGCCGGCTGTTCATCTCGTTCCGCGACACGACGCTGGAGAGTCCCACCAAGGGCGATTGGGTCGCTTGGGTCGGCCGCTACGAAGACATCGCCGCGGGGCGGGAAGGCCAGTACCGCGTCCGCTTGATGGACAACCACAAGGGCGGCGACTGTGCCTATCCGGCCGTCGAACGCTTACCCGACGGCACGATCGTCACCACGACGTACGGCCATTGGACGTCCGGCGAGCCGCCGTACATTGTCAGCGTCCGGCTGCAGCTGGCCGAGTTGGACCGTCTCGCTGTGACGACAAATCGTAACTGAGCATGGGCGCGGCATAGTAGCCCATGGCGGCCACGGCGATGTCCAGGCGGTAGATCGGGTCCTGCATCAGGCAGGCGCGGCGGTCGACAGCCGGGATCGTCGTCGTGTAGATCCGCAATTCGCCTGGGCTGCTGGTGATCAGCTCCTCGCGCCAATCGCCCAGCACGTCGGCAATCGCCACCAGGCGGCCGACGACCTTGGTCGGCTGCTCGCCGCCGTCGAAGTCGCAGATCTTCGAGCCGCGCAGCAGTTCCCGCTGCGGGTCGGCGTCCCAGTAGACCGGGGCCGACATCGTCCGCTGCCGCTCGTCGGAGAGCATTTTGCCCTGGGCGCTGAACAGCCAGCTCTTGGCGAAATGGCGGTCGCGGTCCAGGTCGGCCGCGTGGCACTCGGAGCCCGGATGCCGGTCGTCGATGTCCGCGCACATGCCGTCCGTGCCGACGTGAATGGTCGGCGTCTGCAGCCCCCACAGCAAGGCGCCGGTCTTGGCGTCTACGAGACACAGGGCGTTGTTCTCCCGACGCGGTTCGATGCCGTAGAAGATCTCCAGGCCGGGACGCGCCGGGTCGATGTCGCCGACGAAGCAGAAGTCGGGGTGCCCGAAGCCTGTGCTCCACAGGCCGTTGCCGTTGTCATCGACGACCGCCGAGCCGATGATGACTTCGTCGCGGCCGTCGCCGTCCACGTCGGCGGCGTGCATGATGTGCGCGCCCTGGCTGTTGTAGCGTCCGCGGCCGGTCTCCTCGCGGCTGTCCCAAGTCCACAGTTTGCGCAGCCCCTGCGTTCGCGTGAACTCGTAAGCGGCCAGCCGGATCGTCGTGTACGTGCCCCGCTCGACGATCAGGCAGGGCGTCTTGCCGTCCAGGTACGCGACGCACATCTGATTGCGGCTGGAAAGGTTGTAGTTGTACTTTTCGCCCGGGATCTGCCGCGACGGCCAATCGTCGCGAGCCAATTCGCGGCCCGTCAGACCGTCCAGGATCGAGATCCATTCCGGCCCCTGCTCGACGCGGCCGTCCGGTCCGCGCGGATCGCCCTCGCCCGTCTTCACGGCCACCTCGGCGCGGCCGTCGCCGTCCAGGTCGAACACGGCCAGCGGCGAGTACCAGATGCCGCGTTCGATAGCCCACCCCAAGTCCGTGCGCCACAGCCGCCGGCCGTCCTGTGTGTACGCCTCGAGCTTGTACGTGTCCGGGCTGGGCGTCCACCAAGGCAGCGCGGGGTCGATGTTGTCTTGGGGCTGTTTCAGCACGTAGTCGTAACGGCCATCGCCGTCCAGGTCGCCGATGCCGGCCTTCTGGACCGTCACGCCGGGATCGAGTTTCACGACGATGCAGGACGGGGCGTCTTCTCCGGCTTTTGCCCGGACCGGCCGGGAGATGTTCTGTTTGTTATCGCTCGCCGTGGTGCGCACCGTGTACTCGTATTCGACGCCCGCCTTGGCCGTGTCGTCCACAAAGTCCGTCGTGGCCTGGATCGGCGTCTTGTTCAACGGTTCCGGCTGCCCGCCGGGCTCGCAGCGGAGGACGTCGAACGCCGCCTCGCGCGGGTCAGAGGCCAGCAGCCGCCAGCCCAGATAGACGCGGCCCGCGCCGGCCGGCAACGCGATCAGTCCGCGATCCAAGGATTCGGCCACGCGAGTCTGAGCGAAGCCCGTCACCTGCGGTTTGTCCACCCGCGGCGGAACCGGACGGAAGAACAGGCAATCGTAGTAGGATGAACCGGGGCCGGCTGGGTAGGCGTAGCGGTCGTCCACCCAGAGTTCGAACGTGCCGTCCGGGATGTCGAAGACTCCCAAGCTGCGCTCGCTGCCGTCCTTCTTCTCCCAGGTCTTGCCGTCGCGCGAGACGGCCAAGGCCCGCCCCAGCTTGATTTCGACCTCGTATCGGCCGCGCGGGATGCCCGTGATGCGCGTGTGCAGCGGCGGCGCGCCGTCCTCGGGCGTGGCCCGATCCTGCAGCACGACCGGCGATTGGAGTACGACGCCGCCGGACCATTTGCGGGCCGCATCGGAATCGGTGCTCCACAGGTTCCAATGCGTGGCGGTCAGCTTGTCGGCCTGCCATGCGTCTTTGGGCGTCGTGAAGTCCTCCGCCTCGTAGACCAGCGGCGTGAAATCCGCGGGAAGCTGACCGAACATCGGTGCGGGCGAAACCAGGATCCCACACGCCGCGACGTACCGCAACAAGACCTTGCTCATGATCGCTTGCTCCAGGGGTTTAGCCAAAAATGTACCA
Organism: uncultured Pirellulaceae bacterium; assembly: GCA_964443915.1. Taxonomy (GTDB): domain Bacteria; phylum Planctomycetota; class Planctomycetia; order Pirellulales; family Pirellulaceae; genus Anammoximicrobium. Next base: position 3,607 of record CAYUFW010000141.1, read on the forward strand.
GACAGCCAGACGAACCGAAAGCCGCCACTCGACGTAGGCCGGAACAAGTCCGCGCAGTTCCGGCAAGAACCGCCGTCGTCTTCGGGAGCGCCATCCCTGTCCGAGTGCCGGGCTTCGCGGATCAGTCCTTGCCAAGCAGCTTGGGGTCTCCCTGTCCTGCGGCGCGCCGCTAATGGCCGCACAGGGGTTCTCCCGGACTGCACCGCGGACGCACCGACAGCACGTGTGGGCTCTTGACTGTCGTGTAGGTTATACCCTACACTGAGCAGATGGCGCAGGTTCGGGCAAAGACAATCAGAATCTATCGCGACATGCGAGGCCGTTGTCCGTACCTCGAATGGTTTTCCTCGCTTCGAGATTATCGGGAGGAACGGGATCATGCCGACGCTTGACTACAAAGAACGATTGTTGGCGGACCTAGCGGATCCCGACTATGCGGCCGGGTACTTGACGGCCGCCTTGGAGGAAGGGGAGGACGTCTTTCTCTTGGCCGTCCGCGATGTGGCCGAGGCGCACGGCGGCGTAGGCCGGCTGGCCGAGGGGACATCGCTCAACCGCGAGAACCTTTACAGTATGCTCTCCGAACGCGGCAACCCTCGGCTTTCGAGTCTCGTGTCCGTGCTTCGCGAATTGGGCGTGGAGATTCAGTTTCGCGCAAAGCCGCGCGACACGAAAGCCGCTTGAGAACCGTCGTCGCTCTGAGTTCGGCGGACGGCGTTGGGGCCGGCGTCCCGACCGAACCGTGGAACCGGTCTCGTAGGATCCACGCACCGGCCCGCTCGATCACGCGAAGAGATCGCGGGCCACGTCGTAGCCGACCAAGAAGATGGCGGCGTCGACAACCAGGTGGCTCAGCCACGGACCGGCCAGCGAGCCGCTGCGCTGGTACAGCCAGGCCCACACGGCTCCGCCCACGGCCACGGCCAGCGAGAAGGCGTACGTCCAAAGCGACGACCAGCCGAAATACGTCGCCAGCAAGATCACGTGGTGCGCCATGAACGCCAGACTGGAAACCGCAATCGCGGATGCTGGCCGCAGGCGATGCCGCAACTGGCCGAACACGAACCAACGCCAGTAGTACTCCTCCAGCCCCGAGTGGCAGATGGCGTAGAACACGCCCACCGCCGCGTAGGTCCACAGCCGGTTGATGCCCAGATCCTCGATCTTGCCGCGAATCTCCTGACCGGCTCCCGCAAACAACCCGCCCGCCTTCCAGAGCGCTTCGTACAGTCCGACCATGGCGGCTAACACGAGCAGGCCAAACCCAAGACCCAGGACCAGGAATCGTACGTTCCGTCCGAACCAGCGCGAGCGGGGACGGAGCAGTTGAACGAGCCGCAGCCGAAGGCGCCGCAGTTGCAGTCGCAGCACGTCCCGCAGACTCAGGCGACCGCCCGTGGTTGCCGGCGACATGCCGCCCGTGTGCCGCCGCGCGAGCAGGACGGCCACGGCCAGTGCAGGGAAGGTGAACTGAATCGTTTTTCCGACCAGATAGACGGCCTGTTGCAGACCAGCCGAAAACCCCGCCAGCAATACGAAATAAGCCAGCGTCACCACCGTGGGGAACACCATCGCAAATGCGACGGCGGCCCCGGGGACGGCGCGATGGTCTCGCAACATGGGATTCCCGATCGTACGAGTTCCGCTTCCCCGCGTCTGAGCCGCCGGTATTGCGGATCGGCGGTCACCGCTGGCTGGCGCCATTCCGTTCACTTGCTTCTCGAACGGTGCCTACTTGCGCCAGCGCCGTCCGCCCCGGCCGCGTCCCCCGCCGCCACCGCTGGGATTCTTGGCCCGCGCCTCCATGTTGACGGCAATGATCGCTTCCATCGCCTGCTGCCACGTGGGGATCTTTTTGTGTTTCAGCTTCAGCCGTTCCCCGCTTTCTTCCTCGTCTTCTTCCTCGCCGTCGAAATGATCTTCGTCCTCCAGTTCTTCGTCCTCGTCCTCGTCGTCTCTTGCGGCTGCGCGGCTGTCGCGCACCGGAGCGGCACTGGCACGCGGCTCGGCCACGTCCTCTTCCTCGAACTCTTCCTCCTCGGCGGCTTCGCGAATTCTCTCCTCGGCGGGCTCCTGATCCCGGCGGCCGCCGCGGCGGCGACGCCGCGGGCGACGGCGGCGGGGGGCCCGTTTTTCTTCGTCGTCCTCGTCCAACGCTTCTGCTGATTCGAGCCGTTCGGGCACTGCCTCCTCGGCTTCTTCGTCGCCAGGTTCGTCCGGGAACGAATCGCCCAGCCCCTTGGGCGCAAACCGATCACGGCTTTCGAATTCGTCCGCGAAAAGCTGCGGCGGGCGGCGGGCGGCGACCTCCTCCGGCTCTGCCGTCGCTGTTGGCTCGATCTCGTCGAACACGGCATCCAAGACGCCGGGTGTATCCAGCGACAGATCGGGATCGTCGAACAGAGACGGACGACGGCGCTCGCGCCGCGAATCCGGCCAGCCGCGCGAGCCGGCATCGAACTCGCGCTCCATCGGTTCCGGTGGCCGCACCACGGGCGCCGGCGGTTCCGGCGGCGCGGCCGGCGCGGGCAGTTCGATGGACGCGGCTTCCTCGGCGACTTCAAGTTCCTCCGGTTCCTCCGGTTCGGGCTCGCCGACTTCGATTCCGAGCGTCGCGGCCAATTCTCGCCAATGATTGCGTGCCTTGGCTTTCGCAGCGGGTGTACGAGGAGCAGCGGGGGCCTTGGCGGGCGGAGACGGGGCGCTCGGAGCCACCGGCTGCGCGGTTGCCGTTGTTTCCGCCGCCGGCGCCGATTCGAGTTGCAGTTCCGGGATCTCCGCCGTCACCGCAAATGGCGGCTCGGGTTCCGCCACCACGGCGGATGGCTCGACGGGTTCCACAGGCTCGGCTGGATTCGCCTCTTCTGTGGCCTCTTCCCATTCGGTGTCGGATGCCGCACCCAATTGCCGAGCCAAAAACTTCCAGTGATCAGTCGATTTGCTGTCAGGCATTTTCGTTCGCCGCTCGGTACGCAACAACCCCGCGCATCCTGCGGCACCTCCTTGGTTTAAGTGCTTTATCAGAATAAGCTTACGACAAATGGGCGAGGCAGGGATCGAACCTGCGACTTCCACCGTGTCAGGGCACAGCGATACCGTCCGACGACGTGACGGGCCAAGGACTTACGGCAACCCAGACGCCATTTTGCCCCCGCGAGGCCGAAAACCGCCGCGACTACGGCTCACCCAACCAGCCTTTTACGATACCGGAACGCGGCCACGAAGGCAAGCACGAACGGACCATGCCCCGGTCGCTTCGCAGGAATCCTGATTATGGCACGATGGCTCCGTGCTGCTGGAGGACTGCTTTCAGGTCCGCGAACGGAACTTCCTGGGGTGAGATGTTTCCGCCGGCAGCCAGGGCTGCTGCGGCGCCCGCGGCTTGCCCCATCGCCATGCACGCCGCCTGGACCCGCAGGCCCGAATTGGCCAGACGATCGCTGCTGACGCTGCGCCCGGCCACCAGCAGGTTGCGGCTTCCCTTAGGAATCAACGCTCGCAGCGGTACGGTGGGCACGATGCCTTCCTTCAGCGGCTGGGGACGCACACCCTGCCGCGTGTGCAGGTCCACCGGATAGAACGCATAGCAGACGGCATCGTCAAAGGCTCGCCCCGTGACGTAATCCTCATGCGTGATCACCGCCTCGCCGAGGATCCGGTAGCTCTCGCGAAAGGCCGCTTCGGGCTGGAGTTGCACGAGGCGAGCGGCCTGATCGCCTCGTGCTCGCTGGGTCCGGAGACGTTCGAGCACGCTGCGGCGGCCCGCCAGATTGGCCTGGGTGCGGGTCACGGAGTTCGACGAGTCGGCACCGTGGACATAGACCTGCTCCAAGCGTTCGCGTCCCGCCTGGATCGTATCGCCCAACTGGAACAGCATCGATCCGGGCTGCGTCTCGTCCTCCCGCAGACGCTCCAGGCCCAACATGCCGACCACGTCGGCGCCGCCGGTACAGTCGATCAGTTGCCGGCAGGTTACTTGCCGCCGAGTCCCCGGCCCGACGACTTCGACTCGCCAGCCGTTTTGTCCGGGTTGGACGGCCACGGGAAACTCGTAATAACAGACCTCAACGCCCGCCAGGCGGCAGGCTTCTTCCGCCAACACGGCGTACAGGAACGGGTTGATCAGCACCTGGTGGAGCCAATGCCGGCCGGACGGAGCGGGGGTCGCGAAATCGGGCAGGCGGCCGCCGTCCAACTCGACCGTTTGCCGGACCAGATCCCAACCAATGCCCCCGATCACTTGCTTGCCCCACGCATGGAACAGTCCCGGAAAGGCGACGCCGCCGACCGTCATGGTGCCGCCCAACTGACTCCCGTGTTCCACCAGCAGCGTCTTCGCGCCGATCCGAGCTGCCTGGAGCGCGGCGACCGTCCCGGCCGTGCCGCCTCCCACGACCAGCACGTCGACTTCGGTTTCCACGGTCGCCCGACCGTCGCCCAGGGTCGCTGGTTGAGAATCCGGGATCTCGGCCGCCATGGCGGCTGAAGCGACCGCCCAGGTGGCGCCCGCCGCGGTCTGCCGAAGGAATTGACGGCGTTCGATGTGCTCTTCACGCATTTCTGTCTCCAAATCATTGAGGCGCAACCGTCACCTCCGCCAGCTAGATCTCCAGAGAACAAGCAGTCTGCAATTCATTGGCGAGGCCCGCGGATCGTGTCAGGGCGCAGTTCGTCATGGAGGGCAACATGCTTGTTCGCTCGTCCATCCGAGCCGGATCGTCACTCCGTCACCGGCCGAAGGCGGCCAATGAAGCATCCGTAGAGTCTACTCGGATCGTTCCGGCCGCCGTAGAGGTGCTCGAATTTGTTGTAGACGTACACCAGGCATCCGTTGTGCCACGTGATGTCGGGACTGGAATTGTACTTGACGTCGTCCACCAAGGAGGTCTTTTCCACCGCGCCGGTTTTCGGATCGATCAGCGCCAGGCCGATGTCGTGGAACATGTAGCGGCCGAAGATCCGCGACGGATAGGGCTCACCGTACTTCCAAACCAGAGCCAGCCGATCGCCCACCTGGACACCCTTGGCATACTGGTTGAACCCGCTTGCGCTGATCGGGATCAGGTCGTGGAACCGCCGGCCGTCAAACCGCACGAGCCAGAGCGGCTGCATGTCGGTCTTGGCCTGCGCGTCGGTGAAAGCGACGGCCAACTCGCCGTCAAAGACGCTAAGGAACGGCGTGTAGGGTGTTTCGGTCGGCTGCGAGTCAAGTTCCTGGGGCGGCCCCAGTCCCGCCAAGCCGGGATCGAGCGAGCGGACGGTCACCGTCGTGCGATATCCTTCCGGGATCTCCGGGGTGGCGCGCCAGCGGCAGTAGCTCACCCAGAGCTTGCCGTCCACCGCCGCGATCCCTCCGTTCCAAGTGCTTTCCACAGCGTCTTCCGGCTCGATCACAAACGGCCCGGCGATCTTGCCGGTGCGGGCGTCGTACGAGGCGACGCACTGGCGAGCGTAGGGAGCATCGCCGTGATAGGCCCGCTTCCAGGAGACGTACAGCTTGCCGTCGAGGACGGTCGCTTGGGTTTGCCCTTGGTAGCACGGTTTCCCGTCGACCAGGAAGGGTTCCACCCAGGGCTTGGTCCAGACCGGCTGGAGGCTCTCGTCCAACTGGCTCAGCCAGATCGTGCCGCCGCGGGACTCGCTGTAGTACAGCTTGCCGTCGACGCTCTCGATGCACGGGTACACGGCTGGCGGCGTCGCCATGCGGTGGTCGGACGCGATCTGAAAGCGGTTCCAGACGCGCCCTTCGGCCGCCTTGGTCGAGGCGGCCAGCACACGGCTCTCTGCACGAACGCTTCCGTCCGGAGCAACCCGCCGCACCAGGAATTCGTAGTCGGTGGCCGGTTCGAGAAAGATAACGTTGTGGAACCGCTCCAACACCACCGCATCCACCGGCTGCCAATCGGTCTCGCCTTTCTTCCGGTAGAGCACTCGCCAACTCTCGACGCCGTCGAAGCCCGGATCGCCCAGTAGATTCGCCTGTGAACTCTGGGACGAAATCCGCACGTCGTCAAACCAGCTGGTTCCTTTTCCGACCTGATACACGAGGCATCGCAGGAGCTGGACCTCTTCAGGAAGCTCGAACGACCCGGAGACCGGCGACCAGTCGCCCGCCGCCGGCAGATCGCGCGAGACCAAGCCGTGGTACTGCCGCGAGGACCCGATGTAGCAGTCGATCACCAGCCGCGTTTTGCCGTTCTGCTGTTCCGCACAACGGTAGAAGAGTTGGTACTCATAGCGGCCGGCCGAATGCTCGGCTTCCAACTCCTGGACGAAGCAACCGCGGGCGTTGCCCTCCGACCGATTCCCCTGGATCCTCGCGGCGGCGGAACCGCCGCGGCCCGCGCCGGGCACGATCGCCGCGTCGTGGGTCGGGCCCGTCGGCGTGCTGGGATTCCACTGGCAGGAATTCCGCACGGTGCGGACCTCCTGGTCCGTCTCCCAGGCGAGCATCACGCTGCGGTCGGTCTGCCGCGGGCTGGTGATCGGAAACGAACCGGCCGCAACGACTGCCGGGACGAGCCAAAGCCTGGAAACAACAATCATCGGCAGAATCATGCTGAGTTTCATACGCCTCCCCCAAAAATGAACAACCGGGCCGGCCCCGTCGGCCCACGATGCCGCGGTTTCCATGAGGATCGCATGTCTCGCCGCGTTTTTCTACCGGCAGAAGTTCTCGAACGGGGTTTACTTCTTTGCTTTCTTCTTGGGGGTCAGGATCTCCAGCGCCTTCTTGGTGTCCGAGACGCGCATGAAGACGGTGGCTTCGGTGTCGTCGGAGCTGCCGTAGGCGTACTCGATATTGATCTTGCCGCGGGCGAACTTGGTGGCCACTTCCGCCAACGCGCCGGGGTGGTCCGACAGTTTCACGATCAGCACGTCGGTTTCCACGACCAAGGCGCCGTGCTCGCCCAGGACGTGAACGGCCTTGTGGGGGTCGCTGACGATCAGCCGCACCACGGCATGGTCCACCGTATCCGAGACCGAGACGCCGCGGATATTGATGTCGTGCTCGCCGAGGGCCTTGCAGACGGCGGCCAACACTCCGGGCTTGTTCTCCAGGAAAACCGACAGTTGTCTGGCGATCATCGGATGTCCTCCCGCAAAAAAAGGTCGGATGGTTGCCGACCACGTGACGTGGTCTGCTCCTATTATACGAAGGTACGTGCGGGAATAGTAGCACCAACACGCTGCCTGACCCCTTGGTTGCCCCGCACGCGTTTGCCGTCTAGGATAGGACGCGAACCGACGCGTTGCGGTCCAAGAGCGCGTCAGGCAATTTTCGACATGAACAAGGAGATCTCCGATGCCCGTACGATGGTTGTCCCGGTGTGCCGCTTGGCTGGTGCTGGCGGCGGTTTCGACGGCGTCGAGCGCCGAACCGGCGAAGACCGCCGACAGTCCCGCCAAGCCGGATGCGGTGCAGATCAGCCTGCAGAAGTTCGATCAGATCGAGGTACAGGAGTTCCCCTGGGGCTGGATCCGCTGGCTGATGAACGCCCAGTTGGATCCCGACGCAGAGATGACGTTCGGCGTCGTGTACATCAAGCCGCAGCAGACGAACCCGCTGCACGTCCATCCCAACAGCGCGGAATTCCTGCACGTGATCGAGGGCTCGTGCGAGCACCGCATCGGCGACCGCTGGGTCACCGTCAAAGCGGGCGACACGCTCCGCATTCCCCAGGGCGTCAAACACAATGCCCGCACCAAGGACGAGGCGTGCCGGGCCGTGATCGTGTACAACACCGGCAAGCGCCAGATGGTGGCGGTGCCGGAGTAGCCACACCTCGAGCCGAATGCCGGTAAGCACCGTTGGAGAAACAAGTGGCGTAAGCTTCCAGCTCGCGAAACGACTGGCTAACGCAAGCTGGAAGCTTACGCCACGGAGAAAGAACCACGCCGATGAGAATTCCTATCGTCCCGACGACTGCCGCGATCACGTTCGCCATCGCCTCCGCAGTGTCTGCCGCCGAGTCCGAGACGGCCGACGCCAAACTGGAAGCCTTTTTCCGGAAGTACCTGGAGGAGTGTTTTCAGCTTCGTCCCCTGGAAGCCACGCAACTGGGCGATCGCCGCTTCGACGACCGGCTGGACGATCTGTCGGCCGCCGCTCGCGGGCGTTGGCGGGAGCACTACCGGCGTACGTTGGAGGAGCTGCCACAGGCAGTCGACTACGGACAGCTCTCCGCCGCGGGTAAGGTCGATTTTAAGATCTTGCAGCACGAACTGACGCGGGTCCTGTGGCTGGCCGAGAACAGGTCGCCCTACGAGCAGGACCCGCGCGTCTACAGCAGCTACATCAGCGACAGCGTGTTCCTGCTGCTGACTCAATCGACCCTGCCGAAGGAGAAGAACATCGCCAACGCGATCGCGCGCATGGCCCAAATTCCGCGGGTTGTGGCGGCGGCGCGCGAGAACCTGAGCGATCCGCCGCCCGTAGCAACCGACACGGCCATCCGGCAGAATCGCGGCTCGATTGGGTTCTATGAACGGGAGATCTTCGAGATCGTCGGCCCGACGCCGCAGCGGGATGCGCTCCAGGCTGCGGCCGCGCCGGTCGTCGCCTGCCTGAGAGAGTACCAAGAGTTCCTGGAAAAGGACCTGCGGCCGCGAGCCCACGGCGATTGGCGGCTGGGCCGCGAGAAGTTCGCCAAGAAGCTGGATTTGGAACTCGACGCCGGCCTGACCGCCGACCAGGTGCTGGCGGAAGCCGAGGCCGAGTTCCGCCGCGTCGAACGCGACATGCACGTGATCGCCCGCCAGCTGTGGAGCCGCTACTGTGCCGGAGAGCCTTTGCCGCCGGACGACGAAGCCGGACGGCGCGACACCGTGGCGAGGGTGTTGCAGGCGGTCGGCAAGGAACACGGGCCGCCGGAGACGCTGACGCAGGACGCGCGAGCCACGGTGGACCGTATCCGGGACTTCATCCGCCAGCGGCACATCCTGCGGCTGCCGGACCCGGACCGCTGCCAGGTGATCGAAATGCCCGAATTCCAGCGCGGCAATTCGACGGCCTACCTGAACGCGGCCCCGCCGCTGGATGTCAACGCACCCAGCGCCTACGCCGTCAGCCCACCGCCCCAGGACTGGGATGCGGCGCGCGTCCAGAGCCTGCTGGAAGAATACAACCGCCACATGCTGCAGATCCTCACGATCCACGAAGCGTATCCGGGCCATTACGTTCAGTTGGAATATGCCAATCGCGTGCCGTCGCTGATCCGCCGCGTGCTTGGCTCCGGCGTCTACATCGAGGGCTGGGCGGTGTACACCGAGCAGATGATGCTGGACCAAGGCTTCGGCGACGGCGACTTGGCCTTGCGGCTGACGCAGTTGAAGTTCTATCTGCGGGCGGTCGTCAACGCGATCCTGGACCACCGGATGCACTGCGCGGGGATGACCGATGACGAGGCGCTCACGCTGCTCACCCAGGGCGCGTTCCAGGCGGAGGGTGAAGCGCGGCTGAAGATCATCCGCGCCAAACAGACGTCCTGTCAGCTGTCGACGTATTTCGTCGGTCGCATGGCGATGGTCCGCTTGCGGCAACAGATCCAGCGGGAACTGGGCGACGATTTCCGCCTGGACCGTTACCACGAAGCCGTTCTGAATCTGGGCGCGGTGCCGGTGAAGTACCTGCCGGGGTTGGTGAGTGAATCGCTGAAGGAGAGCAGGGGACTGCAATGAAGGAGGATGGGAATGGGGCAGGGGAATGATGAGAAGCATGGGACGTAGGATGATGGCCGCAAGCGGGCACATCACTCCCACGAATCTCATTCATCCCATAATTCCCCTTTGTCCCAGTCCCAGTGGTCGTCCATGGCCTTGCCGAAGCCGCGGGCCTTCAGTTCACGGTCCCGAACTTCTCGCACCAGCGCCGCTTCAGGGTCTGCCGGAGCACCTGCTGGAACTCCGTCGGCAGGGGATAGGGCTCGCCGGCTTTGTACAGCGTGATCGTCTTGCGAATGTTGTCGACGACCACTTGGCACGGATTACAGCCGGCCAAGTGATCCTCGAACTGTTCGCAGACGCCCGGCTCGATTTCCCCGTCCACGTACTCGTTCAGCGTTTTCAGCAATTCATCGCAGTTCATCGCAGCACCCGATGCTTGTTCCTTGTTAATTGACCCGCCGCCGCTGACAAGGTTACACGATCAATGGTCATGATCGGCCACGATTCGAGTCGCCTCGTCCCCGAGGACACGGGTCAAGCGTTCGCGCAACTGGAGGCGGGCTCGCATCAGCCGTACCTTCACATTGGCGACGCTGATCCCCAACATTTCCGCCGTTTCCTGAGTGGAATAACCTTCCACATCCCGAAGTACGAAAACCAGGCGATGCTTCTCGTCCACATCGGCCAGTGCTTCGTTGAGCAGTTGCCGGATCTCCGCCCGATGTGCCAAGTCCGCCGGGTCCTCGTGCCACTGGGCGATGTACTCTGGATGCGGCAAGGGATCGGAGTCGTCCGCCGAGTCGCGCCCCGACGTCTCCAAGGGCACGGTAACGAGTCCGCGGCGTTTGCGCAACACTTTCAGCGCGTGGTTCGTAGCGATCCGCAGAATCCACGTCGCAACGCTGGCCTCCTCGCGAAAGCGGTCCATATGTTCCATCACGCTCAGGAACGTCTGCTGGGTGGCGTCTTCGGCGTCTTCCCGCTGCTGTAGGATGCGCCAGGCCACGCCAAACACCCGCGGCTCGAAGCGAGCCACCAGGGTCTCGAAGGCATCCCATTGCCCCTGGCGCGCGAGCGATAGCAGCTCCAGGTCGCTCGGCTGTTCGCCTGTCTCGACTGCTTCCATTCTCTGACTCCCAACCTTGGTTTGGCGGTTGCTGGGCTTCACGTCCACAGTTGCCGATCGAGCATGCGGTAGTTTACCGCTTCCTGGACGTGGGCGGGGCGGATCTCCTCGCTCTGATCCAGATCGGCGATCGTGCGGGACGCCCGCAGGACTTTGTCGTGCGCTCGGGCCGACAAGCCGAGTTCGTTCACGCTGGCCCGCAGCAACTCCATGCACTCGTCGTCCAAGCGGCAGAACTTGCGGATCTCCCGCGTCGTCATGTGCGCGTTGTAGCGGGTCTTGGCCCCGTCGAACCGCTGCCGTTGGATCTGCCGCGCCACGGCGACCAACTGGCGCATGTCGGCGCTGCTCGTCCCCGGCGGCGACGTGGCCAACTCCTTGAACGGGACGGCCGGCACCTCGATGTGCAGGTCGATCCGGTCCAGCAGCGGGCCGCTGATCTTGGCCATATAGCGTTCGATCTGCGGCGGCGAGCAGTGGCAATCGCGGCGCGGATCGTTCCGGTACCCGCAGGGACAAGGGTTCAGCGCCGCGATGAGCATGAAATCGGCGGGGAAGGTCGTGCTGTTCAGGGCCCGCGAGATCGTGACCACGCCGTCCTCCAGCGGCTGGCGCAGCACTTCCAGCGTCCGGCGATTGAACTCCGGCAATTCGTCCAGGAACAAGACGCCGTTGTGGCTGAGCGAAATCTCGCCCGGCGTCGGCGTGCTACCCCCGCCCACCAGCCCCGCGTCGCTGATCGTGTGGTGCGGCGAACGGAACGGGCGGCGGGCCATCAGCGGCTGGCCCGGCCGCAAGCGGCCCATCGCGCTGTAGATCCGGGTCGTCTCGATCGACTCGGCCGCCGACAGCGCCGGCAGGATGGTCGGCACGCGTTTGGCCAGCATCGTCTTGCCCGATCCCGGCGGGCCGATCATCAGCAGGTTGTGCGCACCGGCCGCCGCAATCGTGATCGCCCGTTTGGCCATCTCCTGGCCGCGGACGTCGGCAAAATCGTCTTCGTACTTCGAGAACGACTCAAACAACTCCTCCAGCCGCGAGGGCGTGGGTTCGATGTCCAGCGTGCCGGCGAAGAAGCCGACGGCTTGCGCCAGGCTGGCCACCGGGATGACCTCCACGTTTTCCACCACGGCCGCTTCCGCCGCGCTTTCGCTGGACACCACCAAGCCGCGCAAGCCCTCCTGCTTGGCGGCGGCGATGGCCATCGACAGGGCCCCCTTGACCGGCCGCGTGTTGCCCTCCAACGCCAGTTCGCCGACCACCGCGTACTTGTCGAACAGCTCCGACTGCAACTGGCCGCTGCCCGCCAGCATTCCCAGCGAAATCGGCAGATCGAAGGACGACGCCTGCTTGGGCAGTTCCGCGGGCGCCAGGTTGATCACGATCCGGTCCTGGGGCCGCATGAACCCCGAATTGACAATCGCCCGCTCGACCCGGTGCGTGCTTTCCTTGACCGCCGCTTCCGGCAAGCCGACCAGCACCGTCTTGGGCAGCGCGCCGGGCGACACGTCCACCTCGACCTCGACCGGCAACGCCTCGATCCCCAGCAGCGAAAAAGTCTTCAGTTTCGCAAGCATAACACCCCTTTCGCCGCCATTGTCCAAGCACACTCCCGCCCCTGCAAGCCGGCACCACAGAAAACTGGGGCGATCACCACCTAGCGGTGTTGCGGTGGCTGCTGCTGGGCCCGACTCGCCTGTGGTACGATGTAGACCCTACGAGCAAAGCTGTTTTCGATCGCGTGCGACAGGCTTCCGGTCATGTACTCGCTGGAATTGGATCTGGAGCTGTATTTCGTTCCGCCAATGGAGGATTTCGGAAACGGCGTTGCCCTGACCCGTACACTCGATCTGCCCTTCGTGCCGCACTCTGGCCTCATCGTCTTCGGACGAGAGCTGGACGACTGCCCAGTGCCCGGAGGCATCCCACTAAAGGACGTCACCTGGGACGTGGATCGCCGGGTTTTTCTGGCCAAGTCAACCGTGGCCTTGCAGGACTGGCCGATCGTGGCGATTCCGGACGAGATCGGACAGTGGGTCTATCGCGGATGGCGGCTCGGCAGCTACCTCGAACAGTACGAGGAGGACGAGGACAGGCTCGACGTGGGTGGGCCGGAGTTGGATATCGACCTGACGGCATACTGCATGGACGAAGACGACTGGCCGGAGTTGACCAAGTTGCAGGCGACTTGTCACCGCAGTCGGCCGCGGGAGTTCAATATCCTGTTCCAGCTCGTCATTCGTCTGATGGCTGAACGGTACAACAACCTCCCGACAGCCTACGCCATGTACAAGACACAGCGGTTCATTGCCCAACGCGAATCTGGGGTTCCGGACGACCCCGCGGCTCGGCAGTTTCGTGCCGCCAAGCAAGATTTCAAGGCGATGGCCGCAGAACAACAGGCGGCCTGGATAAGGAAGGTGAAACGAAAATACCCCTCCTTGCCGACCGTAGTCCGTTGACAGGGGTGTCGGGAGTTTGGAATCCGGCGCTCGCCAAGGCCAAGTTGATCCCCCTCTCACGCGGCGACGGTTGCGGCAGGATCGTCGGTACGGTGCCCTCGAATGTCGCCTGGTTCGCCGTGTACCGTGGACATGCCAAAAACGCGACCACCATCAAGCCGTCCAACCCGCCAAAACACAACTTGACGGACGGGATTCCCACGCGGGACTCCCAGCGGAAGTGGCCCACCAGGCCGCGACTGGCAGGTGGACAGTCGCCGTTCCCCCCTGGCCGGGCGGCGATACCTTGGACGCCCGGATTTCCTAGTCCTCAGGGAAGCGAAACGGCCTGATCCTCGGAGACGGTCCGGGCAAATACGCGCCAGCGCCGGGTATTGGCAGGGCCGCAATCCCGCCAAATCCGGCTCACGGTTGGACCCCGACCAGGCGAAAACGTCTGAGTTCATGTTTGGCCCCGTTACTCCGCCCCCTTTGCTTTCGCCAGCCTTGTCAACGTATCCCTGATGTTCTGGGCATCCGAGTGCAGTTCCAGCAACAGCTTCTCTTCCCGCGAGTTTCCCGCAGTGGCCTGTGCCGCCTTCAGGTCTGACGTCAGGGATTCCGCCGTCTGAAGTGCCCTGCTGATCCGTTCGGTCTGTTCCCGTTCGTCGGCCACGCCTGTTGTTCTCCAAAGTCCCGTTGCATCGGCAGGCAGCTCCCACGTCGGGAATGATCCGCGTGGGCCGGTACTGGGCACCTGCAAAGCCTGCGAGCGCCATTCTGCCGAACGACAGGAGCGAACGCAACTTGGGGAGTGGATTTCCCGCAGTGGCGCCCCGCAAGATTCTGCGATCCGACCGCGAACGGCCACGGGCACGAGGGGCATTCCCGACCACGAGAATGGCCTTTCCGAGATGGAAAAGCACCGCAGCAGCTGTCCGAGTCCGCCGGGAACCGGAGTGCTGAGGAAGTCAATGGAAACGCCCGTGGCGGGCAGCACTCACCCCAAGTATTGGTGGGACAAGAGCGCCGGCAGATTCTGCACCGGGAGGGGCCCCGTCCTGGCAACGGCAAGTATCCCCATGTGCGAAAGGCAGCGCCCCGACATGCCATGAACCTGGGCAGCTTGCGGTACTCTCGCGACGGCACTGCCAGATGGCTACCAGCGCGGCAGGATCGTCGGCACGGCACCGCCACATGACCGTTGCCAAGGCGTGGGCGTTGGAAGTGGCTGGCAGACTGCTGCACGCCATCCCGGCTCGTTGCCAAAGGCGGCATTAACTTTCGCTTTATGCGTTTTCCGCTCCGCTCCCGAAGTCGTAGAACTCCTCGGGGTTTACGGTCACCACTGCCACGCCGGCCCGCTGGAACCTTGCGAACAGCTCTGCCTGATCTGCCTCCGACGGCGTCAGGCGTGCCAGGTCGTACACCACCACGCACCCCACCTTGCCGACGTCAATGTCCGCGAGCAGCGTCTGCAGGGCCGGTCGGTCCAAGTGTCCAGCGGAATAGCCGAGATCTTCGTAAGTCGGGCGGAGACGAATCCACCCCTGTGGTCTTTTGGACTTCAGGAAAGCGCTGATCGCTTTCCTCTGCTGACGCAGGGGGCGCAAGCTCGACCCGACATTGATCCTGGTGTAGACGGCGCAGCGTAAGGCGGGCTGCTCTTGGCGTTTTCGCGGCATCGCAATCACTCCTCAGCTTCTGGGTGTCAATCGGCGTTTCAAAGCCGCCTCATGGGCAAGGGTCTGGGTTCACAACTGCTACGCTTAGCAGGTGTCTCCAGGGCCGGAGGCGTGCTTGCTTGCGTTGCTCCGGCCATGCGAACTTGGCGTGCCCGTCGAAGCTGCCGGTTCGGACTCCGGACCAGTCGGCGAAATAGCGGAGTTAGAGCCTCCCAGAACGTCTCCCGCTGAGCTGGGGCCGTAACACAGAGTCCTGGCTGGCGAGGTCTGGAGGCTGATTTTGCATCGCTCCCTCGGCGGGCTGAGATTCTTGGCATAATTGAAGTAGGTGGCTCGGCTGCCGCCGCCTGCTTCTCGAAATGCTTCCACCCGTTCTGCTTTGGACTTGAACGCAGGATCGGCCTTGAGCCGCGCGACCAAAAGCAGCGGCCCGGAGAGAAACCGGCTGAAAATGGTCCGTTTCCAGTCCATTCGTGCTTTTTTCAGCTCAAGAGCGAGCAAGTACGTTCGGAAGGAATGGTTGGCAATCAAATGAAGGTGCTCGGATACGAAGTCGAAGACCTCCTGATCATGAAACCAGATCGCCGCTTGCCGGTGGATTTCGATCGGTGGCGGATCAAATACGATCACATGGCCCCTGTCCTCCAACGCGGCAACATCCGCATTCGACGTCGACCACCGATTGGCGATGATCGCCACCGGACTCGACGTCGTGAATTTGGGCGGGACCCCACGTCGTTCGAGATACTGAGGGCCGGAGTACCAGCCCAGCCAACGTGAGGGTTCAGATTGGCACAACTGCTTGAGCAACCGAATCCCATTGGCGTCGCGGTAGAGAGCATCGACATCGTCGAGAACAATCGGTTGGTCCTGATGCTTGAAGGCGGCACAGTACACTCCGAACGCAGTCGCGTTCCCATCGACCCAGGCAGCTTGGCCAGCCACAGCAGCGCGCATGGCTCGGCTTTTCCCGGTCCCAGCTGGCCCCACTACCATGAGAAAACGTAGATGACCGGCGCCGAAGGCTTGCGTGAATGAGTCGAGTTCCTGATAACGCTCGACAACGACGGCATTGGGCGTGACTGCCATACCGCCGTCAGGCAGCGGTTTGGTACAGGGTCGCCTGCT
>CAYUFW010000142.1:0-10446 GCA_964443915.1 uncultured Pirellulaceae bacterium
AGTGGGGGTACGAGACGGCGACCAGCAGCATGACCAGGACGAACAGCTGGCCCGTCTCGTACCCCCACTGCCACTCGGCGGCCACGCTGCTGGTGGCGCGGATGTGCAGCAGCAGCCCGATCAGGATCGGCAGCACGCCCAGCACCATCGCCAGCGGTGGCAGCACGCGGCTGATTCTCTCGTTGCCCTTGGCCGCAAACAGCTGCACCAGGTTCACGCCCAGCGCCGTCACCGCGAGCACGCCGATCCAACCCTCCGCCGCCAGAAAACGGCCGGCAATCGTCGCTTCGGCCATCACCAGGCAAAACGCGGCCAGGCAGGTGTACACGCCGATTCGCCGCACGGCCAGGTCCGAGTACAGGTAAGCATAGACCCCCGCCAACCAGAGCCCGCCCGCCAACAAGAACTGCTCCGTGAGCCAGTTTCCCGGCCAGTCGATGTTCAGGAAGCGGTGAGTCCCATACAGGCCGGCCAACCAGCCCACGATCTGAGTGCCGAACAAAACCAGCAGCGAAGATGCGACTTGAGCGTGTCCGGACCAGAAGAACGGCAAGCCAAATTTTTTTCGCGTGAAGAGTTCGCCTGCGGGCGGAAAGGCCCGTTCCGTGTGGATCGAGACCAGGCCCAAGCCCATCAACATCAGGGCCAGGCACGACGTGTCGCTGGCCATGCCGAATTCGGCCAGCAGCAGGGTCAGCGTCAGCGTCGCACCGGCTTCGACCGCGTACACGAACAGCGGATCCCGCAGCACGTACACCGTGGCGGCGTACAGCAGGCAGCAAATCAAGCCACCGATCCAGAGGTGATCGTCCACGCTGACCAGATCCACATGGGCGTAGTACCACAGGTTCAGCGGCGCCACCACGCAACCCAGAAACGTCAGGGCTTGGCCGGCGATGTGAAAACGCGTCCTCAGGGAGACCCACCAGCCGGCGCCGAGAATGGCCAGGCTGCCGACGCCCATGACCGCGGCCAGGACCAGCTCGTTCTCGAAAATCCCCAGGCTGGTCAGCCAGACGATCAAGCCCAGCACGCACAGCCCGCCGCCGAGCGTCAACATCCACTGGATGCTGCGCGGATCAAGCAACGCCTCGAACATCCGCTGCAGAGACACGGCCCGCGGAGGTTTGCCGGCTTGCGGCGGAGCAGTGGGCGGGTCGAAAAACTGGCGGATCTCCGTCGCTGGTGAACCCGGTTGCACCAGTTCGGCGGGCACGATCTCTTCGGCACTCTCCGGCACTTGCAGCAGGAAGCCGCAGTAGGGGCATTCGGCTCGCTTGCCGGCAAACTCGTCCCTGGCGCACAGTTTCCTCCCACAGGACTGACACAGCAGTTTGATGGCCATCGCACGTCTCCTGCCAAGCAACTCGATAGAGAAAAGAGCACGCCGAACCCGCACTCCGCCGTTGCCTTAACGCGAAAAGAGAGACGAAACGCGGTAATGCCCGTTGGCAGGAAACCGCGTCATCGTCCGCATGACCCCCGCCGATTGACGGTATTGATTGTAGCACATCGGCCCGCTTGGCAAGAGACGCCCGCCGGTAACCTCCGAATTTGCCGCGTGCGGTTGAAGACGCATTCGAGGCTTGACCTTGGAGTTGCCGGCGCGCACCGACTATAATCCGGAGCGTAGCGAGTCAGCATCGCCGATAGATAGGGAGCACGCCTCATGCCCTCGCCCTTCCCGGGAATGGACCCCTTTCTCGAAGGCCAGAAATGGCGGGATTTCCATACGTCCGCCCTCTACGTCACGCGGCGTTTGCCAACCATCGAGCAACTGCACGCGGACGACTACTTCACGTTTGTGAGCCGTCACCAGAAGCTGCCCAAGGTCGAAGTTTACGGTTGGACGTTGCGAGAATCGCTGCCCTGTGTCCCCATTCCGCTCCAAGGCAGCGACCCCGATGCCGTTGTCGATCTCCAGTGTGTGCTGAACACGGTCTACGACGAATCCGGCTACGAGGCTTCCTTGGATTACCAGCAAGCCGTCGAGCCGGCGCTGACACCTGCAGATGCCAGGTGGGTGCGGCAAGTGCTCGATGCGTGGCAAGGCGCGCGGACATGACCGGCCTTTCTCCATCGGACCAAGGAAAGGTACGCATGACAGACTCCTCACCACCGCCAGCGGCGGCCGGCTCCGACGGGAGCCAAGGCTCGATCTACCTGGGACTGATCTGCTTTGTGGCCACGTTGGGCGGCCTGCTGTTCGGCTACGACACGGCGGTGATCGCCGGCGCCATCGGATTTCTGCAGAAACGCTTTGCCTTGACGCCGATCGAAGAAGGCTGGGCCGCCGCCAGCGCCTTGGCGGGCTGCGTGCTGGGAGCGGCCTTGGCGGGCACGATCAGCGATCATCTGGGGCGGCGCAAGATGCTCCTCATCTCCGCCGTGCTGTTTTTCGTGTCCGCCGTGGGCACGGCGGTTCCGCCGACGCTGTTCTGGTTCGTGGTGTTCCGGTTGCTGGGCGGCATCGGCGTGGGCGCGGCCGCGATGTGTTCGCCCATGTACATCGCCGAAATCTCGCCGGCGCGGATCCGGGGCCGCATGGTCTCGCTGAACCAGTTCGCCATCGTGTTCGGCATGTTGGCCGTGTACTTCGTCAACTACTTCATTGCCGGCCTGGGCGACGAAGCCTGGAACGTCCAGTCTGGCTGGCGGTGGATGTTCGGCTCCGAGGCCGTTCCGGCGCTGGCCCTGCTGGTCTTGCTGCTGCTGGTGCCCGAAAGCCCGCGTTGGCTCGTCGAGCGCGGACGCCGCGGGGAGGCGGTGGACGTGCTGGCTCGGATCAACGGCCCCGCGGAAGCGGAACGGGAAATCGCCGAGATCGAACGGGCGATCGCGGAAGAAAGCGGCTCGTTGCGGCAATTGCTCTTGCCCGGCATGAGGCTCGCACTGGCCATCGGCGTCGTGCTGGCGGTCTTGCAGCAGATCACCGGGATCAACGTGTTCCTGTATTTCGCCCCGGAGATTTTCAAGGGCATCGCGGGCGCCGAGTCCGACGCCGCCTTGCTGCAAACGGTGGTCGTCGGGGCGGTGAACATGCTGTTTACCGTCGTGGCCATCTGGACGGTTGACTTATGGGGACGCAAACCGCTGATGCTCGTCGGCTTTACGGGCATGGCAGCCAGTCTTCTGTTTTTGGGGCTGGCGGCGTATTTCGAGCGGACCGACACTTGGGTCATGGTCTTCATGCTGGGCTACATCGCCAGTTTTGCCTTGTCCGTCGGTCCCGTGACCTGGGTCATCCTGTCGGAGATCTTCCCGACGCGGATCCGCGGCCGCGCGATGGCCATTTCGACCGTCTGCCTGTGGGCGGCCAACCTGGTCATTTCGCAGACGTTTCCCATGATGGACAAGAACCCGTGGCTGATCGCGACGTTCCATCACGCGTTTCCGTTTTGGTTGTACGGAGCGTTCTGCGTCGTGGCGATCGTCTTTGTGACGGCCTTCGTGCCGGAGACCAAAGGCCGGACGCTGGAAGAAATCGAAAAATCGTGGGGGGCGTAGGCTCCCTGTCGCCGTTGGCGGCCGCCTGACACGTGCGCCAAATAACCGCGCATCGGCGGTCGACCGTGTAAGCCGTGCCACACGGACGAGCGCTACGGCTGCCGGGCTACGGCGCGGCAACGAGCCTCAAGGCGACGTCCTCGCTGAAGGGCGGCGAGTTCAGGATCTTCTCACCTCCAGAGTGCGTGAACGCGGCGGACGGCGTGACCTCGCCGGTCTTCGTGTTCCACCATTCGGCCCGGTAACGGCCGGCGGGAAGGTCCAGCACCAACTCGGCCGTCACGGTCTTGGCCGCGTGCCGGCGGAGTTCTTCATCCTTGGGTTTCTTCGGCAGAGGGACATGCACGTACGCGGCGTACGCCTTGCCCGCGTCGAAATAGCCGGGCGTTTCGCTGCGGGCCCAGGGACAGGCATAGCGGTTCGGCTTGGGGGCCAGCGGATTGTCGGTGATGCCGAACGACGACGGAATCTCGCGATAGGCCCCGGAAAACGTCCGCGTGTGGTTCAGGCCGTCGGCCTGCAGGGCGCGCAGGTACGCGGCGTAGTCGAAATCCAGATTCAAGACCGCCCCGTAGTGTTCGCCGGAAGTGATCAAGATCGTCGGCTTGCCGCGCCACAGGAAATAGTGCGGGTTGTCGGGATGAAGGGCGATCGGCACCGGCGCCGAGTCGGCAGCCAGCAGCGAGGCCGCCAGCAGTGTCAGCGGCAGGATCGGGGAGAACGTCATCGTGGGGTCCCTCCTCAGTTCGACGGTTTCACTGCAGCGGAATCGCCTCCCCGGCGAACGGTGGGCGTGAGCCCACCGAGTCGTCGTGCCAACACCGAAGGAACCGGTCAGGCGTCAGCCCACCGAATGCACGCCGTTTGCCCACCGAGTCGTCGTGCCGGCGCCGAAGGAACCGGTGGGCTCACGCCCACCGTTCGCCGCGCTCCCACGGCCAGACGTTTCGCTGACTACCATTTCACGATCGCGGTGCCCCAGGACAAGCCGCCGCCGAAGCCGCTCAACAGCAGGCGGTCGCCGCGGCGAATGCGGTCCTGCAGGCACAGTTCATCCAGGGCCAGGGGCATGCTGCCCGCCGACGTGTTGCCGTAGCGGTCCAAGTTGATGATCACCCGTTGCCGGTCGAAATCCAGGTCGTTCAGGGCCGCGTCGATGATGCGGATGTTCGCCTGGTGGAAGACGACCCAGTCGACTTCCTGTTGGCTCAAGGGGGCGTATCGCAGCACGTCCAAGGTGGAGTCGATCAACACGCGGACGGCCCACTTGAAAACCGAGCGGCCTTCCATGTGGATCAGGTGTCTGCCGGCGGCCAGCCCTTCGGGCGTGGGCGGCTCGCGCGTCCCGCCGGCGGGCTGGCAGAGCCAACCCTCGTGATCGCCTTCGGAGCCCAGCGTGTACGCCAGCAACCCCTGATCGGGCCCGCCGGGTCCCAGCAGCACGGCACCGCCGCCATCGCCGAACAGCGGATACGTCCGCTTGTCCGCCGGATTGACCGAACGCGACATCAGGTCCACGCCGATCACCAGCACGCGGCGGCTGCAGCCGGTCTTGACGAACTGCGCGCCGGTCACCAGGGCGTACATGAACCCCGAACACGCAGCGTTCATCTCCAAAGCCGGCGCCACGCAGCCCAGCCGTTGCTGGACCAAGCAGGCGGTCGTCGGCATGGGCGAGTCGGGCGTCATCGTGGCCAATAAGATCAGATCGACTTCGGCCGGGCTGACATCCGCCGCCTTCAAACACCGCACGGCGGCCTCGTAGGCCACGTCGCTGGTGGCTTGACCCGGCGGCGCGTGCCGCCGTTGACGAATGCCGGTCCGCTGGATGATCCAGTCCGCGTCGTAGCCCAACTCCGCGAGATCTTCATTGCGGACGATCTGTTCCGGGACGTACGAGCCGGTCGCCAGAATCTGGACGCCCGTCAGCGAGCCCAGGCGGCTGCGCCCGGACAGCCCCACCCGATGCCGTGGTGAGATCAGCGGCGACGCCGCCGACTGGCGGTCAACATCCGTCACGGGAGCAAGGTCAGGACTGGAGGTTCGGGGAGTCATGGATGGCGTGGCGCCGAGGCGGGGTCCCTAGCGCGGTTCCTCCGGGATTTCAATCCACACTCTGCGCTCGTGCGACTGCAGGACCGCGTCGGCGACAACTTGGGCCCGGAGTCCGTCGTAGAAACTGGGCACCGCGTCCCGCTGTTCGACAATGGCCGAGACAAACTCCCACATCAGGTCGTAGCGGAACACCGTGGCCGGGACGCCGCTGTGTGGATCGCGGGGACTCCCGGCCGGCTTGAGGAATTCGACGGGGACGTCGCCGGGCGCCAAGTCATCTCCGCTGCGCCCCAGCCAGAGCTGGTGCGGCTCGTGCAACCGGTACACCGCGGACTGCTTCGAACCGTTGACTTCCGCCCACTCGTGCCCGAAGCCGCCCAAGCCATAGCCCTTGGCCAGCGTCGTTCCCTCCCAGACGCCGACCGCCCCACTGTCGAACTCGCCGATCAGCGAGGACCAATCGTCCACTTCGGACGGCGGACACGCACGGCCGTCTTTCGTCACGTCGCGGGCCGCAAACCGGGCCACGGCCCCGCAGACCCGCCGAAGGGGACCGAGCAGGTCGATGGCAAAGTCGATGCGGTGAATGGTCATGTCGAACAGGTCGCCGGCCCCCGCTTGACTCTGGTACTGCCGCCAGCCCCAACTGGTTTCGGGCCAGTCCAGGAACCGCTGGCTGCGGAAGTGACGCGGCTGGCCCAACTCGCCCACTCGCAGCAAGTGCCGCAGGTACCGCATCGACGGGGCAAACCGATAGGTAAACGCCGTCATGTGGACCACGCCCGCGTCGCGGCAGGCATGAAACATCTGGCGGACTTCATTCGGCTCCAGCCCCAGCGGCTTCTCGCACATCACGTGTTTGCCATGCTTCGCCGCCGCCAGCGCGATCGGCTTGTGCGTGAAATTCGGCGTGGCGATGACGACCGCATCGACGCCTGGATGGGCGCAAACTTTTTCGTAGTCGGTACTTACGAATTCGACATCCCATTCCATTCGACGCCGCTGCAAGAGTTCGTCGCTGGCGTCGCAGGCTGCCACCAGCTTGGCCCGCGGATCCAGACGGATGCCGGGCACATGGTGGTAATCGCTGACCGCGCCCGCGCCGACGATCGCAATCTTGACGGGATTCTCTGCAGAAAATTGGGACATCGGATGTGCTTTCAGCGTCCAGCCTGTTTGGCTCCCGGCGGCGGTCATGCAACTCAAGAAGCCCGGCTTTTCCGAAGTAGGCAGGTTTCTTTTGGGCCCACAACGTGTGTCCGCGCCGAATTTAGGAGAGCTTAAACCGTAGCAGAGTAAAACTTTCCCGTCGGCTTCACAAGGCCGCAGGGGCGAATTTCACGGCCTCCGACCG
This sequence comes from uncultured Pirellulaceae bacterium, assembly GCA_964443915.1. Classification (GTDB taxonomy): domain Bacteria; phylum Planctomycetota; class Planctomycetia; order Pirellulales; family Pirellulaceae; genus Anammoximicrobium. The sequence continues at coordinate 6,917 of CAYUFW010000142.1, forward strand.
AGGCGATGCCGGGTGAGTCCACCCGGCCTACAAGACTGCAGACGTGGATTTCCGGGGCGCGGCCCAAGGAAAGAATCTCGTTCATTCCCCCTATTGTAAGGTGTTAGAGGGGCCGTTTGCGCAATAAATTGGTCTGAGCGGCTGGGGCCGTGATTGGCGATAGCCTGCCAACGCGCTTGGCCGCACGGAAATCGACACGGGAGGTGTCTCGATTCAATCCACCTGGGATGTGTCACCAACGGAATCCTTGAACGAAAGGCGTGATCGACACCCATGTGCATTCTTGCGATTCAGTACCAACTTGTCGCCGATTCGCCCATCCTCGTCGCGGCTAATCGCGAGGAGTATTACGATCGCCCGTCCACGTCGCCCTCGATCCAATCCGGCAAACCGCGGATTCTGTGCGGCATCGACCAGCAGGCGGGGGGAACGTGGTTGGGCGTGAACCAAAACGGCATGTTTGTCGCAGCCAGCAATCGCCCCAAACTGCGTTCGCCGATCGCTGCTCGTTCGCGGGGCGTCTTGTGCCGTGAACTGCTCCGCTGCACTTCCTCGCGACAGGCGCTCGACATGGCTCAAGAGGAATTGTCGAGCGGCAAGTACGACGGTGTGAACTACCTGATCGCGGACCAGGAATCGGCTTGGGCGGTGCATGGCGGCGACGACTTGAACGTCGTCGAGTTGGACCAAGGGCTGAGCATCATCGCCAACGGCGACGTGAACGACCCGCGGGACGAGCGAGTCCAGTTGGCCTACCGCTTGCTGACCCTGCAGACCCTGGATTCCCCCGTCAAGTTCCTGGCGGTAGCCAGCAAGGTGTTCGCCCGTTCGCCTTCGTTGCCCGGCCGGCCGACCATGATTGTCCGCGGCAAGGAGAAGGGCACGGTCAGTTCGACGCTGGTCTCGCTGGGCAAGAAGCCGCGGGATGCCATCTATCAGTTCGCCAACGGCTCGCCCGACCAGGTGAAGTACGAGGATTACTCGCCCATGCTGCGCGACATCCTCAGCCGCGGTTTGCGGGAAGCCCGCGCGCGGGCCAAGACGGCCGTGTCGTGACGGGTGGATATCGCGTTGCCGCCGATGCCGTTCTGTCGATACGAGTACGATGTGGTTGTCGTGGGCGCCGGCCATGCCGGGACCGAGGCGGCGTTGGCTGCCGCGCGGATGGGTGCGCGGGTGGCCCTGCTCACGGACAACTTGGACACCGTCGCGCAGATGAGCTGCAATCCGGCCGTCGGCGGCGTGGCCAAAGGGCACATCGTCCGCGAGATCGACGCGCTGGGCGGGGCGATGGGCCAGGCCATCGACGCCACGGGCATCCAGTTCCGCCTGCTGAACCGCCGCAAGGGGCCGGCGATGCACAGCCCGCGGGCGCAGGCCGATAAACGGGCTTATCAGACCGAAATCAAACGAATCGTCGAATCGCAAGAGAACCTGGACTTGCGCCAGGAGACCGTGGTCGATCTGCTGACCGAGGGCGGCACAGACCCGCTGCGCGTCGCCGGTGTCCGCGTCGGCGGGGATTCGCTCTACCGTGCGCCGGCGGTCATTCTCACCACAGGCACTTTTTTGCGGGCCCTGATGCACCTTGGCGAAACCCAAACGCCGGGTGGGCGCGCCGGCGAGGGGACGACGGAGGGTCTGAGCCAAGCGCTGATGCGGTTGGGCCTCCAGGTCCGGCGGTTCAAAACCGGCACTCCGGCCCGGCTGAACGGCCGTACGATCGACTACGCTCAGACGCAAGAGCAGCCCGGCGACGACGATCCGCAGCCATTCTCGTTCTTGACCGACAAGCTGCAGGTCCAGCAACTGCCCTGCTGGATCACGTACACGAACGAACAAGTCCACGCGCTGATCCGGGCGAATCTGCACCGCGCTCCGATGTACAGCGGGCAGATCCGCAGTTCGGGACCCCGTTACTGTCCGTCGATCGAGGACAAGGTCGTGCGGTTTGCGGAAAAACCGCAACATCAGCTGTTCCTGGAGCCCGAAGGACGCCACACGCGCGAGGTGTACGTCAACGGCCTGCCGACCAGCCTGCCCCGCGACGTCCAGGACCAGATGATCCGTCTGATTCCCGGCTGTCAGCGGGCGCACATCCTGCGTTACGGCTACGCCGTCGAATACGATTACTGTCCGCCGGACCAACTGCGGCCGACGCTGGAAACGAAACGCGTCTCGGGCCTGTTCCTCGCCGGGCAGATCAACGGCACGACGGGCTACGAGGAAGCCGGGGCGCAGGGTCTGATCGCGGGCGCCAACGCGGCACGGAAGCTCCAGGGCCGGCAGCCGCTGATCCTGGGCCGCGATCAGGCCTACATCGGCGTGCTGATCGACGATCTGGTCACCTGCGGGGTGGACGAGCCGTATCGGATGTTCACCAGCCGGGCCGAGTACCGGTTGCTGCTGCGGCAAGACAATGCGGATCGCCGGCTGACGCCCCTCGCGCGCGACGTGGGATTGGCCGACGCGGAACGGGCTGGCCGCTACGAGCGGAAAGAGGCGGAAATCGCCCGCGTGACGCGGGTGCTGCACGCCCACCGGGTCGAAGGAGTGACGCTCGCCAAGTGCCTGCAGCGGCCGGAGGTCGACTGGCCGGACATCACCGCTCGGCTTCCCGAACTGGCCTCCTTGGAACGGGAGGTCGTGGAACAAGTCGTCTACGACATCAAGTACGCGGGCTACGTGATGCGCCAGCAGGAACAGGTGGCACGTCAGAAACGCCTGGCCGACAAGCGGATTCCGGAGGACTTCGATTACTCGGCCATTTCCCACTTGCGGACCGAAGCCCGCCAGAAGCTGATTCGGATCCAGCCTGTGAACCTCGCGCAGGCCTCGCGGATCAGCGGCGTGACGCCCGCGGATCTGGCCCTGGTCCTGGCCCACTTGGAAGGCAAGCTGCGGTGCCGGAGCCCCATCGCAGACGAGGAAGACAACCAGAATCGCTCGAATCAGGATCCGTAGCTACTGCGCGCCCAGCGCATGTTCCTGGGCGGCGGTCGAGAATCCGTGATCGCGGTGTCAAACGGGTCGGATTGCCCCGCACGGGTCGGACGGCCCCGCACGGATAGCAGAGCCAGAGCACGGATGAAGAGCGTTTGGGCGGGCACAGTACCGATCTCGTTTCTTCATCCGTGCTCTGGCTATGCCATCCGTGCGGGCTCTCCCACCCGTGCTCTGGCCCTCCCATCCGTGCGGGCTCTTCGATCCCGGACTCTGCTGATTTCGGCCAATTTAGGCGACCTGGGGTATCTGTGGTTCTCTTGACGATTTTCGGTTGCCCCATCTATACTTGCGGCAACTTCGCGAAACCCTATTTAGCAGAATGAGCGGCGAGGATGAAAACCCAACGACGTCACGAACTCCAGACGAACACCCTGGCGGACACGATCGGCGTGTACTTGCAGAAAGTCCGCCCGTACGAGAAACCGATTCTCTACGGCGTCGTCGCGATTGCGGTGCTGGCCGGAGCGGTGCTGTACCTGCGCACCCAACAACACGCGAAGGCCGGCGCGAGTTGGGAAGACTAT
>CAYUFW010000142.1:10493-19256 GCA_964443915.1 uncultured Pirellulaceae bacterium
AAAAGGTGTACACTCTGCCCAAAATTTTGGATGAGGAAGTGGCCCGCTTGCACCAGGGATCGACGGCGGCCCTGTGGGCTCAACAAGGGGCGGGCGACATCAAGTTGGCGATGGGTGCCTCACTGCTGTATCGCGACCGGAAAGAGGCGGAGAAGAACCTGAAAGACGCGGAGAAGGAGTTCCTGGCCGTCGAGCAGCAGGGTGCCCGTTATCCGCTCCTGCTGCAGCGTGCCCGCTACGGGTTGGCTCAAGTCTACGAGTCGCTGTCGGAGGTCGAGAAGGCCCGCGATTACTACGGGAAAGTGGCTGCGGCGGAGCCGGATTCGGCGCTCGGCCAACTGGCTCAACGCCGTCGCGATCAGATCGCCGACGACGAAGCGGACCGTTGGTTCGCGTGGTTTGAGAGGCAGGAACCGAAGCCGCCGGCCGGTATGTCGCCAGTGACCGGCGAAGGGCCGAAGGTGCCCGCCGACCTGGGCGGAGAACTGCCGGAACGGCCGGATCTGTCCTTCCCGGCGAGCGATGTTTCCAAACAACTCAAAGAAGCACCTGCCCGACCGGCCCCGGCGCCGGAAGCCAAGCAGCCAACGGCCAAGCCGGAAACCAAACCGGAGGCCAAGCCCAAGGAGAAACCCGCTCCCGCGCCCGCAGGCAAGCCGACACCGGCCGCCGAGGCGAAACCCGCGGCGGAACCGGAAAAGAAGCCCGACGACGCCAAGCCGAAAGCGGAGGCGCCAGCCCCAGCGGAAGCCAAGCCGGCTGAAGCCGCCCCCGCACCGAGCGCGCCCTCGGCGCCCGCTGAGCAACCAAAGCCGTAGTTCCATGGCTGACGACGAGCTGTCCGATACGCCGGTCGAATTAGTGGTCGACGTCGCTGGCGTCGGACAACGGCTGGATGCCTACTTGGCCGAACGTTTCCCGCGCCACAGCCGAGTCCAACTCCGCCGCGCGATCAGCGCCGGCGGGGTCACCGTGGACGGCAAGCATCTGAAAGCTGCCTATCGTCTCCGGCTGGGCGAACGGGTGGCCATCGTCGTCCCGGAGGTGCCCCGGCAGCGTCCACTGCCCGAAGATATCCCGCTGGACATCCTGCACGAAGACGACTGGCTGATGGCCGTCAACAAGCCGCCGGGCATGGTCGTGCATCCGGCGCGCGGCCATTGGAAAGGGACGCTGGCCTCGGCGCTCGCTCATCACTGCGACCAGTTGAGCGCCGTCGGCGGCCCGGCCCGGCCTGGCATCGTACACCGTTTGGACCGCGACACGAGCGGTGTCATTGTCGTCGCCAAGAACGACCGCGCGCATCTGGACTTGACGTCCCAATTCGAACGCCGCACGACCGAGAAGGAGTACCTGGCGATCGTCACCGGATCGCCGGACCGCGATCGCGACATCATCAGTCAACCCATCGGAGTACACCCGTACCAGCGGGAGAAGATGGCCATTCGGGCCGGTCACGCCACCACGCGGCAGGCCGAGACGTTTTACGAGGTTCAGCGGCGGTTTCGCGGCTTTGCCCTGATCCGCGTCCAGCCCAAGACGGGACGCACGCACCAGATCCGGCTGCACCTGGCCCACGTCGGCTGCCCCGTGCTGTGCGACCGGCTGTACGGCGGCCGCGCGCAAATCACGTTGGGCGAGATTGTCACTGGCCGCGAAGACGAACACGTGCTGCTGGCTCGCCAGGCCCTGCACGCGCACCGCATCAAGCTGGTACACCCGAAGACCGGCTCCGCGATCGAATTCACCGCCCCGCTGCCCGACGACCTGGCCGCGGTACTGCGGGAACTGGAACAGCACCGGGGCAAGTGAAGACCACGCCGCTCCGACCGGGTCGAGTCGGAGACCCAACCTAGTTCCGTTGCCGCCGCAGGCCGCGCTGAGGAGTCCCGATTTCGCATGAACGTCGACGACACGATCGCGGCCATTGCTTCTGCGCCGGGCGGCGCTGATCGCGGCATTGTGCGGCTCAGCGGTCCGCAGGCCGTCGCCTGTTTGGCGGCGTGTTATCGCAGCGGCAGCGGCCTGGAGCCGGCAGCGGTCCGCGCGCCCGCCGTTTTGCCGGGACAGCTCTCGTTGGGCGCGCCGCTGGGCGACGTGGAATGCGATCTTTATCTCTGGCCGGGACGGCGAAGTTACACGCGGCAGCCGGTCGCGGAACTGCACACGATCGGCTCGCCGCCCGTGCTGCAGGCGGCGCTGCGCGCGGTGTGCCAAGCGGGCGCACGGCTGGCCGAGCCGGGTGAATTCACGCTCCGCGCCTTCCTGGCGGGCCGTCTCGACTTGACGCAGGCCGAAGCCGTGTTGGCCGTGATCGACGCCCACAGCGAAACCGAACTCGACGTGGCCCTGCGGCAGCTGGCCGGCGGCTTGGCCGGGCCCCTGCAGCGGCTGCGGGACCAGCTGCTGGACCTGCTGGCACACGTCGAGGCCGGTTTGGATTTCGTCGACGAGGACATGGAGTTCATCGCCCCAGAGGACCTGCGCCGCCAGCTGGACGAAGCGTCGGGCGAACTGACGCGGCTGGCGGCGCAGGTGTCGTCGCGAGGCCGCGCCGACGAGCAATTCCGTGTCGTCCTGATGGGTTGGCCGAACGTCGGCAAGAGCAGCCTGATGAATGCGCTGCTGGACGAGCCGGCGGCAATCGTCTCGCAGCACGCAGGCACGACCCGCGACTACCTGACGCGGGCGACGAGCATCAACGGCCTGGATTGCCAACTGATCGACACGGCCGGCCGGGAAAACGGCGCCGACGGCCCCGTCGCCGAAGCCGCCCAAGCGCTGGCCGCGCAGCAAGCAAGCCAAGCTCACGTCCAGCTGTTCTGCTTGGACGCAACGCGGCACCTGAACGCCTGGGAACGAGAAACGCTGTCAGCCCCGTCGCCTGCCCGTCGCATCCTCGTCCTGACCAAGACCGACGGCCTGCGGTCGACCGATCTGCACGTGGACGCGGTCGAGACGAGCAGCCTCACGGGGGCCGGCATTCCCGAATTGCGGCACGCCATTTACCGGTGCATCACGGGCGCTCTGACGAGCGCCGACGTGGTCGCCAGCACGGCCGTCCGCTGCGGCGAGAGCCTGCGAACGGCGGCGAGCGCCGTGCTCCGCGCCCAACAAGCCGCGGCGGCCGCCGTCGGTGAGGAAATCGTGGCCGCCGAACTCCGCGTCGCCCTCGATGGTCTCGCCCAAGTCGTGGGCACGGTCTACACGGAAGACATCCTGGACCGCATCTTCAGCCGGTTTTGCATCGGCAAGTGAGTAACGAGCGGACAGCTCCCGGAGAGCGGCAGCCTGTTCCGGGAACAGCGGCAGGAAATCGGTCAGAGACTGCCCCTCGGCGGACGCGTCGTCCATTCCGGCCATCCGGCGAGCCCCTCTCTGCTTTGCGATTGGCCATCCAGCGTCAGGAATGGTAAAGTATATTCGTTTCTGCTTTGAGTTGTAGAGAGGAGTTGTCCTTCATCGTGAATCGAATGTTCGCTTCGACGGTCGCGCGTCCGAGATTTGGCCCGTGGTCCAAGCTGCCGTGGGTTGCCGTGGTCTGCCTGTCTGCGCTCGTCCAGACGGTGTTTGCCGTCGGGCCGGGCGACTTCACCGCCAGTGCCAGTTTCGTGGGGGCCAGCGTCACGATTGACAACGGCCGGCATCCGGAGATCTGCGAGGAAATCATCTTCGCCCAGCGCGTGTCGTGGCTCGACCACTGGTACGGCAATTTCGGACATTATTCCGACGGCCACGCGGGCCATTACGCGCCGCCCACCACGCCCAGCTCGCTCGACTACTTCAAGTACGCCTTCGGGGACGGCGGACGGCTCTGTCGCTTCAACCTGCGGACACGGAAGCTAACCGTGCTGCTGGACGATCCGCAGGGCGGGGTCCGCGATCCGCACGTCCACTACGACGGCCGGAAGATCGTCTTCTCGTATCGCCGCGGCGGGACCACGGCCTACCACCTGTACGAGATCAACGTCGACGGCACGGACCTCCGGCAACTGACCGACGGTCCGGACAACGATATCGAGCCGGTCTACGCGCCCGACGGGTCGATCCTGTTCTGTTCCAGCCGCTGCCACCGGTTTGTGCCGTGCTGGAAGACCCAAGTCGCCACGCTGTACCGCTGCAACGCGGACGGCACGGACGTGCGCATGCTCTCCAACAACGCGGAACAGGAAAATACGCCCTGGATGCTGCCCGACGGCCGCGTGCTGTACATGCGCTGGGAGTACGTCGACCGCAACCAGTTGCTGTACCATCACCTCTGGACCGTCAACCCCGACGGGACGAACGTGATGGTCTATTTCGGCAACCAGCATCCGGGCTACGTGATGATCGACGCCAAGCCGATCCCCCGTTCCCGCAAGATCGTCGCGTCCTTCTCGCCGGGGCACGGTATGGGAGAGCACATGGGATACGTCACGGTGGTCGACCCGCGGCGGGGCCCGGACGACATGGACATGACCCGCCGCGTGAGCAAGACGACTTACCGCGATCCGTATCCGCTGGCGGAAGACCTGTTCCTGGTCGCCGACAACAAGGGAATTCACTTCCTGACCGGTGACGGCCGTGCGGAACTGATCTACGCGCCAGAGGAGGCCGGCGCCCGCTGGCAGTGCCACGAACCGCAGCCGTTGCGTGCTCGCCAGCGAGAACCGGTCCTTCCCAGCCGTTTTGCCGTCGAGCAGCCGACCGGTCGCTTGGTCCTCTCCGACATCTACACCGGCCGCAATATGGCGGGCGTCGAACGCGGCGAGATCAAGAAGCTGCTCGTGCTGGAACAGCTGCCCAAGCCCGTCAATTTCTCCGGCGGCTCGGAACCGCTGTCGGTCGGCGGCACGTTCACTCTGCAACGCGTCCTGGGCACCGTGCCGGTCGAGGCCGACGGCTCAGCCTATCTCGAAGTCCCGGCCCTGCGGTCGCTGTTCTTCGTCGCCCTGGACAAGGACGAGATGTCGGTCAAGCGGATGCAGAGCTTTGTCACGGTCCAGCCGGGCGAAACGACGTCCTGCGTCGGCTGCCACGAGCCGCGGACGCGGACGCCCCAGCTGCGGGACATCCGCCTGCTGGCCGCGCTGAAACGGCCGCCGAGCCGAATCGAGCGGTATGCGAACCTGCCCGATGTGCTGGATTTCCCGCGCGACGTCCAGCCGATCCTCGACCGGCACTGCGTAGCGTGCCACAACCACGACCGGCACGAAGGCGACATCAATCTCTCCGGCGACCGCACTCCGTACTACTCGACGGCCTACTGGACCATGTTCAGCAAGTCGCTGGTCGTCGACGGGCGCAACAAGCACGGCAATCGGCCGCCGCGCACGATCGGCACCGCGGCCAGCCGGCTGATGACGTGCCTGGACCGGTCCCACTACGAGGTCCAGCTTTCGGACCAGGAGCGGTTCACGATCCGCACCTGGATCGACTCGGGCGCGACCTACAGCGGAACCTATGCCTGTCTGGGAAGCGGCATGTTTCCAGTCGACTTCCCCGACGAGATTGTCATCGACCGGTGTGCCGGATGCCACAAGGCCACGAAAGCGTCGTACCGCAACGTCAAGAAGGACGCCTTCTACTTTCAATTCGGCAGCCAGGAGCCGCCGCAACCGCTGCTGGAGCGGATCGACGACATCATCCTGATCCGGCACCTGGCCTATTTCCAACTGGGCGAAGCGCCGCTGTACCAGGCGCTGTGCAACCTCGACCGGCCGGCTCATTCGCTCTTCCTGCGCGCCCCGCTGGCCAAGTCCGCGGGCGGGCTCCAGCGGTGCGGCCAGCCGGTATTCCAGGACACGGAAGACAAAGACTACCGCGAGATCCTCGCCCGCATCGAGGCGGCTTCGCGGCAACTGCACCAGCAAAAGCGGTTCGACATGCCCGGCTTCCGCCCGAACCGGTACTACATCCGCGAGATGCAGTTGTATGGCATTCTCCCGAAGGACTGGGAGGCCGACGCCCCGATCGATCCCTACGCGACCGATCAAGCCTACTGGCGCAAGTTTCAGTTTGCCGCCGGGGCGCAATGAGCGCGGCGGTCCGACTCAAACTGCCCTTCGCAGGCTGCATGATCGCAAGCCCGTCAATTCAACTCGCGACGGCCTCGGTTGGCAAAAATCGAGATTTACGACAACGAATCATCGTTGCTCAAGATTGTTTCACGACACCACCAAGTCCTGAACCTTTCGGATACCGGGAACCGCACCACTGGCAATCTCTTCGTGTAAGTCCTTGAGGTGCTCCCGGAGATCGTCCAGCGTCTCGCCTTGGGATGCCGCTATCATGCACTTTTCTCCGGATATCAAGAGTTGATCTGGGATGGCAATAGCTGGCAAACGGTATCCCGTCTGTCCGATGAAGTTCAAGCTACCCGGTTGATGTTCCTGCCCCCTTTATTCGTTCTACCCCGCCCAAGGCAAATTCCGTGATCGCGTCGGCCAAGGGAATCAAGGCCGCCTCGGTGCGCGGTACGGGGTAGCCGAAGCGACGAAGGACTTCCTGCCCCTGCTCGTGCATGACGCAGAGGGCCAGCACGAAATTGGTGCATTGGCCCCGCAACTGCGGTTCGTCGGTGTCTCCCAACAGCGCGGCGATGACGCGCTCCAGCGAATGCCGCACCGGCGACATCACTTTGGCCACCAACTCGTCCAGCGCGGGCGTGGGCTCGCGCAGTTCCCGCGCGATCAGCCTTCCCGCGTACGGGTGGGCGGGGCGGCGCAGTAAGAACAGCCGCAGCGCAGACCGCACCCAGTTCCTCAGCGCGGTTTGCGGATCGTCCCCCGGCGACATCTCCGGGACGGGCTCGGCGTCGACCAACTGGCGGTGCGCCAGAACCAGCACCTCGCGGTACAGGTCCTGTTTCGTCCCGAAGTAATGGCTGACTGCCCCCAGGTTGGCCTTCGCCGCCGCACAGATTTCCCGCAGACTGGCCTCCTTGAACCCGCGGCGGGCAAAGGCGGCCGCGGCGGCCGCGAGCAAGGCGGCGCGGGTCTGAACGGCATCTCTTCGCTTGGGCTGTCGGCTGGCCATATGGGCGATTTTCCCGGCGTTTGACATCGTATCCGGGCGAACTATACTTCAATAAGTCACACAATTGTATGACATAATAACCGGGGCATCAAGAATCGCCGATGAAGAAACGTCTTCTCCTTCTTCTCTTCCTTGTCTCGGCGCTGGCCGCAGGTGCCGCATGGTGGCGTTACGGGAGTCCCCAGGGGGAACCGGAACGGCTAAGTCTGTACGGCAATGTGGATCTCCGCACGGCGCAGCTCGCCTTCGACGGCGATGCAATCGTGACCGAAGTGCGAGTCGAGGAGGGCACGCGGGTCGAAGCCGGCCAGATCCTGGCGACGCTCGATTCGTCGCGTCCACGGGCCGAACTGGACGAAGCCAAGGCCCTGGTCGAAGCGCAGCAGGCGGTGGTCCGACGGCTGGAGTCGGGAACGCGCCGGCAGGAAATCGAACAGGCGCGGGCGCGGGTCGCTTCCCTGGAGGCCCGGCTGGCCAATGCGGAACAGAACCTGCAGCGATGCCGGCAGCTTGCCCCCAGCGGGTTGAGCCAGCAAGAGCTGGACGCAGCCGAGACGCAAGTCCGCGTGGAGCGCGCCGCACTGGATGAGGCAAAGCAGGCACTGGCCTTGGCGGTGGAAGGGCCGCGGAAAGAAGACATCGAGGAGGCTCGCGCCCGCCTGGAAGCGTACCGTGCCCGCGTGCGGTTGCTGGAGCGCCGGCTCGCGGACACCGAGCTGCGCGCCCCGTCGCCCGGCACGATCCGCAGCCGCCTGCTGGAACCGGGCGACTACGCCAGCCGCGGCCGAGCGGTCTGTACACTCGCGCTCACCGATCCGAAATGGGTTCGCGCGTACGTGCCGGAACCAGACCTGGGACGAGTTCGTCAGGGAGCCCGTGCGTGGGTCACCACGGACTCGTTCCCCGAAGACCGATTCGAAGGCTGGGTCGGGTTCATCTCGCCGATGGCGGAGTTCACGCCGAAATCGGTGGAAACGACGGAGCTGCGCACCCAACTCGTGTACGAGGTCCGCATCTATGTGAGCGATCCTGAAGACCGGCTGCGTCTGGGCATGCCGGCAACGGTGGTCGTCGACGAAGCGTCTCCGCCGGTCGCGGCGCCGATGCCTGCGGCGCAGTCCGGGACGGACCAATCCGCACGGCCGAAGGGACCTGCACCGTGACGCAATCCAGCGAAGAGCGTGTGTCCGAGCGTCCTGACGAAGCGGTGCTGCAGATGCGGGACCTGCACAAACGCTTCGCGTCGAAGGGCGGGCCGCCGGTCGAGGCGTTGCGAGGCGTTTCGCTGGACGTGCGATGCGGCGAGGTGGTGGGCCTCGTCGGCCCGGACGGAGCCGGCAAGACGACGCTTCTGCGGATCGCGACGGGGCTGCTGGTGCCGGACCGCGGGACCACGACCGTCCTGGCACTCGATGCGGTCCGAGACACGTTGGAGATCCGGGGCCGCATCACCTACATGCCGCAGAAGTTTGGCCTGTACGAGGACTTGACCGTACAGGAGAACCTCGACCTGTACGCCGACCTCCAGGGCGTGGAGCCGGCCGCACGAGCGCCCCGCTACGCGCGGCTTCTGGAAATGACGGGACTGGAGCGGTTCACCGATCGGCTCGCGGGCAAGCTCTCCGGCGGGATGAGGCAGAAGCTCGGCCTGGCCTGTGCCCTGATCAAGAGCCCGGAACTCCTGCTGCTCGACGAGCCGACCGTCGGAGTCGACCCGGTGTCCAGGCGGGAGCTGTGGCGGATCGT
>CAYUFW010000143.1:0-15190 GCA_964443915.1 uncultured Pirellulaceae bacterium
AGGTCTGAACCTGCACAGATCGCGCCCACCCAAGTGACTCCGGTTCGCCAAAATAACCTGACACGGTCACGCCTCGATTTTCTGAAATACTAATATGCTTGTCGGAAATTGACAATATTCGACCAGACGCCCTGCCGATCTGCCGTTGGGGAGCCGGGGACGGTTGTTTCCCGCCTTTGCGCTGGCTTCGAGGGGGTGCTCAGGGCGTCGTGGACGCGGTCCAGGATAGCCGCAGCTTGACGCGTTTGCCGTTGGTCTCCACTTCGTACGTCTTCGCATCCACGCCGCGGCGGACAAAGTCCGGAATGATCTGCAGGCGGCTCTCGATGTACTCCAAGTCCTCTCCCGATGGGGACTGAGGCTGCCGGCCAGCCTCGAAACGCGAGGCCACGGTAGGCTTCCGGCGTGGGAACCGGCCAACCGCTACGCTCCACTGAGTAAAGGTCCGCTGGGGCCATTACCGCAACTTCGTCGTAGATCACGGAAAGGTCGGAAATCTCGTCACTGCCCCTCAGCCCGTGAAGCATACCGCAGACATCATCCCAGGTGTTGGTAAGAACCAGACGAACGTCGGCGAGTGGAAGAAGTCCGCCTGCCACACGTCATCCGTTTGCGGGAATTCGCCCGGGTCGACATCGGATGCCAGTTGTGGCAACCGCTGGAGTTTGACCAATTCGGCCATGCCGCCGACGAGTTCACCGATCGGTTGTGGGTCATCTTCAAAGACACACGTAACCCCCGATTTCCGTCAACATGGAATCCAAGCCGCGCATGTCGCGGGCAAGCCGTTCTGCCTGCTGATCAACATTGCCGATCCCCACAAACCGTTCACGGCAACTTGGGTTTCAAGGGCGTGACGCCGTCCTGACCCGCGGGATAGACCGCGCCGCAGTGCTCCAAGGCGGCGATCAGGCCCTGCATCATGCGGCGCAGTTCCTGCGGCTGGGCAGCGGCGAGGTCCTGTTGCTCGAACGGGTCCTCGGCGAGGTTGAACAACTGATAGTGCGAGTTGCCGGACACGGCGGTCGGGATGTAGTGATAGACGGCCTTCCACGGGCCGTCGCGGTAGCTGGTCCAGTAGTCGCTGCGGTGCGGCCCATGTGGATAGTGCATCAGGAACGTCTCGCTGCGGCCCGGATCGGACTTTCCGGCCAACAGCGTCTCGAGCTGCGCGCCGTCGACGGCATAGTCTGACGGCGTCGCGATCCCGGCGAAACTCAAAATCGTGGGAAACAGATCGCAGACCGAAGCGATCTGCGGCTGGATCGCTCCCGCCGGAATCGGCAATCGCTGCTGCTGGGGATGGCCGGCTCTGGGTTTCGCCCAGGCGGCGATCAGCGGCACGCGCATGCCGCCTTCGTAGTGCGCGCCCTTCTTGCCGCGCAGCGGGGCGGCGCAGGCCACGTCGTGCTGGTGCCCCAGCGGCGCGTCGGAACCGTTGTCGCCGAGGAAGAAGACGAGCGTGTTTTCGGCGACGCCGAGGGCTTCGAGATGATCGAGCAGATCGCCCAGCGATTTGTCCATGCCCTCGATCAGCGTCGCAAACGCCTGGGCGGGCGCGGGCTTGCCGGAGTCTTGGTAGTGCTCGGCAAAACGCGGGTCGCTGTGGAACGGCGCGTGGACCGCATAGTGGGCCATGTATAGGAAGAACGGCTTGTCGGCCCGGACCGCCTCGGTGACGCGAGCCTGGGCCTCGATCGTCAGCGCCTCGGTCAGAAACGTGTCCGTGCCGTGGTACTTCTCCAGGTGCGGGACGGCGCTCCCGGCGCGCTTCGTGCCGTGGCCGTAGTTATCTTTGCCGTAGTAGCTGGCCGGAGCGCCGATCGAAGCCCCCGCCACGTTGACGTCGAAACCCAGGTTCCGCGGCTCCGCGCCCTCGAACTGGCGAGGTCCGAAGTGGCCTTTGCCGACGTGGATCGTGCGATAGCCGGCGGCCCGCAGGAGGCCGGGCAGCGTCACGTCGCCTTTTTTCAGCCCCTGCCAATTCCAGTTGGGCGGCCCGTTGGGACCGGCGTTGTCCTTGTCCGGGTTGATCCAGTTGGTGGTCCGGTGCCGAGCCGCGTTCTGGCCCGTCATGATGGAAATGCGTGTCGGCGAACAGACGCTCATCGCACAGAAGTTGTTGAAGCGGATGCCGCGGGCCGCCAGCCGCTCCATGTTGGGCGTGCGGTAATAGTCGTTCAGCGGATAGCGTTTCGGCTGGCCGGCCGCGTCCGTCAAGAACGGAACCGACGTGTCCATCACGCCCATGTCGTCGACCAGGAAGATGACGACATTGGGCGGCGGTTCGGCGGGCCGCGACGCGGGCAGCACGGATGCCGGGCAGAACAGGAGAACCAGCACGGCGAAATACAGCGAGACGGCGGTGAACGGGAGCGACTTCATGGCGTCACCTCACGGGCTGAGTTAGGGATTGGCATGTGGTGATCATAGGACGGCCAGTCCGGCGCTGCAACTCGCCAAACACGGCGTCGGTGAACTCGCGGCCCTTCTCGTCGCTGCTGGCGTGATGGGTAGCTACTCCGGTTGTTGACGATCCTGCATTCCTTCGACCTGCGTCGAACCATCGCGTCCCGTTGCCTCGTATTGGAGGCGACCGGCGCAGCCAAGCTTCCCATGAGCCGATTCCACGATCGCAGCCTCGGATTCTCAGCGGCTTCCGGCGCGGTAGAATTCGGCTTGCCGAATCCGAACTCCGTTTACACGTCAGGGACCAACATGAAACCCACGATGCTCGCGCTGTTCGCCCTGCTGGCGGGGCCGGCTGCCATCCAGGCCGCCGACAAACCGAACGTCCTGCTGATCTGCGTGGACGATCTCAAACCGTTGCTCGGCTGCTACGGCGTGCCGATGGTCAAGTCGCCGAACATCGACGGGCTTGCCGCGCGGGGCGTGTTGTTCGAGCGCGCGTTCTGCAACCAAGCCGTCTGCGCGCCGTCACGCAACGCACTGATGACCGGACTCCGCCCGCAGACCATCGGGATCTACGACTTGGCGACCCATTTCCGCCAGGGCGTGCCGGAAGCGGTCACGGTGGCCCAGTATTTCCGCCGGCACGGGTACCGGACCGAGGCGCTGGGCAAGATCATGCACGTCGGCCACGGCAACTTCGAGGACGAGGCTTCCTGGACAGTGCCGCATTGGAAGCCCCGGGGCGCCATGTACCAACTCCCGCAGAGCACCGCCACGACGCGCCCGGCGACGGTCGGCGGCCCGCGCGGCGCCGCCACCGAATGCGCGGACGTGCCCGATGCGGCCTATGCCGACGGGATGATCGCCGACGAAGCCATCACCCGGCTGCGTGCTGCCCAGGCCCGGCCCGGCGAGCCGTTCTTTATCGCCGTCGGGTTCCTCAAGCCGCACCTGCCCTTCGTCGCGCCCAAGAAGTACTGGGACCTGTACCAGCGTTCTTCCTTCGAGCCGCCGCAACGGCAGACGCCCCCCGAAGGCGCGCCGCCGTTCGCTCCCACGACCTGGGGCGAGTTGCGGCAGTACAGCGATATCCCCGAGACCGGCCCGCTGTCCGCCGATGAGCAACGGCAACTCATCCACGGCTACCACGCCGCCGTGAGCTACATGGATGCCCAACTGGGCCGCGTGCTCGATGCGCTGGACCAGACCGGTTTCGGCCGGAACACGATCGTCGTGTTGTGGGGCGACCACGGCTGGCATCTGGGCGACCACGGCATGTGGTGCAAGCACACCAATTACGAGCAGGCCGCTCGCATCCCGTTGATCGTCGCGGGCCCCGGCGTGACCCAGGCCGGCGTCAAGACCGGCGCGCTGGCCGAGACGGTGGACATCTACCCGACGCTGTGCGAGCTGGCCGGCCTGCCCGCGCCGGAAGGATTGGACGGCGTCAGCTTCGCCCCCGTCTTGGAAGATCCCACGGCGGCGACCAAGGAGGCCGTGTTCCACGCCTATCCGCGCAGCCAACGGATGGGCCGCGCCGTCCGCACGGCCCGCTATCGGTTGGTCGAGTGGAAGAAGATCGGCGATCCGGCCGACACCGCCGAATTGGAACTGTACGACTACGAGGCGGACCCCGAGGAGACGAAGAACTGGGCGGGCGACAAGCCCGAAGTCGTCGCCCAACTGCGGGCCATCCTGGCCCAGCAGCCGGAAGCGAAACCGCAAATCCGTGCCGCCGGGGCCCCCGCTGCAAAGAGAGCCGGGACCGCGTCCTCCAAACCGAAGCAGGACCGGGCCGCGATGTTCGCCAAACGCGACAAGGACGGCGATGGCAAGCTGACCCGCGAAGAATTCCTGATCGGCCAGCCGGACCCCGACGAGGCGCCGAAGCGATTCCCCCGGTTCGACACCGACAAGGACGGCACGCTCAGCCGTGAAGAGTTCATCACCGGCGGCAAGCCCAAGCAGTGAAGTTCACAAGGCGAACGGCGGGCGTTAGCCCGCCGGTTCTCCGCACGGCAGGGCGAACGGCGGGCGTTAGCCCGCCGGTTCTCGGTGCTGTGTCGCCTGCTCGTCTATGGTCCGCATGCGCCACCGAAGGCGAAATCCGTTGAACGAGGAGAATCTGCCGCCAGAGCCGACACGCCGGCGGGCCAACGCCCGCCGTTCGCCAAGACTTCTGCAGCGTTGGGAAGGACGAAAGGAAGCACCATGATCAGCCGTGGCATCACCAGCGAGTTCCTCTTCGTTTGCTTGCTGTCGTCGCTCGCCATGAGCGGTCCGGCCGCGACGCAGGCAGACGCCCAACGAGCCGACGTTGACGACAGCTACCTCCGCTATGTCCATCCCACGATCCGGGAGCCGTTCGTCGATCTGGTCAACTTGTCCGTGCCGGCCGAATTGGAGGACCAGCCGCTGGCGGCCCTCGGTTACGTGGATGTGACCAAGGGCCCCTTCCGCGCCGATCCGACGGGCACGCAGGATTCCACGGCGGCGGTCCAGGCGGCTGTCTTGTTCGCCCGCGATCATCAGATGGTCTGCTTCTTTCCGCCGGGTACGTATCGTCTGTCCGACACCCTCGAGTGCGTGCAGCAACTGTACCGCCGCGCCAATGGCCGCGTGTTTGGCGGAAACCGGTTCCCCAACCTGCTGGTCGGATCGCGCGCCGGAACTCAACGACCGAAGCTGCTGTTGGCACCTCGCGCGCCCGGCTTTGGCGATCCGGCCCGGCCGAAGATCTTCATCCATTTCTGGTCGCGCGGTTACCTGAACCCGACTACGGCCGACCGGGTCAGCGACGGTCTGCCGCCCGAAGTCGAACAGCCGAACATCGGCATGAACCAGATGCTGGTGAACCTGGATATCGTGATCGGCGAGGGCAACGCCGGAGCCGTCGCGGTGCGTCATCAGGCGGCTGAGGGTTCGGCGATCGAGGATTGCTCCATCGACGCGACGCACGGCCTGACGGGCATCCAGGGCGGCATCGGCTCGGGCGGCAGCAGCACCGCCGTGACGGTGATCGGCGGGCGCGTCGGGCTGGACTTCACCGGTTACCTGTCCGGCACGCAGCCGACGCCGGTCGTC
Organism: uncultured Pirellulaceae bacterium; assembly: GCA_964443915.1. Lineage (GTDB taxonomy): Bacteria > Planctomycetota > Planctomycetia > Pirellulales > Pirellulaceae > Anammoximicrobium. The sequence continues at coordinate 5,497 of CAYUFW010000143.1, forward strand.
ACGGGGTTCACCTTGATCGGCCAGACCGAGGCGGCGATCCGCAGCACCAGCCGCCAGACGCTGGTGGCCGCCGGACTGAAGATCGTCGCCGACCGCTGCGCGGGGCCGCTGATCCGGGTCGGCGCCGGCCCGGCGGCGGCTTCGTCCGACTCCCGGCCGGCTTCCGGCCTGCGGACCAATCACGGGAACCTGACGCTGGTGGACAGCCAGATCGAGTTCACCGGGGCCGCGTTGACCCGACCGGACCGCGTGGCCGTGTGGTCCGAGCGGGGCGACTACTTGCACAACGTCTATCTGCACGGGGCGACCAAGGCATTGATCGATCCCAAGCAGGATACGATGCTGCCCGGAAATCCCGAGGGCTGGCTGCGCATCCGCCGGTACGCGCACACCAGCCATCCGCTGCGGGATCAGGGCGTCGAGTACCGCTATCCGGTCTACGTCGACGGCCAATGCGTACAGCGGGTGTGCGAGGTGGAGTCCGATCCTCAGCCACCGGCCGATTTGCAGTCGCGCCATGTGTGGGCGCCGGGGTTCCCCAGTTTTGAATCGCCCGGGGCCATCAACGTCAAGGCGGCTCCTTACGGGGCACAAGGTGACGGCCGCGCCGACGATACCGCCGCACTCCAACGGGCCGTGGACGAGAACGAGATCGTGTTCCTGCCCAAGGGATGCTATCGCCTGACGCGGACGCTCGATTTGAAGCCGCACACGAAGCTTATCGGCGCGGGCCAGCACTTGTCTTTTCTCGTGGCGACCTCCGTTGGCCGTTCTTGGCGACCTTCGGTCGGCCGTTCCGGCGGGGTCGGAGACCCGCGCCGAGCGCTGGGCGAGGCGACCAGCGAGGCGGCCCCCTTGGTGCGCACGGCGGATGCGGCCGACGCCGACACGGTGTTGGGCTTCTTGGGGCTGTACACGCCCGGCGAGGTGCCCGGCGTTTCGGCGCTGCACTGGCGATGTGGCGGCCGGTCGGTGTTTCGCGCCGTCGAGATTCGGGTGCCGACGGCCCGCGCCACGCCGGTGCTGATCACGGGCCACGGCGGCGGCAACTGGTACAACTTCCGCGCCTCGCGAGGGCCGCAGGGTATTCCGGATTACCGGCACTTGCTGGTGGACGGCGCATCAGGGCCGCTGCGGTTTTATCAGTTCAGCCCTCAGCACACGACCAGCGATTTCGCTGCCGAGATTCGCAACTCGCGTGACGTTTCCATCTTCGGCACCAAGTACGAAGGCAACCAGCCCATGCTAGCCGTGCGCGACAGCGACCACATCCGCCTGTTCGGCCACGGCGGAAACGCCAAGGGGTTGCCTGGCAACGCGCTGTTTTTGTTCGAGCGAACGCCCAATTTCCTCTTCGCCAACGGCGTGGACGGACCGACGAAAATCGGCACGCGGTCGCTCAGCCATCCGGACGGCAGCACCGATCCGCGCCAATGGCACATGCTGATCGAACGCCGGGATGACGGCGGCCAGTTCCAACTCCCGCCGCTGGAACGCCCCGTGTATTACGGCCGCGGGCGTCCTCATGACGCCGCGGACGAGCCGTAATGGTTTCCCGAAGACGCGGACCTGGCGATCGGGGTGACTGTCTGCGAGCTCGACCCGCAGTTGTGGAACGATTCCAGGGAGCGAAAGCCATGAAATGCACGTTGTGCCACGGTGACCGCATTGCCAAGTCGACGGTCCAGGAACGCATTCCCGTCGGCAACGACATCGTGCTCGTATCGATCGAAGTGCTCGTCTGCCAGTCATGCGGCGAACGGTTCTACGACCGAGCGACCATGCGACGGCTGGAACAACTCGAAGACGACTTGGCGGCTCGCAAACGCCCGCCGCGCGAGGTCGGCAAGGTGTTGGAATTGGTTTCTGGGTAAGGCACTCGCGCAACCGGCCCCCGGATCGCTGCCAGGGACATCGAACCGCAACTCCCTCCCAGGATCAGCTTCGTCCGTTGACTTCGCTCAGCCGCGTGACCGGAATGTTGCGACTCTCGGCATAGGCGACTGCCGTACGCAATGGTTGGCGTGCCGGAACGCACCACTGTCCGCGAAGCTGCCGCCCGTCATGGCAGTTCTTCTTGGCTTAGTGTGGTGAATCCGTGGCAGATCAGCTTTTCGGGCCAGTAACCCCGCATGTTGCCCACGTCGACACAGCGGTCTGCGAATACTACGATAGCTGATTCGGGAGCCACGAGGGAGCGCGGTGAGCCCGAGATTCCCGGTTCACAGGCCGCTGAAGCTACCGTCGCCACGTCGGCCGGTGCCAGACACGCCGGTTCTGGCCACGATGGAAGCATCCATGCTCGTGTCCGCCCGACTTGTCCAAGCGAATGGCCCAGACGGCGCGATGCCAACGTGGCCGTCGACCAACAACATGATGGATTCTAGCCCATGAACGAACTGATTCGGATGGCGACCGCTGACATTGTACGTTTTCTGTCGGCTCAGTTGCCGGCCCTTGGCTCGGACTGGTGGCAGAAGCACGTGGTCAATCGGCTGAGCTTTCAGCAACAACGCACGGTGCGGGATCGTGGCGTCAGCACCCTGGAGCAACTGGACTTCGCAGCCGTTCTACGGGTTCTCGACCAGAACTGGCACGAACTGAGCAATCAGACTCTCCTGCCTCGCGAGGCCCGGTCGTGGGTCAAGGAACTGCAGACCGTGCGCAACAAATGGGCACACCTCTCGTCGGAATCGCTCGCAGCCAGCGACACCTACCGGGACGCGGACACGCTCGGCCGGCTGTTGGCCACCATCGGCGCTCCCTCGGCATCGCTGGACGCAGTCGAGTCCTTCAAGGCTGCGACCCTGGGGTCGATGGCCGGCAGCACCGGTTCTGGGACGAGCGCGGTGGGCAGGCCACCGGCTCAAGGCGAGATGATATCAGCGGAGACCGGCCCCAACACCCCAACCGCCTTGCCAGCCGCACTGCCTGCCACGAAGTTCAAAGTTGGCGATCTCGTCGCATTGCAGTCAAACCCAAGCACCATTCTGCCCGTGATCGAGGTGATGCCCGGCGGTGCCGAGTGCAGATACCGAGTGTTGGAAAACAATGCCCGGACGACCTACTACGAAACCCAGTTGCAGGCCGCGAATCTGGCGACCGACGAGCGCAGGACGCTGACGGTACGCGAGCTTCAGCCCTACCTGACCAGCCTGCAAATCCTGTCGCCGTCCACTGCCAACCTCTTCTCCCTGCGGCTCGGCCGGGTGCACTTTGTTCCCTACCAATACCGGCCGGTGTTGAAACTCGTTCGCGCGGATCGCCCTCGCTTGCTCATCGCCGACGAGGTAGGCGTGGGCAAGACCATCGAGGCCGGGCTGACCATAAAGGAGCTGCGGGCGCGGACGGACATCACGTCGGTGCTGATCATCTGCCCGAAGGCACTCGTCGCCGAGCGGAAGTGGCAGACCGAAATGAAACGCTTCGACGAACAATTCACTGCCCTGGATGGGCCGCTGCTCCGTCACTGCCTGCGCGAGACGCACCTGGACGGCGAATGGCCCGCTCAGTACGCCAAGGCGATCCTGCCCTTCTCCCTGTTCGATTCGGACCTTCTGTTTGGCCGCGGCAGCCGTGGAAAGTCTCGGGACGAAGGACTGCTCGCCCTTGACCCGCCGCCGAGTTTCGATCTCGTCATCGTGGACGAGGCGCACCACATCCGCAACAACGAGACTTTTCTGCATCAGGGGGTGCGTTTCTTCTGCGACTACGCCCAGGCCGTGCTGCTCCTCACCGCCACACCGGTGCAGTTGGGCAACGAGGATCTGTTCACCCTGCTTCACGTCCTACGTCCCGATCTGGTCATCGACCGCCCGAGCTTCGAGCGGATGGCGGAGCCGAATCCGCACATCAACGAGGCGATCCAGCATTGCCGTACCGTTCGACCCGGCTGGCAGAAGGAAGCCCTTGGCCGCCTCGACGACGCGGCGCAGACGGAATGGGGCCGGTTGTTTCTTCGGGAATCGCCGGCCTTCCAAGACATCTACGATCGGCTCCAAGACGATTGCCTGGGCGAACCGGAGCGAGTCCGACTCACGCGGGCGATTGAAGAGCTGTACACTTTCAGTCCGTTGATCAATCGAACACGCCGTCGGGACATCGGGGACTTCACAACCCGGAAGCCCCGAACAGTCACGGTCGAGTTCACCGCCAGTCAGCGGCGGCTGCACGATGGGCTGCTGGATGTCATCGCGCGGATCCTCGCGTACTGCCACGGCGACCGAAATACGAAGTTCATGATGACCACCATTCGCCGGCAGGCCGCAAGCTGCCTGTACGGACTCGCACCGCTTCTCTCCGACATGCTCAACGGCAAACTCAACCAGTTGGAGCTGATGGAGGCCAGCGACACGGACCAGGACGCCGACCTCGGCTTCGTCGATCAGGTCAGAGCGGACATCGAGGGCCTGCTGGAACAGGCGCAGAATCTTGACAGCGACGACCCCAAGGTGACAGCGTTCATTCGGGTGTTGCTGGAAAACAACCAGCGGACCAACAACAAGGCGCTGGTCTTCAGCACCTTTCGCCACACGCTCACCTACCTGGACGCCCACGTCCGCCGGGCGGGCCTCCGCATGGGCCTGATCCACGGTGATGTGCCCGATGACGAACGGGCGGCCCTGCGTCGCCGTTTCGCCCTACCCAGAGACGATGGCGACGCAATCGACGTGCTGCTCTCATCCGAGGTCGGCTGCGAGGGACTGGACTTCCAGTTCTGCGACTTGCTCATCAATTACGACCTCCCGTGGAACCCCATGCGCATCGAGCAGCGAATCGGGCGTATCGATCGGTACGGTCAGCAGAGCGAAACCGTGGCCATCGTCAATCTCATCACGCCGGGAACGGTGGATGCCGAGATCTACGAACGTTGCCTGTGGCGCATCGGCGTGTTCCAGCACGCCGTGGGCGGCAGCGAAGAAATCCTCGGTGCGATCGCTCACGAGTTGCAGGACATCGCTGAGAGCTTCACCCTTACCGCTGACGAGCGAGCGCAACGGCTGCAACAAGTGGCCGACAACAGCATCCGACAAATCCGCGAGCAACAGGAGTTGGAGTCACGACAGTCTGAACTGTTCGGACTGAACGTGCCGGGGCAGTCGTGGCGCGACGAAATCCGGGCTGCTGAGACGTTTTGGCTTTCTCCCGCCGCCATCCAGCGCTGCGTCACGACCTACCTGACAGCCAAAGTGGGCGCCGATTCGGAGCACATCTTGGGCGCCAAGTCCCTCAAGACCTTACGGCTCAGCCAAGAGGCCCGAGCCGTGCTCCTGGGTGACTACAGGCTTCTTCCGCGATCGAGCGAACCAACGGCGCGCGACTGGGAAAAATGGTTGAAGGGCGCCCAACCGACACTGCCCGTCACCTTCGAACAGGAAACTGCCGCCGAAAACCCGCAGGCCATGCATCTGTCCGTCGTGCATCCGCTGGTACGTCAAGCCGCTCGGTTCTTGGAAATCACGCAGCCCGTGTACGTCGCGTTCGAAGCGGAGAGCAACAAGATCCCGCCCGGCCTGCACTACTTCGCCCTGTATCGCTGGACCAAGCAAGGCGTCAAGCCAGATCAAGTACTGATTGCCGTAGCGGACGATGCGCGCTTGGAGACATCCCTCTTGGCCCTGCTTGAATCCGGCGGTGCCCCCGGCAGCGCGTCGCCGCCAGATGCTGCCGCCTGCGATCGCCTTGACACAAAGCATCATGCCAAGTGGGTTGCTGCTCGGGCCAACCATATCGAGGAAAACCGACAAATTGTCGAGCGGCGCATCCAAAGCCTCAGATTCAGCCACCGCGCTCGTTGCACGGCTATTGAAGATCAGCTTGCTCGTGCCACGGACGATAGGATCCGCTTGATGAAGGAAAGCGAGTTGGCTCGGGCCAACGCCGATTTCAATCGCCGACTGGCTGAGTTGCAGCAAGCGGCGAACAATGCGGACATCTTGGGCACACCCGTGGTCTTCGGAACTGTATTCGTGAGGGGGCCGACAGATGACCACCATTGACGACGTCCGCCACGACAGGGATGACCTCGCGCGTGTCTTGAAAAAGCACCCCGGAATTCGGAGGCTAGTCGAGGATCTCTACCCCGATAGGGCACACTTCATCTACGAGTTATTGCAGAACGCCGAAGACACCGGCGCGTCGGAGGTGAGGTTCACGCTCCGCGACGAAAGTCTGGAATTCGAACATAACGGCCGTCCCTTTGACATCAAGGATATCTACCTGATTACAGATATTGGGAAAGCGGTCGAGGCTGTGGATGAGGAAAAGATCGGGCGATTCGGCGTCGGGTTCAAGGCCGTGTTTGCCTACACGGAAGAGCCCTGCGTCTGGTCGCCAACGTTTAACTTCAAGATTACCGATCTAGTCCTGCCGTGGGAGCTTGAAGGCAGGGACGATCTCGGGAGCAAGACCCGCTTTGCATTCCCCTTCAACAATCCCAAGAAGCCACGCGCGCAAGCCTACGCCGAAGTCGAGACTGGTCTGATGGGCTTGGCCGAGACGACGCTGCTTTTTCTGACCAACTTGCGGGCGATTCATTGGGAGATCGATCAGAGGACATCAGGCGCGGTCGTGCGCATTGAGCATGCCGGGGAGTCGCAGTTTGGGAAACCGTCCCCGGGAAGGCACATCGAGGTGCGGACTGAGAGCGACGGTACGATGGTCGCCAGTTCTCACTTTCTCCGATACGATCAACCTGTCAAAGGCCTGGATAGGCGGTGGATCGCAGTCGCGTTCCAATTGGCGTTCTTGCCTGATGTGCGGGCCTTTGAGCCGAACCGGCCGCTCAACGAACAGATGAAGATCGTGCCGGCTCTCCAAGGACAGGCACCAAGCGGACGAGTAGCCATATTCTTCCCTGCGGAGAAGGAGCAATCGGGCCTTTGTTTCCACTTGCACGCTCCATTCGTGCCGGAACTCAGCCGCGCGAGCGTCAAGTCGACGGACGCGAATCACCCCCTTTTTTCGCAACTGGCTGGGCTCGCGGCCAGCGTCCTGCACGACATTCGCGTTCGAGGCCTGCTCACTGGCGATTTCCTCGCCGTGCTGCCGAACCAACTCGACTCGCTTCCTCGTTCGTACCAGCCCATCCGCGATGCCATTGTCCAAGAAATGAAGAACGGACCCTTGACGCCGACACACGCTGGGGGACACGCTCCCGCGGCGTGTCTGCTCCAAGCCAGGGCTCCCCTTAAGGAACTGCTGTCGGAAGAGGACCTGGACTTCTTAGTTCCGCACCAGGGAGAGCGGCCAAAGTGGGCAATAGGCGCAACGCAGAAGAACAGCCGTGTCGACCGCTTCCTTTCGGCATTGGAAATTCCGGAATGGGGCACAGAGGGGTTTGTCGACGTATTGGCCGAGCGAGCCTCCGAGGCACAACGCTTCGTTCCGTCGCCTCCCCGATTTGTCCGCGAACCCGATGAGGAGTTCATGCGCTGGTTCGAGGGCAAGCCGCCGGAGTGGCATCAGGATCTGTACGCGTTGTTGTTCTCAGACTACCTGGAGAGCGCTGGCTGGCGGAGGACGCAGCTTGCCGAAAGGCTGAAACCACTACGGATTGTTCGCCTCAACAACGGCACCTACAGTGTCGCCCGGAAGTGCTTCTTCCCAAGCGATAGTGCTCAGGGGGACGAAGTCTTGCCACGGGTTGACCCAACCGTCTACATGTCGGGCAGGAGCAAGGCCCAACAGGATAACGCGAAGAGGCTCCTTGAGGAGATTGGGGTCCGTGAGGTCGGTCTGGCCGAACTGGTCGAGAAGATTCTCGAAGTACGCTACTCCGCCAATTCGCTGAGGCCGGACAAGGAGCATTTGAGTTTCTTCGTCAGCCTGGTCGAGGAAGAGCCGCACAGAGCGTCGCTCTTTTCGTCGCATCTCATCTTCAAACGGGACGACGGCAGGTACGGAAAACCGAGTCAGGTTTTCCTCGATGTGCCTTTCTTGGACACCGGTCTACGTGCGTACTACGACGGGCTCGGCGACACGGCTTCGCGGCGTGCGCTCTCTGACGAGTACCTGCAGTGCGGGGTAACCCTAGAGCGACTGGCCGCGTTCGCAAGGGCTGTCGGTGCCCAGACTGCGTTGGAGGTTAGGGCGGCGCACTGCCAGTCCAATGCCCAATGGGAAATGCTGGCAAGTGGACAGATTCGGAAACCGAGCAACGATACCTACAAGCGCATCAACTCGGACTATGATATTCCTGAGCTTGCGCGATTGGCTGCTCTTCGGAGTGAGGCTGCATCGCGTCTGATCTGGTCCACCATGGTGAATGTTGTCCAGCCTGACCAGCTTATCGCCTGCTATCGACACAATAATAAGTCGCCGATGCACTCGGGGCCGTCCCAACTTGTGCATCGGCTGATAACAGCTTGTTGGGTCCCGCAATCGGACGGGCGATTCGTTTGCCCGGCCGATGCCGTTCGGGATCAGCTACCGAAAGACTTCGCGTTCGACGCCGATTGGCCATGGATTCAGGCGATAAGATTCGGCAGCAACGCGCCCAGGGAATCGGAGGAGCAACTGCGGAAGCGGGCGATTGCCGAAGAATTGGGATTTGCTGACGGCGAGAGCCTCGAACTGGGCAAGTGGTTCGCCTCCTTGCCGGCTGAAGCGAGGGACCAGATTCGTGCGGATTGGGACCATCGCAGGACGGCGCAGTTGCCTGACCGCCAACCTCGCGACCCCGAAGTTCGTTCGAAACGGATCAGGGCCAAAGCCGCCAATGCACCGAAACGACTAACCGAGGAGCGGTCTCGAAGCGTCTCGGTCGGCCTTGAAGAGGTCAAGCAGGCGGCCGGCACATATCTTCGGGACCAGTACACGACCGACGGCGAAATGATCTGCCAGGTCTGCAAGACGCTGTTGCCTTTCAAGCTTCACGACGGTAGCGACTACTTCGAGAAGGTCGAATTCCTTGACGAGTTGGAGCGACACCACTATCAGAACTACTTGGCGCTTTGCCCCAACCATGCCGCCATGTTCCAGTATGCGAATGGCTCACGAGATTGTCTGGCGGAGATGTTCTCCGAAATGACGGGCAACGAGCTTCCTATCAAGCTGGCCGAAAAGGACGTGACCATCTATTTCACGACGCTTCACCGCGACGACCTGAAGGCGGTCATCGAGGAAGATCGGAAGCAAAGTCGCGGTGACGGTGACACTGCTTGAGCGTTCAAGTTTGAGTCGCAACAACAGCTGCTCGACGTCCGTTCGGCGAAGGACGCCGCAAGTGCATGGAAAGGACGCTGGGGTCGAGCAAATAGCTCATTCCACGACCTCCCGAAACGTGGATCGTCGACGTCCTTGGTAAACTTCCTCCAAGATGCGGTGATCCTCGGAGGTCCACGAGTCGGCCAACATCCCCGCCGCGGTGTCGCTGCTCTCCGGCTGCCATCCAAGTGGAGACCCCCGCAAGCGCTTGGTCCGCAGAATCACTTCGACCACTCGGTTCTCCTAGAATCCCGGGCCGCGATCCAGTTCGGGGAGAACATCGCCGCCGCGGCACAAGATGCTCATGCGCGATTGGTGTTCGGCCAACAAGGGCTCCTCGGTAGTGGGGTCTTTTGAGTGACACGGTAGGTCACGGCGAAATCGTGAACTGCGAATCTGGCACGCGGTTATTTTGCTGGATGAAGTAAGCCGACGCCAAGCCCTCGATAACAGGGGCGGCAAAGGCCGCGATCAAGGCAAAATAACC
>CAYUFW010000143.1:15200-17360 GCA_964443915.1 uncultured Pirellulaceae bacterium
GCAATGATCGAGATCACGAGAGACACGTTGGCCTTTCGGCGGGAGTATTCAGCCGCCTTGTCGAACATGTACTGCATTTCGTGCTCTTTCGGCGTTAGTAGTGGGTTCCACTTCATCCAACAGCCCTCTTGTCGTGCTTTTCTGGTTATGGCAGCGACCGCCTGGACGTGGATGTTTCCGCGTTCTCGATCAGCGGCCAATTGCTCGACGCACCTGCGCCATTCCATGTCCAGGTCTGCGCGGCCCTTGCCGCAATGCGGCTTCCCGTGCTTGTTTGGATCGTAGCCGAACGGGCTGCGGTGAACCTCGGTACAACACGCTGTTTCGCCGGCTTCGTTGATAACATGATCGAAGAAGCCACACGTCGCGCAGCACGTCGTTTCCGCCGCCATCTTGCCGTCTCCACAAAAGGATAGCTGAACCAGGCCAGAGTTTTCCAGATCAGCTTAGCACGGCGTGAAATGCGGCGACAGCAGACAGGAGGGGCTTTTGGGTGACACGGTAGGTCAGTGCCTGTCGGTCGCTTGCGGCGCAGATGGGGGATTGGCACGCGGTTTGAGTCGCTTCACGGTCAGCGGTTGGCCGTCGCAGTAGAATCCAAGCACCTTCTCCTCGGACGCGGCGTCGGCTGGAACGCGAAGCCTCCAGCATGGTTCAAGCATTCCTGCTTCTGAGGGCGTCACGAATCGCACGGATGGGAATGACGCGGCCTTTTGTTGCTCTGGGGTCGATGGCAAGATGGGTGTCTCCGTGTTCGAGCAAAAATGTCAGAAATACGGCTGACTCCTCAATCGTTGGGCATGTGAACGGTTTTAGCCGTCCAATGCCATCGACACGTTCGATGAATTCACTGGCAAGGTCCGCGTCAGTAAAGGCGACTGGATGTAAGCCAGAATCGGTGTCGGCCCTGCTCAGGCACTTCTGCACGCCCGCCATGTCGTCCGGTCTAGCTGCCGGCCCCACAAACCACAGCCTGTCGTAAATCAAGAACCCGTCGTCGATCAAATCATCTGAAGTCATTACCGCCGTCTCCTCCAAAGAATTCCCAATCCATGCCGAATTTTCAAGACCAGCATAGCGTGGCGAAAAACACGCGGACAGCGGGCAGGCTCAGTCCAGCCTGCTGAGGATTTCTTCGTCCGGCGTTTCGGGTGGGCGTTTGTGGTGCTCCGCCTCCCAGGCCCGATCGGCGGCCACGACTTCGCGGACCTGCGCCCAAATCCGATCCCACTCTTCGGGCGTGAAGTTGTATCTCGGCTCCCCAGATGATCGGGACTCGGGCGACTGTTGGGAGTCTTCGGTCGGCATGGTCGGGCTTCCTTGGTTCAATGGTCTGTCATTCATGGCTGGTCGTGGGTGGACGTTCGGGCGTTGGCTCGGCCGGCTTCAGCTTGCCGAACAGTTCCCGCGCCAGTCGCCGGGCGGCCTCTTCCTTGGTCTCGCCAGGGCGTTGCATCGGGCGGCCAAGGATCGCCTTCAGGGGCTCCTGGTCGTCGGGTCCTGTCTCTGGCTTGCCGGGGCCCTCTCCGCTGCTTGGCGGATTAGGGGGCGGCATCGGAACGCCAACAATCGCCACGCTGCCCTGGCGATCCGACGGGTCAACGAGCAGGCCCTCTGCGCGAGCGTCTGGGGCGGAGGCGATTGCGGCCCCACGCCGGTGATGACGATCCCGCCGCTTTGTGGATGTTCGTTCTTTTGGAAGATGGGGTTCTGTAGCCACCGGCGCAGCGTCGGGCTCATCGTTCGGCGCGGCTGGTCTTGCGGGCTTGGCGGCGGTTTGTCGCTGGTCATGCCTCTTGTCCTTCCGGGGCTTCGGGCTGATCCGGCCACCTCCGCTGCCCCATCGCCCGCCGTGCCGGCCCCATTCCGCCGTTGCAGGTCAGCAGGGCGTCGAATAGTTCGGCCTGCCGCTCCAGCGTGGCCGGGTCGCTGCCCGTCAGTTCGTCCAGTTCGCGGTTGATCTCGCCCATCGACATCTCGGATATGTCACGGTAGGGGGCAGGCATGGGGGGCCTCCTGGAAAGAGGAAACGAACACGGGACAGGATGTATTCGTCGGAGCGAGGCGAATCTTGCCGCGGAAGACAGAAGCCCACCGCTACTTACCGGCCGCTGCCCGTTCAAGATTGAGCGCCAACAGGGCGGCCAGCAGGTCGTCGTC
>CAYUFW010000143.1:17370-19234 GCA_964443915.1 uncultured Pirellulaceae bacterium
GTGTCGGCACCATGAGGTGGCGATGTGCAACTAGCCGGCGCGCTGGAGGTTCAGGGCCAGCAGGGCGGCCAGCAGGTCGTCGTCGCTCATCGCCTGGTCCCAGCCGTAGGCGGCGAATACGGCTTCATCCAAGCGGCGATGCGCCAGGTCGAGCCACGTCGGGCGCTCGTTGTAGAGGTTCGTCAACGTGCGTTTCTTCAGTTCCTTGGCACATTCCGCGTCCTTCGGAACCAAACGCGGATACCGGACGGTGCCGATGCCCCGCGCGTCCGCCGTCGCCGGATCGACGTAGCGTTTCCACGGGCCGTCGGCGGAACCGGGGAATTCGAGCGTCTCAGACCGCGTCCACTCTGGCGGGTTCAGCCAGCGGCTGCGGAGGTCATCTAGTTCCTTGGCAGCCGTGGCAATCACTTCTCGCTGTGGGTCCGTTGGTTCTGGAAATGGGAAGGTCTCGAAGCAAGTCGTTGGGGTGTAGCGAGGACGGGTCTCCAAGCGAGTTCCAAGGCGAAGGCCCCATGTATCGTGGATTCGCGACTGCAGCACACCGAAAGAGAGATCATCCGACATTGCGAACACGATCAGTTGATGATCCGGCAACGTGGGCGATTGAGCTTGAACGAACAGCCTGTGCTTGGCCACTGTGGGCGTGACGACGAAACGCGACAAACCGGCCAACTTCGCACGCATTCCGCTGCGGGCCTCGACGTGCAGCCACCACTTGTTCCGGTAGGCATCGCGTTTGTTCTTCTGTCTTTCCGGCAGCACGTGCTCCCGAACGTACTCGAACGGAGCCTCGTAACGCGAGGCGTCTTCTCGGGATACATCTACGCCGAAGTCGATGATCCACATCTCGCGGCTTCGTCGCGTAACGTCCAGCCCGTTGATCCACGGTAGGACAACGTCGCTGTTTGGCAAGCCATGCGGGTTAGGTTTCCTCAAGAACTCCAACGCGACGGGGATCGTGATGTCGAAGGTGCCGCCTTTGGTATCTCCCATGTAGCCGATGTCCAAATTGGCACGGATGCGAGCCGCCTGTGTTATGTCAGCCGTAGCTGTCAGGTTCGCGTTGATCGCGGTGACATGGCGACCATCCAGCACGCGAGTCGTGTCAGTCCCGTCGTCAAAGCCTACCATGCTGACGTGGACGTTTGCGCCGTCCAGAATCCACGGTCGGTCGCTTTCCGCGAAGAAGATGCCGCCTCGGTCTTTGATCCGCGACAGCGTCTGCCTATTGGCCCCACCCCGAATGCCTTGGGTTGCCAATAACCCTGTCCGCCCAGACTTCTGACTTCCGATCTGAGCCAATGCCTTTTCAAACCAGTAGCAACACAAGTCAGCTTCGGGGCGGACTCGCTCACTCCAAACCCGGAACATGGCGTCAACGTAGGCGTCGCCCAGATTAGTCCGGAGTAGCTTCCCGCCCAAGAACGGCGGATTGCCCACGATGAAATCGGCTTCCGGCCATTCCGGTTCCCTTGGGTTCTCCGGGTCCGACAGGTCGAGGATGGCATCCATGCGGCGGATGCTCTGGATAGGCTCCAAGATCGGGTCGCGGGGTGGATTGAATCCGTTGTGGTGCATCCACTGCAGGTAGCCGATCCAGATGACGACCGAGGCCAGTTCCTGCGCATACGGGTTGATCTCAATGCCGGCCAATTGGGTCGGGCGCACGTGGGGCAAGAGCCCGATGCCGCGAGTGGCCGCATAGGCGATGACTTCCTTCTCCAGGTCCAACAACAGATGGATGGCGACGTACAGGAAATTTCCGCTGCCGCAGGCGGGGTCCAGGATGCGCACGTGGGACAGTTCTTCACTGCACTTTAGGCGATCTACGTAGTGTTCACGAAATTGGTCTTGGCAAGAA
>CAYUFW010000144.1:0-15930 GCA_964443915.1 uncultured Pirellulaceae bacterium
GCGGCACTGCGCCTGGTAGGTGCTGCGCCCGGCCCGCTCGAAACGCTCCGCGCCGTCGGCGATGCTCTTGCGCAGCGTGTCCTCGGGCGTCAAGTAGAAACGGGCGTTTTCCCGGTGACCGTGCGCGAACATCACGGCTGGCACCTGGCCCCGGATGTTTTTCGGGCGGTACAGGTTGCCCGTGACGAAGAAACCGGGTGCGCTCTCGAAATAGACCTTCTCCACCGTGTACCCGTCGCAGTCGATCCGGCCGTGAACGACCGCGTTGAGCGGTGTCTTGGTAGGCATCGGCCAGAGTCCCGTTGCGACCAGGATCTGCCGCCGCACATACTCCTTCCGCGGCTCCCACTCGGGCAGCGATTGCGGCGGAGTGAAGGGGAAATAGCCATTCAGATCCTTCAGCGGCTGAAGGCGGATGTCTTCGGCCAGCGCTGTCGACGAAAGGCCCAACAAAACGGTGAGGGTGATGATGTGTTTCATGGTCGTGGTCGTGCAAAAAGAAAGTAGGCCGGAACAAGTCCGCGCAGTTCCGGCAGAAATTCGTACGGTTCTCGGGCGGCTGGTTTCGCACGTGTCATCCGTGCCCCGGCTTTGCCATCCGTGCTACTCTGTCGTCCTTCTGATGGCACGGATGGCAAAGCCGGGGCACGGATGATAGGCCATCGTGCTGTCCTCGCAGGAAACCAATAAGTCGGGCAGCCGTAGTCCAAATGTGCCATCGTCAGCCCTACCAAGTATCACACGATTCCCTATTACTTGACTTCCGCCGCCATTTCCATCAGCGCGTCGAGCATCTTCACAGAGGCTTCCGGTTCCAGCCGGTTCGTGCCGATCCAGGTCTCGTAGCCGCCCAGCGCGAAGTGCCGCGGCGCGGGCAGGTATCCGAGGTAACCGTGCGACAGCGACAGCAGGAACGCGGGCTGGATGGGACTTCGTTTCTTGAACTCCAATCCGATTTCGCAGAACACCTCGGTCGGCATGGTCCCGATGCACGCCGAACCGATGCGGAAGATCTGCAGCGGGACGGGCACCGTTTCGGGAGCCTCAGCCAGCCGTTTCGTCCGGCCGGCGTAGATCGTCGGCAGGTCGGCTTTGCGCGGCTTGTCGGATTTGGGGACCGCTTCCGCTTCGGCCAACTTCTGCTTGGCCCAGGCGAGTTGCTCGGCGGTGACCTGCCGCCTGGCGAGCAGCGGTTCGCGGTACCGCGCACCCAGCGTCACGTCGCCGCGGTACTCGGCCTTGGCCAGCGCCGCATGGACCTTGCTCGCGAGGTCCTCAGCGATCATGCGCATCTTGCCGTACGGCGGCAGCGAGGGCCGAGGTTCACGGAAATTGATGCTGTTGATGTCGCCGCTGGTGCCGTTGGCCATCATGGCCACAAAAGGCGGGTCCAGACGCTCCGCGTCGAGCAGCCGCGCGATTTGGGTGCAGTACATGCCGTAGTAGTCGGCAGAGATGTCGCCGCCCTTGACTCCGCCCACATAGTGCAGCGAATAGGCGGAGAAGACGGCGATCGGTCGCCCCTCCGGTTCGCGGAAAGCCAAAACCGAAACAGTCGGGTCGGTCGGACCGGCCGGCTCGGCCAGGTCGGGGCTGGCCACGGGCGGGTTCATCTTCACCTGGTCGACAACCCCGAAAGGATTGGGCGGAGCCGTGCCTGGCTTCATCACCCAGCGGCGATTGTGGACGTGATCCGGCGCCTCGGCGGTCACAAACGCCATCTGGGCCGGGCGCAGCGTGCCCAGGGCGGTCTGCACTCCGTCGGCGATCCGCCGGGCGACAAACGTATGGTACTCGTCCAGCGGCGCCTTGCCCAACGCGCTGCACGCCGAGTGGGTGTGGACGGCACAGATCAGCACCTGTTCGGGCGGCAGTCCCGTGTTCTCCTGGATCAGCTTGCGGGCGGCGTTGCTCACGTCGTGGCTGATGCCCAACAGATCGCAGACCACCAGCGCCAGCTTGGTCTGGCCGTCGTCCAGGACCAGGCAGCGGGCGTGCAATTCGTCGTGGACGTTGGTGGCGGGAAAGGGCACGAAGCCGCCGATGACGGCGCCCCCCAAGAAGGGCGTGATGTTGCTCGTGGCCGCTCCCGCGCGAAACACCGGCTTCGCCGGCTCGGCGGCGCTCAGTTGCGTGGCAACCAAACAGCCAAGGATCCATAGTACGCAGCACTTCATAATAGTCTCTCCATTGCAGCGTTCGACGGGCACTGCCCAGTGCCGTTTCCCGTATTTAGGTTCCGCCTCCGCCGGCCCAGTGTCGACGGAGCAACGATTGGCAGCTAGACACGGATTCGCGCGATCCATTTTCGCTCGCCACTGAGCCCGTGTCTACAGCGTCCACCCCTTGCGGTACTCGCGCCGCAGGAAGGCATCCGCTGCGGGACAGCCGACGGCTTTCAAGTTGGCGGCGTCCCAAGTGAGTTTCTGGCCGACGCGAAGCGCGACGTTGCACAGCAATGCGGCTTCGGTCAGCGCGCCCGAGTACTCGAAGTTGCAGGTCGTGGGTCCGCCGCTTTTGCAGGCTTCCGTCCACTCGCGATGGTGGCCGATGGAATCGGGAATGAACGGGTCGGGCCGCTTGAAGTCCATAAATTGGTCTTCCGGCAACAGCTGGTGTTTGCCATAGTCGGCGATCAACATCCCCTTCGTCCCCAGGAACAGCACGGCACTGCTCCACGGCGGAATGTTTCGTTCCTTGACCAGCGCCGGGTAGCCGCCGCCGTTGTACCAGGTCAGCACGACCGGCGGTTGCTCGCCGCGTGCCGGGTACTCGTGCCGAGCGATCGTCCAGCGGGCGGCGCTCTCCGGATGCACTGGCCCTTGCGCCTCGACGGTCGTGGGATGGCGCAGGTCCAACGCCCAGAACGCCAAATCGCAGTAGTGGCAGAAGAAGTCGCCGAGCGTCCCGTTGGCAAAGTTCCACCAGCCGCGCCAGCGGCCGGGCACGTAGATCGGGCTGTACGGCCGTTCGGCTGCCGGTCCCAGCCACAGGTCCCTGTCGAGCGACGGCGGCACCGGCGGCCGGTCCGTCGGTGCGTCCGGCTGCTGCACGCCGGCGGGCGTGGGCGGCCCCTTGAAGTTCGCGCCCAGCCAGACGTGGACTTCGCTCACCGGCCCGATGGCGCCGGACTTGACCAGTTCGACGGCCCGCCGGTAGTTGGCGCCCGCGTGAATCTGGGTGCCCATCTGCGTGACCAGCTTGTTCTCACGGGCGACTTGGGCCATCATCCGCGCCTCATAGACGCTGTGCGTCAGCGGCTTCTCGCAGTAGCAGTGTTTGCCCAACTTCATCGCCGTCACGCCTGCCACGGCGTGGGTGTGATCCGGCGTGCCGACCACGACCGCATCGATCTGGCCGTGCATCTCGTCCAGCAGCTTGCGGAAGTCCTTGTACCGCTTCGCTCGTGGATACTGCTCGAACGTCTTGCCGCCGCGCTGCTCGTCGACATCGCACAGCGCTACGATGTTCTCGTGACCGGCGCCGTTCACGTCGGCCGCGCCCCGGCCGCCGATCCCGATGCCGGCGATGTTCAGCTTTTCGTTCGGCGACTTGCTTTGCGCCCAGGTCGAGTTGCCGGAGGTGGTCCAAACGCCGGCGGCGACGGCCGCAGTCCGGAGCATGTCACGGCGGGAAATCAGCATAGACATCAGAGGGGCTCCTTACAGTTGGGGCATGGCGATACTTGCGCTGGTCCGCTACTGTGACGACTTTAATGAGGTACAATGGCGAGTGCAAGACGTGCAGCCGTAAGGAACAAATGAAAGGAAAGGCAAAATGAAACGCGTTATTGTTCTGCTTGTTGTCGTTTCTCTGATGAACACTGCCGCTGCCTTGGAGCAGGACAAGATCCGGCTTCATCCGAAAGCGGAGGCTTATCCCTCGAAGTTTGGCGGGCCTTTCGTCCATCTTCCGGACGGCGGAATTCTGACGCTGGCCGGAACCGAAGCTCATGTCAGCGTTGACAAGGGGAAAACCTGGAAATCATATCCCGCGATCCCGGCGGCTGATTTCCGTTTTGGTGATCGGTCGATTGAGCGGACCAACGACGGCGTGATCGTCTCGATTTTCTGCAACAGCAAAGAAATGCATGCCGGAAAAAAAGGCTGGGGAAAGGGAACCACCGAGGAATGGCAGATCCCCGTCTATTCGATCCGCAGCACGGACAACGGAAAGACGTGGTCCGCTCCGCTGGCGATTCAACGGGACTGGGTCGGAGCCCTGCGCGCCATGGTGGTCCTCAAGAACGGCCGGATTGTGATTGCCACCATGGCCGTCAAGCCGTGGGAACACGTGATTCCCGTCTACTACTCGGATGACCAGGGGAAAAGCTGGACGAAGACGCAGACCATCACGATGGAAGGCTCGAAAATCAACGACCACGACGGGGCGATGGAGCCGAAACTGGTCGAACTTGCCGATCATTCGGTCTTCATGCTGATTCGGACGACCAAGGGGACCTTCTACAAGTCGCTCTCCCAGGACGGCGGCCTCACCTGGTCAAAACCCGAATCGACCGGGATTCAGAACAACAATTCGTTCGGCGAACTGGCGCGGTTGCAGGACGGGCGACTCATTCTCGTCTGGAACCGGGATGACAAGTATCCGCCGTTCGGTTACGTTCCCGACCCGAAGGACTGGCCGCTGGAGGATCTGAGTTACAGTTGGATCAAACGGCGCAACAAGCTCTCCGTGGCCTTTTCGGCCGACGACGGCAAGACCTGGTCCGAACCGGTCGTGATCGCCTCGACCGAGAACGAAAAGGTCTGGATCGCCTATGCGGTCTTTTTTGAAGTTGAGCCCGGCGTCTTCTGGATCAACACCGGCCAGGGAAACATTCGACTGCAAATCCGGGGAAAAGACCTCTGATGCCGAGTCCGGGCGAGGCCCGTTTCCGATGCTGCGTCCATCACCATCTTCCTTCAGGATCGTCACCACTATGAAAACGACCATGCTCCTCGTCGCGTTCGTCCTTGCCATAGCGATCCCTTGCCGCGGTGCCGAACAGGCTGATTCCCATCTCCGCGTCGGGCTGGCCCGAGTCTGCATCACGCCGGACCAGCCGCTGTGGCTGCGCGGCTACGCCAGCAAGGCGCGATTCCGCCCGTCTGAAGGCAAGCTGAACGATCTGTACGCCAAGGCCCTGGCGATCGAGGACGGGCGGGGAGAACGGGCCGTGTTGATCACCATCGATCTGTGTACGCTTTCCCCGGCAGAAGCGAAGGCGTTGTTCGATCGGCTGATCGAGAAGACAGGGCTCCAGCGGCGGCAACTGCTGGTGAATCTCTCCCACACGCATTCCGCTCCGATCACGGGAGCCCCCAATCCGTCTCTCTACCCCATTTCCGGAGAAGATGCGCAGGCCACCCTGGCCTACACCGCCCGCGTCAACGATCAACTGGCGGAACTGGCGCGGGCGGCGCTGGCCGACTTGAAGCCGGCCACGCTTGCCTGGGGCACGGGCAAGTGCGGCTTCGTGCGCAACCGCCGCCTGTTCCACCCGGACGGCACGTACCGCGGCATGGGCCCGAATCCGGACAAGCCCGTCGACGATGCCGTGCCGGTGCTCCGCGTCAGTTCGCCCGAGGGCCAACTTCGAGCGATCGTGTTCGGCTGTGCTTGCCATCCCGTGACGCTGGGGGACAGCCTCAAGCTTTCCGGCGACTACGCCGGTTTCGCTCAGGAGGAAATCGAGGCAGCCAATCGAGGCGTCCAAGCGATGTTCGTGCAAGGCTGCGGCGCCGATGCCAATAGCGACCCGCGGTGCGGCCCCGACGCAGAGAAGCATTGCCGGCTTCAGGGCCAGAGCTTGGCGGCCGAGGTGTGCCGCGTCGCGCACGGGACCCTCACGCCGGTCCGTGGGCCGTTGCTCGTGAAGTTCCGCGAAGTGGATCTGCCGCTCAAACCGGTGCCGCCGGTCGAGGAACTGAAAAAGATGTCTGGAGCGGCGGCCTACAACGCCAAACGGATGCTGGCCGCGCTGGAACGCGGCACACCATTGCCGTCCCACCATCGGCTGCCGCTGGCGGTCTGGCAATTCGGCAGGGACCTGACCCTCGTCGCTCTTTCCGGAGAAGTCGTGTCGGGCTATGCCGCGGCGGTGCGGCAGACACTTGCCGCCGAGCGTGTGTGGGTGGCCGGTTACTCGAACGAAATCGACGGCTATCTGCCCGACGCCGCCATCGTTGCCGAGGGCGGCTACGAGGCCCGCGGCCTGGTCGCCGACATCGGCTTCTACTCCGCAGAAGCCCAGGGAGTCCTGGTCAAAGCCGTTTCCGAATTGGCGGCCGAGAACGAACCAACTCCCCGAGCGGCACAGCCGTAGACACTCCGATCCGCGCCCGTCACGCAACAACGGCAGCGATTGGCCACTTGGTCACGAGCCAAAGTCTCAGTCGGTATCATGCGCGCGGCGAGCGGGGTGGCGTGAGCCCCCCGGTTCCCAGCAAGTCGTTCGGTTCAGAACCGGGGGGCTCACGCCACCCCGCTCGCCAGATGGGTTGCGGGCGCCAGCCCGCGTTGGGCGGCAATCCCGATTCCGACTTCCTCCAGCGTCTCCGCCGTGGCGAATCGGTCCAACCACTCGTCCAGCTATTCCGGATCGTTGGTCGCTCGGATTGCCGACGACAATTCGTCGGGCACGTCGCCAAAACGGCGTTTCAGTTGGCGAATCAGGGTCTGCTGCCGGTTCTTGATGGCCCCGCGTTCCTCCAGTTCGTCCGCAATGGTTCTGCGCATCCCGAAAATCTCCTGGCGATGTTCGTCCGTTTGGACCGAGCCTTCGATCGCCTGCTGCAAACTCGGCCACTCGGACGGTTCTCGTACATGATATACCAGGGCCGTGATGTAGGAAAGCAGTTCCAGCCACCGTCGACGCTCGGCTTGCGGCATGCTTTCCAGGTGCTGGACGACACGGTTTAGAAGCCGTTGAAACTCGCGCGGCCGCGATTTCCGCTGCTGGATCAGCCGCAACACCCGGCTTCCGGCATCGGGGACGCCGGGCGCGGGTCTGTCGAGGCAATCGTCCCAGCCGGCGGCCCAGAGCATCACCGCCAGCGGAAGAACCCGTCTGCGGTGCTAGCCGTGTCACACGGACCAGGGCCACGCCCGTCACACCCCACGTGGCACGGCCTGCTTGTTGGCCGTGGGAAGCGACAAGCGGCCCGGAAAGCAAATCCCGGCTCCTCCGCACGCCAGCGTCGAGCCCGCAACGGACCGAAACGCAATTCCCTCAGCTCGACTTCTGCCAATATTCTCGGTGATTTTCGTGCGGCGCGAAGTCCGACCCTCGGACGGATTTGATGTCCGCGCCGGTGTGGACCCGGTTGACATTTGGCGTGGCCTTGCTCGGCAAGCGGCACGGCGCGGTCGCCGCAGGTTGCAGGGGGTCAGCCACAGCCGCACCGCGTTTGCGTAAGGGTTCGTGATCGCGAGCCCACAACTGCCATCCGGACCGGGGAGCACGCGTAGCCGACTCTCTACGGTCGGACGAACGAGGTTAGACGGATCTGATGTCACGGTCGCCACGGACAATTCTGGATACTTTCGTGCGGCGACCGGCTTGTCCCGCGATGAAACGCGCGATTTCTTTGAGGTCAGCGCGGGTATTACGCGAGAACCGCAATTTGGGCATGGTGCTCAGTTTCCAAGTGAGTTCGCCTCGATGGCGTCGATTTCGTGATGAACATCTGCGAACACCGCATCACCGTCAAACCACTCACCGCTCTCCAGCTGATGGAATCCCTCTGCGACTTCTGCCCTGAGCCGCTCATGAAACGAAAAGGACAGGCATCTTTCCATTGGACACATCTCGACCTGAACCGTCGCCACCAGCCGGGCTGGCTCAAGCACGGCGGGCGAATCGATCAGTCGCAGAAGACGTCGACGCCGAACATCGATATGGTCTCCGCGTCTCCAGCGCCTCACGAATTGGCGATGCTGATGGTGGGTGGCGAACTTCTGACGGCATAAGGGAGCTGCCCCCAACGCTCCGTCGCGGGGCCGACCTCAGACGATCCGCAGGCTGCGGCAGGTCTGCCCGGCGTTCAGCCGCTGCCTGCCAAGTCGGCTCTTTTGTCATCCACGGCCAGAATCCGCACGCGGCGGCCGTCCACGTGCAGGCGGCCCTCAGCGAACAGGCGGATGGCTTCCGGGTAGGCTTCGCACTCTTGCTGAAAGATGCGCGCCGCCAGGGTCTCGGACGTGTCGTCGTCCAGGATCGGCACGGCACGCTGCAGGATGATCGGGCCGTGGTCGTATTGGTTGTCGGCAAAATGGACGGTGCAGCCGCTGAGCTTGACGCCGTAGTCCAGCGCCGCCTGGTGGACGTGGTGGCCGTAGAATCCTTGGCCGCAAAAGGCGGGAATGAGGCCGGGATGGATGTTCATCACGCGGTGCTCGAAGTCGGGCGGGATCAGGACGTGTTTCAGAAAGCCGCCCATCACGACCAACTGCACGCCCGCCTCGCGGCAGGGCTGAAACACGGCGTCGCGGTAGGATTCGGGAGCGGGAAAGTCCTGCGGCCGCAGCACGAGCGACGGAATGGAAGCCTCGGCTGCGTAACGCAAGCCGGTGGCGGACGCGGTGCTGGAGATGACCAGCTTGACGGCCGCGTTCAATTCGCCCGCGGCGATTTTCTGCAGAATGTTGCGCAGCGTGGTTCCGCCGCCGGAAATGAGCACGGCGATGGGTAGGGGCGAGGTTGACTGGGCCATGAGTCTGTCTTTTCGCGAAGGGCTGAGGTATGCGGGCGAATCGTTTGGGTTTGGCAGGCCGCACGCTCAACGCGACGCGCTCCCCGTGGGGACGCGGTTAAACGACGGAGGCGGCCGGGACGGTCACGACGTAAACTTCAATCGGACTGGCGGCCAGGTCGTGTGCCACGGGCGTGGCGCCGGCCAGCGGCTCGCGGGACAACACCACAGCCAGCGTCTCGCCGCGGATGTATTCGGCGTTCTCCTCGATGGCTTGCCGCAGCTCGTCGGACTCCGTCACCAAGCCGACTTGAATCCGGTCCGTGTACTGGCAATCCAACTCCTTGCGGCGTTCCTGGATCAAACGCACCAGGTCGCGGGCCAGGCCTTCGCGGACCAGCTGGGGCGTGAGATCGGTGGACAGGACCACGACGCAGCTGGGCAAGTGCGCGGCAGCCCAGCCCGGTTTGGCCTGCAGCCGGACTTGCAGGTCCTCCGAGTCCAGCTCGACCCGCTGGCCGTCGGCGTCCAAGGTGAGTTTGCCCGTGGCCTCCAATTCGGCCAGCAACCGGCCGCCGTCCGCGCGGGTCACCAACTGCTTGACCTTGGGCAGCAGCTTGCCGATCCGCGGGCCGAGCCGCTTGAAATTGGGCAGCACCTCGTACGTGATGTAGTCGGCGGCCTGCTGCGCGTACTCGACTTGCTTGACGTTCAACTCGTCCCGCAGCAGGTCGTCGTGCGTCTGGAGCCAGGCTTGATGTGTGTCCTTGGCCAGGATCACCTCGACCTTGGCCAGCGGCTGCCGGACTTTCAGCTTGGCATCCATCCGGGCCTTGCGGCCCAGCGAGGCGATATCGCGCAGGAGGGTCATCCGCTCGGAGAGCAAGCCGTCGACGGCAGCCGCGTCACAAACTGGATAATCGCACAGGTGGACGCTTTGCACGGCGCGGTCGCCGAACGTGCCGGCCAGATTCCGCCACATGGTCTCGGCCAAGAACGGCGTGAACGGCGCGATCAGCTTGCTGGTCGTCAGCAGGCACTCGTACAGCGTCCAGTAAGCGTCCAGCTTGTCCGGCGAGCGCTTGTCGCTGCTCCAGTACCGGTCGCGGCTGCGGCGCACGTACCAGTTGCTCAAGGCGTCCACGAATTCGTTCAGCCGCAGGCAAGCGGTGAAGTTGTCGTAGGCGTCCATCCGCTCGGCCACCGCCGCGACGGTCCGGTTCAGTTCGCTCAGCACCCAGCGATCCAGCTCGCTCCGCTGGGCCTCCGGCCGGAATCCGTCGCCGCGTGCCAGGTCGGCCGGCGTCAATTGTCCCGCCTCGCCGGCGATCGAAGCCGCCGGATCGAAGCCATCGATATTGGCGTAGATCACGAAGAAGCTGTAGACGTTCCACAGCCGCAGGAGGAACTCCGGGATGCTGTCCTTGATCGCCTGCTCGCTGTAGCGGATCGACGACCAGGGCGGCTGGTTGGCAAAGAAGTACCAGCGCAGCGCGTCGGCTCCGTAGCGGTCGAAGATCTGCGACGGCTCGCGGTAGTTCCGCTTGCTCTTGGACATCTTGGCGCCGTCTTCGCCCAGCATCAGGCCCAGCACGATGCAGTTCTTGAAGGGGTGCGGGAAGGGATGCGACGGAGCGGCGTTTGGGGGGGGGGGATTGGTGATTGGTGATCGATGACCGGTGATCGGTGGGTGGTGATCGGTGGGTGGTTGGTGCGGAGGGCAATGGGGAGCTTGGTTGGCCTGATGGCGCCTCCGGCTCGTCGCCGAACAGCATCGTGCTGATCGCCAGCAGGCTGTAGAACCAGCCGCGGGTCTGGTCCAGAGCCTCGCTGATGAAGTCGGCCGGAAACTGGTCCTCGAACCGCTGGCGGTTGGCGTGCGGATATCCCCACTGGGCGAAGGGCATCGAGCCGGAGTCGTACCAGCAATCGATGACCTCCGAAACACGCTGCATGCGGCCCGCAGGATCGAACGGCGACTGGTACGTGACCGCGTCGATGTACGGCTTGTGGACGCGCAGATCGTCGGGCAGCTCAGGCTTGGCGGCCTTGGCGTTCTCCCACACGTCCACGCCCTGCACGCCGGGTTTGGCCAGCAGTTCGGCGTAGCTGGCGACCGCCTCCATTTTTCCCGTCTGGCTGCACACCCAAATCGGCAGCGGCGTGCCCCAGTACCGTTCGCGGGACAGGGCCCAATCCACGTTCGTTTCCAGGAAGTTGCCGAAACGGCCCTCGCGGATGTGCTCCGGCAGCCAGTTGACCTGGGCATTGTTGGCCAGCATCCGCTCCTTGAAGGCCGTGGTGCGGATGAACCAACTCTGCCGCGGGTACTGGATCAGCGGGTCGTCGTCGGCCCGCCAGCAGAACGGGTAATCGTGCAAGTACTGCTCGACGTGCAGCAGCAGCCCCCGCGAACGCAACTCGCGGTTGATGTCTTTGTCCGTGTCCTTGACCCAGCGGCCGGCATAGTCCGGCGCCTCGTCCGTGAACTTGCCGTCCGGCCCCACGGCGCAGATCAACTGCGGTCCCTCGCCCGCGACGAAGCGAGCCTGCTCGTCCAGCAGCACGTCGTAGTCCACCTCGCCGAACGCCGGCGCCTGATGCACTACCCCGGTGCCGCTGTCGGTGGTCACGAAGTTGGCCGTGACCACTCGCCAGGCGATATGTTCCGTGCCGCCGCCGGCCAGTCGGCCTCGCTTCTCGCCCAGCGTCCGCGAGTAGTAGTCGAACGGCGGCACGTACCGGCGGCCGACCAGTTGGTCGCCCCGGCACGTGGCGACGACCTGCAGTTCGTGTTTCAGTTTCGCCGCGATTGCGTCGACCAGCGCCGCCGCGACGATCAGCCGGTGGCCCGTCTCCGGATCGACAACCGTGGCATAGTCCAGTTCGGGATGGACGGCGGCGAACTGATTGCTGGGCAAAGTCCAAGGCGTGGTGGTCCAGACCAACAGCGACGTCTGCGGATCGTCCACCAGCGGAAAGCGGACATAGACGCTGGGGTCAGCCACTTCGCGGTAGCCTTGGCCCACCTCGCCGGCGCTGAGCGCCGTGCCGCCCTGAGCCCACCACCAGACGATCTTGTGTCCGCGATACAACAGGCCACGGTCGAACAGGTTCTTCAGCGACCACCACACGCTCTCCACGTAGCTCTGGTGGTAGGTCACGTAGGCCTCGTCCAAGTGGATCCAGAAGCCGAGCCGCTCTGTCAGCCGCTCCCATTCCTTCATGTACCGCCAGACGCTTTCCTGGCAGCGGTGGATGAACGGCTCGACGCCGAAGGCTTCGATCTCCTCCTTGGCATGGATGCCCAGCTCTTTGCAGACTTCGACCTCGACCGGCAAGCCGTGCGTGTCCCAGCCCGCCTTGCGTTCGCAGCGGTAGCCGCGCATGGTGCGGTAGCGGGGGAACAGGTCCTTGATGGCCCGCGTCAGGCAATGTCCGGGATGCGGCATTCCGTTGGCGGTGGGCGGACCCTCGTAGAACACAAACCGCGGGGCGTCGGCCCGCCGCTGCAGAGACTGCTCGTAGATCCGTTGCTCGTTCCAGAACGCCAGGATTCGTTCTTCCAGAGCGGGGAAATTGACACTGCTGGGCACCGGCTGAAACATCACGGCTCGTCCTCTACGTCCTCGAACTCTTCGTCGTCATCCTCGTCGTCCTCCAGTCCGCCTTCGTCCGCATCCGGCACCGAGCCGTCGTCGAACTCGTCCAGGTCGCCCTCGAATTCGGGCTCGCCATTGTCTTCCTCTTCTTCCGCTTCCTCGTCGCCGAAAGACTCGTCGTCGAAGTCGTATTCGTCTTCGGCTTCCTCCTCGAAGTCGTCATCGAAGTCGTCATCGAAGTCGTCGAAGTCGTCGTCGTCGAAATCGTCCTGGTCCGACATTTCGGCCACGACCTCAACGGTCTCGGAGTCAGCATCATCCGTCTCGTCCGGCGGGACCAAGGGCAGAGGCAGGGGCAGTTCCAACTCTCCGATCATAGCGGAATCTCTTCACTTCCAAGGGTTCGGCGAAGATCTCGTGGCACACAGTGGCGCCACGCAAAACGAGAACAACTAGCTAAGCTTGGGAATTTTGTCAACACGGATGGCGGGTGCAGACCACCGCGAATCAGGATTCCGTCATCCGGTTCTGGTTCAGGCACGCGACAGGAACTCGCCCGTCCGAGTATCCACTTTCACGATTTCGCCTTCCTTCAGGTACTCGGGCACATGGACGACCAATCCTGTTTCCAGGGTGGCGGGCTTGGTCCGGCCGGTGGCCGAATTGCCGCGGGCGGCCGGATCGCAGCGGGTGATCTTCAGTTCTACGGCCGCCGGCAATTGCACGCCGACACACTCGCCGTTGTAAATCAACGCCATCATCCCCTGCAGGGCTTCGGTGATGTAGGGCAGATCTTCCGCCATGTTTTCCCGCGACAGGGAATACTGGTTGAAGTCGGTCTGATCCAGCAGATGCACTTGATCCGCGTCGGCGTACATCAGCGTCACGGCCCGTTTGTGGAAATCGGCCGGCGGCAGCGAGTCGGTGCCTTTGAGCACAAAGTCGGTTTTCTGCCGAGTCACCAGGTTGCGGCCGCGGAACTTGTACAGCGTCGCCGCGCCGCGGGCCGAGGGGCTCTGCACGTTGATACTCTCGATGCGTACGGGGGCGCCTTCGTAATTCATAATGGCGCCGGGTCTGATTTCTTTCGCCAGCATACTCGTCCTTACATCAAAGCTCCTGTTTGCGGATCGATCCCCACGCCGTGGCACAATTGGGCCAAGCACGTGAGCACGGCGATCAGGGATCCCGGATCCATGAACTCGTCCTCGTCGTCGGCATCCTCGCCGACGACTTGTTGAAAATGAAAGATGTCGAAGCGGGCATCGCACTCGGAGAGTCGCTGCAGCTTCGCCTGCTCCTTCTTGCTCAGCGACTTCTTCTTGCGTTCCGCCTTCAACGCCTCAATCTGCTCCCGCACTTCCTCGCCCGACACGTACGACAGGTCCATGCCCGCGAAATCGGCGGGCGCCAGCACGGTCATCGCTTCGACGTGGCCGTCGGGGCCGGTCGTGATGTCGGTCACCCGGTTGCCCTCGCCCAGCCCCTCCAGCGCCTTGCGGAGTTGCCCGGCAGAGGGCCGGTCGGCTTCGCGAAACAACACGGAGTAGGTCTCCCGCCAGCGGTACTGGTCACTTGCGAACAACGACATCCGTCTGCTCCTCGAAGTTCGAGGTGAAGCGAAGGCGGGAGCCCGACGCGCCTTCGCGGTCTCAGTTCCAATGATCTTCGTTCTCCGGTCCGCCCGCCCAAGCCTCCAGCGCGCCCAAGACCTCGTCTCGTTCTTCCCGGTTCGCCCACACGGACTCCTCCATCTCCAGCCGGACTTCGTACCGGCCTTCGAACGGGCAATCGTCGCCGCCGCAGAAGTGCGGCAGGTCGGAGACCCACAGGATCCGATACAGCGGGACGTGCTTGTCGTCCACCACACAGAACACGGACGCCATCGCCGTCAACCTCCCCTGGCATTGCCTGCTACTTTGTCCCTTGTGACAATTCCACGGATCGTTCCGTCGCCGCCTGGACGGCGGCCATCAGCGCCGCCCGCAGGCCGCGTTCTTCCAGCGCTTGCAGCCCGGCGATCGTCGTTCCGCCCGGACTCGCCACGCGGTCCTTCAAGACGCCCGGATGTTCGCCGGCCGTCAACACCATTTGCGCGGCGCCCAGCACGGTCTGGGCCGCCAGCTGCGTCGCCGTGGCCCGCGGCAATCCCATCCGCACGCCGCCGTCGCTCAGCGCCTCGATCACCGTGTACACAAACGCCGGCCCCGAACCGGACAGCCCCGTCACCGCGTCCAGCTGGGACTCGTCCACTTCCAGAGCCAGCCCCACCGCGCCCAGCAGTTCGCCCACCAGCTGCGCGTCCTGCCGAGTCGCACCCGGCCCCAGGGCATAACCGGCCGCGCCCATCCCCACGAGGCAAGGCGTGTTGGGCATCACCCGAATCACCCGTTGCGTGCCCAAGCCCGCGCACAGCCGCGCCAGCGGCGTGCCCGCCAGGATCGACACCAGCAACTTGCCGGGAGCGCAGCAGCCGCGTACTTCCTCCATCACGGCGTCCGCCTTCTGGGGCTTGACCGCCAAGACGATCACGTCGGCAGCGGCGATCACGGCCCGGTTGTCGGCCAGCAGCCGAGCGCCCGCGACCTGCGCGCTAAACTCCGCGCGGGCCGTCTCCGCGGGGTCAAACGCCGCCAGCCGCTCGGCGGACGTCAAGCCGCCCCGGACCAGGCCGCCCGCCAGGGCCCGCGCCATTTGACCGCCGCCGATGAAACCAATCGTCTGCTGGATCATGCATGCCTCAAAATCATTTCACGCAGCCAAACCAAGTAGGCTGGGACTGCGTTCCGACCCGGTCGGGATGGAGTCCCAACCCACGACCTACAGACTGCGCTGCGCCCATTCCGCCATCCGCAACCTGCGGAACGAAATGTTCGTCGTCGGGTCGTGCCCTTGAATCATGATCGTCCCCGGCTCCAGCCGCAATCCCTTCCGCGGGTTTTCGTGGGCCGGCCGGTCGTCTGTCCAGTCACTAACCTGGTAACCGTTGACCCAAGCCGCCATGTGCGCGCCGTCGGCGATCAACGTCATGTGGAACCACTTCAGGTCGTCCGCGACGACGCGGCGAGCGTTCTGCCGCCGGAAAAAGCCGCCCGTGCCGCAGTCCTGCGGCTGGGTCCGATCGTCGTTCTTAAAGCCGTTATGGATCTGGCATTCGTACCCATTCATGTCCTCGCCCGGAATGCAACGGAAGAAGACGCCCGAATTGAGATGCGGCGCGTGCGTCTGACATTCCAACTGCAACGCGAAGTCGCCGTAGCTGCCCTCGCTTTCCAGCTGACCGCGCCCGTTTTCGACGTGCAACTCGCCGGCATCGGTCACCGTGAACTTGCTGGGCATCTGGGGATACGTCTTCCAGCCCGTAAGGTCACGGCCGTTGAAGATGCTGGTCAAGCCCAGCGGCTTGAGCCGGATGTTGCGAAACGCCACCTTGCCCGAATTGAGCTGCAGGCCAATGTGTCCCCGCCGCAAGGGCTTGGGATCCGTGTAATCCAACACCTGTTGCCCGTTGAGTTTCACCAGCACGCGATCGCCGTCCACGGTGACTTCATACGAGTGCCACTCGCCACCGGTCGCTTTGACTTCGGCCTTCTGCCGCTGGACCAAACTGCCGGTCGGAAAAGGATTAGCGGCGT
>CAYUFW010000144.1:15940-19141 GCA_964443915.1 uncultured Pirellulaceae bacterium
GCCGGCTCCTGCGCTTGTGGCTGCGTGTGCAAAAAGATGCCGCTGTTGGTTCCTTGCTCGGCCCGAAAGTCCACCCGCAGCACGTAGTTGCAGTACTGAGTCGTGGTACACAGCAGCCCTTTTTCGCCGCTGCCGACCACGATCGTGCCGTCCTCGACGCGCCAGTCGGCTTGGCTGTCCGCTTTCCAGCCGAACAGTGTCTGGCCATCGAACAGCGAAATCCAGCCCTCGGCGAGTTCTTCCGAGCCGAGCAACACCGGGTCTGGACTCGCTTTGGGTGCCGGTTCGGCGGCAGCCTCGGGTGAGTCCGACTCAGCCGGTGCCGCAGCAGCCGGCGGGTTCGCCGCCGCTTGAGGCGGCTGTCCCGCCGGGGTGCAACCCCACAGCCCAAGGGCTAGAAAGAGCCCCAGTATTCCGAAACCAGAAAACGCCAAGCAATTCAAGTAGTTGCGACACAACAACATAGGACGATCCCCTTGCTCCAACAAGCATCCTGCTTGTCGTCTGAACGCATTTCTGCAACCATGTTCCAACTCGGCGAAATCCCGCCCCCGCGCTGGCGAACGGTGGGCGTGACCCGACCGGTATTTTGGCGTGAGCCCTCCGGTTTCTTGGCATCAGCCCACCGGATTTCCACAGGCGGGCTGCTCGCACCAGTGTGACCGGTGGGCTGACGCCCACCGGTCGCCGATGTGGGACAGGCGAAGTACCGATTCACAAATTTACCACTTGCACGGGTCTTGCAACAGGGCGAGAGGGCGATGAGCGACCATCCGTCGTACGGCAGAGTCCTTCTCACCTTTGCGCGGAACAGCTTGATCCGCGACATGACCTTCCGCACCAACTTCCTGCTGGAGTGCGTAACCTCGATTTCTTGGACGCTGATGAATGTCGGGTTCTACCTGATCCTCTTCAGCCACGCCCCGTACATCGGGCCGGAATCGGGATGGGGAAAATACGAATTCTTCGTGTTTCTGGGCACAACGTGGCTGGTCAACAGCCTCGTCCAGTCGTTTTGCATGCCCAATGCCGACGAGTTCAGCGAACTGATTCGAACCGGCAATCTGGACTTTGCCCTCCTGAAGCCGATCGATACCCAGTTCCTGATCTCGTTCCAGCGCGTCGAGTGGTCTTCGCTGGTCAACGTCGCCACGGCGTTGGTTCTGTTGGGCGTCAGCTTGTGGCATCTCACCACGCGATCCGAGAATCCGTTGGTGCTGAATGGGGTCGTCTTGCTGCTGTACCCCGTTTATGTCCTGATGGGGGCAGCGATTCTGTACAGCCTGACGATTGCCCTGGCGGCGACCAGCATTTGGCTCGGCCGGAACCAGTCGCTGTACGACTTCTGGTTCTACATCACCAATTTTGCCCGCTATCCCATGGAGATTTATCGCCGCGGCTGGGGAATCCCGCTGTGGGGCTTTTTCACGTTCGTCGTTCCGGTGTTGGTCGTGGTCAATGTGCCGGCCCGTTTGCTGGCTCAGCCACTCCACCCGCGCGCCTGGTGGGAGTGGCCGCTGGCCGGATTCGCCTTGCTGGCGACGGTCCTGAGCCTGATGGGATCGCGCTGGGTGTTCAATCGAGCGTTGCTCAGCTACCGCAGCGCGAGCAGCTGACCGGCAAACTCAGCCTCATCCGCAAATCCGGAAAATCCGATACCTACGATACAGGAGCATTACCAGATCGAGGTTTGAGAGTGCAAGCATTGGCTGCGTTGCTAGGTGGCTGGAACGCCCACCGCAGCCGGGTAGGTCCATGACATCACTCGTCCGTCACATGATCATGTCTGCGGCCCTGTTGGCCGCGGCGTTGGTGCTGGCCGATCCCGTGGGCGCTCAGGTCTCGCCCCAGCCCGGCGATCAGCAAGCCCCGGAGGCCCCCGCTGCATCCGTCGACGAACCGGTGGCGGCCGCAGCAATTTGGCCCGACGCAACGCCGCCGCCGTGTTGCCGGCGGGACGAATCAGGTTTCGATATCCTGTGTTGGCCGGAGTCGGCACCGATCGGCGATTCCGCCCGGCTCTGGCTGCGCGGGCAGTACTTGCTCTGGTGGACCAAGGGCAATCGGCTACCGGCGCTGGTCAGCACGAGCGCGCCCGGCACCGACTGGGAATCGGCAGGTGTGCCTGGTTCCCCCGGATTCGACGTGCTGTTCGGCGAAATGAGTATCGCCAACGAAGCTCGCGGCGGCGGCTGGCTGACGCTGGGTTATTGGTTGGACGACAGCCGAAGCCTAAACCTGCAGATCGACTGGTTCCTCGTGGGCAATGACAAGGGTACAGGCCGCTTTGCGGCGTCGTCGGACGGGACTCCGATTCTGGCTCGCCCGTACTATGATGTGGCTCTCGGCGAGTTGGCCGCCGCAAAGGTCGCCTTTCCCGGCATCGCGACCGGGGCGATCGGCGTGGCCAGTTCCAGCGAATTGAACTCGGGCGGCGTGTTGTTGCGGAGGCATTGGAGAAGCGGCCCGCGGGGCCGCATCGACCTGCTTGGCGGGTATCGCCATTTCGCCTTTCGCGAAGATCTGAGGATCACCGAGAGCCTGGAGTTGACGGCCCCGGTCGACGGCTGGAATCCCGGGACAACGCAGGATTCCGGGGACTCCTTTGCCACGGACAACGACTTCCACGGGGGCGAGCTAGGGCTGAACGCGGAATTCTACCGAGGGCCCTGGTCTCTGAATCTGTTGGCCAAGCTGGCGCTGGGCAACGTGCATCAGCAGGTAAAAATCGACGGCTGGACGACCATCGTCACGCCCGATCCCAACGGCCAGACGTACGAAAGCGCCGGCGGACTCCTCAGCCAGCCAACCAACATTGGCTACCGTAGCCGCAACGAGTTCGGCGTGCTGCCCGAACTGGGCGTGAATCTGCAGTACCGCGTGACCGAGCAATTCAGCCTGACGCTGGGATACACCTTGGTCTGCTTCAGTCGCTTGCTCCGGACCGGCGACCAGATCGACACGGCGATCGATGTGACCCCGCTGGCCGAGCGTCCCGCCGCCATCCTGCGCGACGCCGGCTTCTGGGCACAAGGGATCAGCTTCGGTGCTCAACTGGCGCGTTAGTCAGCGTCCGAGAAGAAAGCAGGCCGGAACAAGTCCGCGCAGTTCCGGCAAGAATTCTCGCGGTCATCCTGCCGTTGGCCGTGCCGGAACGGCGCGGACTTGTTCCGGCCTTCTATGATCGCGTGGGTTTTGTCA
>CAYUFW010000145.1:0-1503 GCA_964443915.1 uncultured Pirellulaceae bacterium
CGCCGTCGTTCGTGGCGATCCTCGGCTTGCACTCGTCGGGCACATCAGCGCTGGCGCAAGCCCTGTGGCATCTCGGCCTGTGGTTTGGCGAGCAGCGATTCCTGCAGGGCTATTGGGGCAAGGATTCGCCGGCGAAGGGCGGCGAGCACCGCGAGTTGGCCCAGATCATGGACACGGCAATGCCGCTGCCGGTCGTGCAATCGCGGAAGAAGCGGCAGTGGTTGTGGCGGAAGCTGAAGAAGTTCATCGCTGCCCGCCAAGCCGAAGCCGCAACGGTTGGCGAACGGGGCGGCGTAAGCCCCCCGTTGCCCGCCGCCAAGTATCCGCAACTCTGTCAGGCGGGCCGCCAGTTGCGCAATCTTTGCGGCCAGGGGCTGCGGCTGATCGTGTGCGATCGCCCCGCGGACGAGTCAATCGCCAGCCTGATCCGCCGCACCAAGGCCGCGGGCGGTCAAGCCGAACAGATCGCCGCCCACCAGCGCTGGCTGGCCGCCGGCCGCGACGCGCTCGCCGGCGAGATCCCGGATCAGGTCTGCCGCGTGGCCTACGACCAGCTGTTGGCAGACCCCGCCGGCCAGTTGACCCGCGTCGCCGCCTGGCTGGGCCTGCAGCCCACGGCCGACCAGCTGACCGCGGCCGTCGCCGCCATCGACCCCGCCAAGCGTCACGTCCGCCTGGGCGAGCGGGGCGGCGTCAGCCCCCCGGTGTCTATCGTCCCCACGGAGGCCGCAGCGTGACCACCGATCACCGACCGCCGATCACCGATCACGCCCCCACCGTCTGGCTCTACTGGGAGGGCCCGCGGCCGCCGCTGGTCGACTTGTGCATCCGCTCGATCCAGCGTCACAATGCGTCCGCCCGTCTGATCGGTCCGGACGACGTCGCCGCCATGCCCGGCAGCGCCGCGGTCCGCCGCATCACTCGTCCCCTGCCGCCAGCCTTCCGAACCAACCTGCTCCGAGTTTGGCTGATCTGGCAATACGGCGGCGTGTGGATCGACGCCGATACGGTCTGCACCGCGCCGGTCGAACTGGTCCCCCTGGCCGCCGATTACGACCTGGTAGCGGTGGCTAATCCGGGATTCGCCGCCCGCGAGACCCCGCTGGGCGGCCGTGCCGGCAGCCCCATCTTCGCCGCCACGTATCACCGCTACGCCCGAGTCATGCGGCGCTACCGATCGACCAGCGCCCTGGGCCGCTTGCTGCGCGGACACATCCCGCCGGCCGAAGATCCGGGCCTGCGGAGATTCATTGCCGGGGAAATACCCGCGCGGACCGTCACGCTGCCAGACGGGCCGTACTACCCGTTCCTGTACCGGCAAATCGCCCCGATGATGCTCAGCCGCGGCCGCGGCCTTAACCCAACCGCCGCCGTCCTCTGGCCGATCAACCATCACGTCTACCGCCGCCTGGCCGCTTGGGACGAGCGGCGACTGATGCGCTGCCACAACTTCTTGGGCGCCTGTCTCCGCCACGCCTTCCGGATGTGACGCCATGGCCCATC